>JAZKFR010000022.1:0-10444 GCA_040386295.1 Pseudomonadota bacterium | reverse complement strand
TTGCTCTTCGGTACGCGCCGATAGATCCTGGTTACCCATGGCGATCTCTTTAGCTGCGGTATTGACTGCATCGGTAGCCGTTTTGATTTGCCCGATAATCTCGCGCAAATTCTCAACCGTCCCGTTGGTATCGTTTTTGAGCTTGCCGAGCGAGCCTTGGTAATCCGTCACAACCATGTGGGTTAAATCACCTTGCGCCAGGCCAGCAAGGACTTCGCCAATATCGTCGAGCGCTTTGGCAACCACCTCAAGCAGGCTGTTGATACCATCGCTCAGCTGTAAGAAAAAGCCCTGCATCACCGAGGTGTCGAGACGTTTTGCAAAATCACCGCGCGCTGCCGCCTGAATGATCTCAGCAACGTCTTTCTGGATGCTCAGCTCAAGCGTCCGGTCGACCCACTCCAACACTGTGCCGATTCGCTCGCCATTCGTATTGATAATCGGACTCGCTGTCCACGCAAAAGTACGTCCGCCAATCGGAATTTCCGCCCGATGCGTGCCCTGTAAATTGGCCAACATACTGCGTTGCTGCGCGGGTTGTTTATGGAAAATATCGAAGTTCGCACCCAACACTTCGTTCGCCCGGAAGTGCGGCAGTTGCTTGCGAATATCGGCTTCTGCCACACGCAGCAGTTCGAGTACCGCCGGGTTGCAGTAGACGATGATGCCTTCCGTTGAAGCGACCATCACGCTGGCTGTTGATACATCCAGCGCATTGCGTAAGCGCAGGTTGGCGTTGGCGATTTCCTGTTCGGCAGAGATTTTTTCACACAGCAGTGTTTGCGCCGTGTTGAGCTCTGCGGCAATGATGGCCAGCTCGTCGCGTGAATTGATCGTGATTGCTTCAGCAAAATTACCTGTGGCGATGCGCTTGGCGCCTTGATCAAGCAAAGCAATCGCGCCCACGAGGTACTTGCGCAGGCTCATAAAAAAATAAGCAACGAGGAGTAGCGTGGCAAGCACGATCAGCAGTGATTTCAAACGATCTATCCGCTGATGCTCAGTTCGCTCATCAAGCTGTGTGATGAAGCGTTTGCCGGCGACATCACCGAGATGATAAGCGGCATCCAAGGCCAATGTGCCAGAGCGAAACAGCGTTTCTTCCTGAACGTGAAATGTCTCGCTCGTCAAGACTTCATCGCTCAGCAACTTTAAATACGCAGTGCGTGCCTGTTTGAATTGCTCCTGCGATTCGGCCAGTAAGGCTTTGCTGGCCGGATTAGCCTGGGCAACTTTTTCCAGGCCGTTATCAATACTATTGCCTTCGTGCTCAATCATGCGCAGTTTGGCTGAGAGCAGCAGACGATCATCCAAAGAGATTTTTTTCTCTTTAGCGGCCTTGGTTGAAATGAAGCGTGAAGTGCCGAGCATTTCGGTCATATCCAGCATGTTCTCGCCAAAAACATAGGTCAGGTAAGAAGTCTCTAAGGCTGGATCAAGCGTCACTTTTGCGTGATCCATCACCAAAGCACTGAAGTCGTGAATTTTGTGTACCACTTCAGAATGCAAGCGAAAGCTCTCTGCAACAGAGAGTGTTTCTGCGCTTGCTTCAAGTGACTGCCAACTGTTTTTCAAGACGCCCCATTCGCTACGAGTATTCAGGCCGGCACCAAACGCCCGGTCAAATTGATCCAGCTCTTCGACCGCTGTTTTAATTTTGCTGCGCGTCTCGTTGATGTGGCCGCGCGCCGCCTCTTGCCCATCGCTCAGTTGTCGCGACAAGACGCGATGCAGTTGCACCGACTGCATCATCCGACGCAGCGGGTCGAGCATGCGTGCGCCCTGCCCTTCGACGGTCGAAACCTCGATATCTTCGTTCAAGCTCAGTACGTCCGTGGTCAGCAGGAAACCAATCGGTAGGAGAAAACATGCTGCGATGAGGAGCATTTTTTGCGGCATTTTGAGCCGGTTCAGCAAACGGATTCCAAGGTTCAGCATGGTGTGTTCTCTCCTGTTTTATAGCGGTGAACAAAGATCAATGCGCGGCAACGTGGTTAATCAATTCCATGTCTTGGCTGGTCATGAGTTGCGCGATGTCAGCAACAATCAACATGCGCTCATCGAGCGTGGCCAAGCCAATGATGTAACGCGTGTCAAAACTTGCTGAAAAATCGGGTGCGGCGCGAATCTGCTCGGGCATTAAAGAGAGCACATCGGAGACGCTATCAACGACCATGCCAAGCACACGGTTGGCAACGTTGAGAATGATGACGACGGTAAAAGGCGTGTAGTCGGCAGTGCTCAAATTGAATTTGATGCGCATATCGACGACGGGGACGATGATGCCGCGCAAATTGATCACACCTTTGATGAACGGTGGTGCGTTGGCGATCATGGTGGGTGGTTCGTAACCGCGAATCTCCTGCACTTTGAGAATATCAATTGCGTATTCTTCATCGCCTAAAACAAAGGTCAGATATTCGCGCACCGCTTGCTCTTCGCCTGACATGGCCTGGGCACCCTGCCTCGCTTTGCTGCCTAAGCTTTGTTCACTCACTGCTTCCATCGCGCCTCCTTAGTAATTCTTGTCATTAAGCTTGATGTGCTGATTTCACCATCGCTGCCAAGGCAGCAACGTCGAGAATCAGCGCGACATGTCCATCGCCCATAATCGTCGCGCCCGAAATGCCGGCGACGCGACGGAAATTGTGCTCGAGACTTTTGATCACCACCTGATGTTGGCCGAGTAGCGCATCAACAAAGAGCGCTGCTTTGGTGCCGTCAGCGTCGAGAACAATCATGATGCCCTGGGCAAAATCAGTGGTCGCCGCCGTGATGCCAAAAATCTCATGCAGGGCAATCACCGGCAGATACTCACCGCGCACACGAATGACGCAGGCTTGATTGGCCAGTGTTTTGATGTTCTGCACTTCGGGTTGCAAGGATTCGACGATGTAAGAGAGCGGCACGATATAGGTCTGCGTACCAACGGCGACCGACATGCCGTCGAGAATGGCGAGTGTTAAAGGCAGGCGTACCGTCATGCGGGTGCCGACGCCGAGCATGCTTTCGATGTCGACCCGGCCGCCCATGGCTTGAATGTTTCGTCGTACAACGTCCATGCCGACGCCACGGCCAGACACATCGGTGACTGCCTCAGCGGTTGAGAAGCCGGCTTCAAAAATCAGCGCCCAGACGTCCTGATCGGTCATTTGGTCGGCAACCGATAAGCCACGCTCGCGTGCCTTGGCGAGAATTTTTGCGCGATTAAGTCCGGCGCCATCGTCGCCCACTTCAATGACGATGTTGCCGCCCTGATGTGCCGCACGTAGCGTGATCGTGCCGCACGCTGGTTTGCCTGCGGCAACGCGTGCGTCGGGCATTTCAACGCCGTGATCCAGGCTGTTGCGGATCAGGTGTGTCAGGGGATCAGCAATGCGTTCGATCAGGCTTTTGTCGAGCTCGGTGGTTTCGCCGCTTACTTTGAGTTCGACCTGTTTGCCCAGCTTGCTCGAGAGGTCGCGCACGACGCGTGGAAAGCGCGAAAACACAAATGAGATGGGCAACATGCGAATCGACATGACTGACTCTTGCAGGTCGCGCGTGTTGCGTTCGAGTTGCGCCAGTCCGTGCATCAGTCGCTCGGGTACTGCGCCTTCCTGCATCTGTTCGGCGCATTGCAACAACATTGCTTGGGTGATGACGAGTTCACCCACGAGGTTGACCAGTTGATCGACTTTCTCAACGCCAACGCGGATTGAGGAGGTTTCGCTGCTGCTTGTGCTTGCTGTGCCCGGTTTGTTTTTTTGCGTGCTGGGTGCCGGCGCTGCTGTGCTCTCTGCAGTACTGACGATTGCGACACTGGGTGTGCTCGCTGGAATTTCGGGAAGCGGCTCAAAGAAGCCGTAGCCGTCGGCTGCGCTGCTCAACGGTGCAGTGTGTGCCGGCGTCTCTTCAAAGAGACCGAATGCTTCTTCTACTGCGGGTGCTGCGAGTGACGGCTCATCGAAAAAACCGTAGGCGCTTTCTGCTGCTGCATTGCTTAGCGACATTGAGACTTCTTGCACCTGGCAAGTTTCTGCGTCAGCAATAAAGTCGAGCGCTTCATTAATTTGTTGGGCGAGCTGTGTTCTGTCGCTCGTTAGATGAACATGCCATAAACCCGCCGCATCAGTTCCCAAAGCGGGGCTGGCGATGACCGACACTGTGCCGAATGTGCGCAGCTCTTCCAGGAAGTTCGGCAGTATGGCCGGGTCTTTGGCAGCGTGTTCAGTCGGGATAAACCTGATCTCATACGCATAGTGCGTCGTGCTGCTTGAGTCTTTTGCCACACTCGTTTGTGCTGGTTTGGGTGCTACCGGTAATGTTGATGCTGACGCGCTATCTGCATCAGCGAGCGCATGCAAGCGCGCACAAACGGTTTGCACTGCCACGCGATCTGCGCTGCCATCACCACGGTGCTCGGCAATCATTCCTTTGAGCACGTCGCCTGCGGCTAAAAAAGCATCGACCATTTCAGCGCGTAAGGTGATTTCGTTTTTACGCAGACGATCCAGCAGTGTTT
Organism: Pseudomonadota bacterium; assembly: GCA_040386295.1. Classification (GTDB taxonomy): domain Bacteria; phylum Pseudomonadota; class Gammaproteobacteria; order Burkholderiales; family Rhodocyclaceae; genus JAZKFR01. The sequence continues at coordinate 5,940 of JAZKFR010000022.1, read as the reverse complement.
CGAGAATGTGCGTGACTTCGGTGATGTCGGTAAAGCCAAAGGTGCCGCCACTGCCTTTGATCGAGTGTGCCGCACGAAAAATGGCATTGAGTTGTTCAGGGTCAGGCTGGGCAATATCCAGTTCCAGCAGAATCGATTCCATGGTCGACAGATGCTCTTCTGCTTCGTCGAAAAAAGCCTGGTAGAACTGTGTCATGTCAATGGCCATGTGCATCCTTTTGACCGTGATCAGGGAGTGTTGTGTTGCGGCTTTGCTGTCTTGTCTGGGCGTTTAGCCGATGACCTTGCGTACCACTTCAATCAGTTTTTGTGGGTCAAAAGGTTTGACCAGCCAGCCTGTCGCCCCTGCTGCACGACCCTGTGCTTTCATGGCATCAGACGATTCGGTGGTGAGCATGAGGATGGGCGTGGTCTTGTATTGCGCTAATGCACGCAGGCTACGAATCAGCGTGAGGCCATCCATACGCGGCATATTCTGATCGGTCAGAATCAAATCGACTGTTTTGCCTTTTGCTTTCTCCAAACCGTCTACACCGTCGACGGCGTCGATGATTTCGTAGCCCGCGCTTTTGAGCGTGAAAGAAACCATCTGACGAATGGACGCAGAATCATCGACTGCGAGAATGAGCTTTGCCATTTTTAATCCCCAAAATTAAAACAAGTCCACATCACCTTCGCTTGTACTGCTTTGCTGTACCGGGTTGTGCTCAGTTTCCTGCGCCATTTGTTCCAGGCGCGAATGAATGATTGCCAGGTGTTCACGCACGCTTTCAACATAGTTGCCGGCACCACCTTGCAGCGCTGATGGCAGTTGCTCAAGCTCGTGTGAGAGCGATTGCAAGGCGTTTAAACGTTTGCTCACATGGGTGATCAGTTGCGTCACCATGTCTTGCACTTGTAAGGACATGACCGCCTGGCCGACATGCTGATCAATCGTCTCGGCAATCGCTTGCATTTCAACGACGGATGCTTGTGTGCGCTGATTGATGACTTTTACCCGTTCCATCGTTACTTTGACGTCGCGCATTGAGGTCAGCGCAAAGGTCATATCTTGTGCCGCCATGCTTCTAATCGTCACCTCGGTGTGCTTGATCGAATCTTGCATCTGGTCCACACGGCTACGGATCTGCCGACTGAAGTGCGAGGTACGACCAGATAAATCGCGCACTTCGTCAGCCACGACGGCAAAGCCACGGCCTGCTTCTCCAGCGCGTGCTGCTTCAATAGCGGCATTGAGTGCCAATAAATTGGTTTGTTTCGAGATGCCTTCGATTTCTCCCAGCATGCCGAGGATGGCACCAGCCTGACCTGAAATGTCTTCGGTTAGCTCGACCAACTCTATACCCAGCTTTGAGCTCTGTACGACGTTATCAACAAAATTTTGCAAGGTTGCCGATGTGCGTTCGGCAAAATCAGCAAAATCGACCGTTCCTTCCGAGTGTTCGTCTGAGTTGCCCCGACGCTGCGAGCTGATAACGGTGAGGCCTAAAGATTGTTGGCGCTTTGACTGATCGGTCAGTGCCTGGAAGCTGGTGATAATTTGTGCGACCGCTTCGCTGAAAATCGTTTGTGTGCGGACAAGCTCTGCATGCGCGCTAGCACATTGGTGCGTTAAGGATTGACTAAAGCTGAGCACCGTTTGCCCAGCCTCAGCCAGCAAAGCTGACTGCTCTGGGTGCGGTGCTGCGTCTTGCTCATCGGCGCCAGATTGCAACAAGGCGCTGAGGAAAGGTAAAAGTATCCAGCCCGAAACAAGCGCCGAGACGGTGATGAAAAACGAGGGGGTGTTCAAAGAAGGCTCAAGCAAGACCGCTAATACTGTGGCCAGGACGCTCCAAACAAACGCAAGAGCGCGAAACTGATTGACTCGGAACATGCAAGTAACCTTTCGCAAAGCCTCAATGAGCAGGGGTAAAGATATACACAGAAAAAATGCTATGAGCTATTGATGCTCCTCGTTAACCGCTGTGCTGTCGGCCTCAGGCGGTTTTTTGTGGCCTTCCTGCAACATTGCTTCCTCTGATCGTTTATTCATCACAACAATGCCGATGCGACGATTACTGGAATGGAATGGGTCGTCTTTATTAAACAAAACGGTAGAAGCAAGACCAATAACCCGCAAAACCTTGCTCTCGTCCATGCCACCCGCAATCAATTCTCGCCGCGAGGCATTGGCTCGATTAGCCGACAATTCCCAATTGGAGAAGCCTTTTTCGCCGCCGACAAACTGCGCCGCATCGGTATGCCCAGAAAGACTGATTTTATTGGGTACTGCGTTGAGCACCTTAGCAATTTCGTGAAGAATCGTTTTGGTATAAGGCTTCAAATCTGTGCTGCTTGAGTCAAACATTGGACGATTCTTCTCGTCGACGATTTGGATGATCAAACCTTCGTCGGTGATGTCGATCAACAACTGATTCTTGAATTGTTTGAGCGCAGGGTCTTTCTCGATCAACTCTTCGATGTTTTTCTTAACCGTTGCCAACATGGCTTTTTCACGCGCCTCGAACTCTTCGCGCAAACGCTCAGACATGCTGGCTTTTAAATTGATTTTTTTGTCTTTTGACTTGAGATCACCGGACTTGACCTGCCCTGTACTGCGCGTCAGCTGGGCACCGCCGCCTTTTAAAACGCTGGAGCTATCCCCGCTGCCCGAGCCGCCGGCTAAGGACACCTTCATCGGATTCTGAAAATAGCTGGCTATCCCGGCAAGATCGCCTTTCGCAGTCGAACCGAGTAGCCACATGAGGAGGAAAAACGCCATCATTGCCGTGACAAAGTCGGCGTAGGCAATTTTCCAGGCGCCGCCGTGATGCCCCCCGGCGAATTTCTTGATGCGCTTGATGACAATGGGGCGGACGTCATCAGCCATGCGAACTCCTTATCCCCATTTGCCTTAGAAGCGAAGCACGAAGACGAGGCGAGAAGCTTGCCGTAGTAAGGCAAGGCGAAGGCGAAAAAGCGCCGGTTTTGATGCGAATTGGCATGACCAGCAGCAAACGAAACAGCCTCAGCATTACTTGCCCTTACGGCTCTTTAGATCCGCCTCAAGCTCGGAGAAGGTCGGGCGATCTCCGGCAAACAAAACCTTGCGGCCAAACTCAACCGCGACAGGGGGCGCATAGCCAGACATTGAGGCAAGCAACACAACCTTGATCACCTGGTAGATTTTTGAACCTTCGGCAGCCTTCAGTTCAAGCAAGCTAGCAACTGGCGCGACGAAACCGTAAGAAATAAGGATGCCGAGGAAGGTGCCGACCAACGCACCGCCGATCATCTTGCCGAGAACCGCAGGCGGTTCACCAACCGAACCCATCACATTCACCACACCCATCACCGCAACGACAATCCCGAACGCGGGTACGGCGTCACCCACTTTACTGACGACATGCCCTGGCACCTCGGCCTCGTGATGATGTGTATCAATTTCGATGTCCATCAGATTTTCAATTTCTAGCGCATTCAGGTTGCCGCCAACCATCATGCGCAGGTAATCGGTGATGAACTCCATCACATGATGGTCGCTGGAAACAGAAGGATATTTGCTAAAAACAGGACTCTGCTCTGGATTTTCAACGTCGGACTCAATCGACATCAAGCCTTCTTTACGCACCTTAGCCAAGACCTCGAAGAGCATCGCGAGCAGATCGATATAGAGCGCTTTTGAATACTTAGAGCCTTTAAAAATGCCAGGCAGCGCACCCACCGTCGCTTTAATGACTTTCATATCATTGGCAGCGACAAAACCACCCAGCGTCAAGCCAATAATCGCGATGTATTCAAGCGGAACCCAAAGCGCCGCAAGGCTTCCGTGCACGGAGTAGGTACCCAAAGCCGACGCCAAAATAATGACGTAACCGACGATCAAAAGCATACGACACGCTCCTAGAGACTATTTGTTCTAAAAACCGATTCGCGCTAATGCGGAGTATTCTGCTTAGCTTCCTGTTTGGCTGGCTCACGTCGGGAACCGACATCCTTAGACATCCCTAGGCACCCCTATCGCCGCAGCTTATGGGGTCTCGGCAAAACACGCAAGATGACAATACCGTGCGCACAGATTTATCTTCATTCGCATGAGCGAGGCAATGCAAGGCCAACAAGAAACAATCCGACAAGCTGCCGGTCTAATGCGCAGCGGAATTAAACGCCACTACGGATCATGGTCCCAACGCCGTGATCGGTCAGTATCTCAAGCAACAACGCATGCTCAACACGACCGTCAATGATGTGCACACGGCGTACACCATGGCGTGCGGCATCAAGCGCCGCGCTGATTTTGGGCAACATGCCACCGGACAGCGTACCGTCATTGACCATGGCATCAATTTGCTGCGGCGTGATCCCCGTCAGCAAATTACCGCTCTGATCGAGCACGCCCGCCGTGTTGGTCAGGAGCACCAATTTCTCGGCCTTGAGTACCTCGGCAATTTTGCCGGCCACCACATCTGCGTTGATGTTGTAGGTTTCTCCGTGCTCACCAACCCCAATCGGCGCAATCACCGGGATAAACCCACCAGCTTCTAGGTGCATGATTAAAGAAGGGTCGATCGAAACAATTTCACCCACCTGGCCAATATCGATCGGGGCGCCAGCAGGGTCTTTATTCGGTAACAATAATTTCCGTGCGCGAATAAAGTGGCTGTCCTTACCTGTGAGTCCAAGCGCCCGCCCCCCCGCCTGATTGATCAAACTGACAACCTCTTTATTGACATGGCCCCCCAGCACCATTTCAACTATGTCCATGGTTTCCGCATCGGTTACGCGCATACCCTGAACAAACACGCCTTTTTTGCCGACGCGCGCCAAAAAACTTTCAATCTGCGGACCACCGCCATGCACTAAAACAACGTTCATCCCAACTAACTTAAGCAGCATCAAATCGCGTGCGAAGCATTGCTTGAGCCTTTGGTCGGTCATCGCGTTGCCGCCGTATTTCACGACAATCGTCTTGCCGTGAAAACGTTGAATATACGGCAAGGCCTCGGCCAAAATGGCGGCTTGGTCAGCTGGAGTGGTCGTCTGTTGGGTCATGAGCAGCGTTCCGTGAAAAATTTCGGCAGGGTGTCAATTTGTACCGATTAAGGTCTATTAGGTTTATTGACTGCTAGTGCGTCGCGTCTGGCAAGCAGCTTTCTAGGGCATACAGCGATTCAACCGTTTCACGACGGCGGACTAGGTGCATTTTGTCCCCGTCAACCAGAACCTCAGCCGCACGCGGCCTGGTGTTGTAATTTGAACTCATCGCCATACCGTAAGCACCCGCTGACATGACCGCTAAGAGGTCATCAGCACGCAAATCTAGCAAACGATCGTGTCCCAGGAAGTCGCCTGACTCACAAACCGGACCGACGATCTGCCAAGACTGTGCAGCGCCTGCGCGCGGAATAAGCGGGCGAATGTCGTGCCAAGCGTCATAAAGCGCGGGACGCGCCAGGTCATTCATTGCCGCATCGACAATCGCAAAATTTTTCAGTTCGCCCGGCTTCAGATATTCGACGCGGGTTAAGAGCACCCCGGCGTTCCCCACCAAGCGGCGACCAGGCTCTAGTAAGACTTTGAGTTGCCGCCCTTTTAGTTTGTCTAATAGCGGTTGCAAATAGGAAGCGACACTGGGCACCACCTCGTCACGATAAGCAATGCCCAAACCGCCACCCAAATCAATGTGGCGCAAGCTAATGCCATCGGCGCTGAGCTGATCGACCAGAAGCAATATTTTATCGAGCGCCTCAGCAAAAGGCGCCGGATCGAGTAATTGCGAACCAATATGGCAATCGATCCCGTGCACCCGCAAGTTCGGCAAACTGGCAGCGTGCCGATAGAGCGCGCGCGCCTCTTCATAAGCCACGCCAAATTTGTTCTCTTTGAGACCTGTCGAAATATAAGGGTGTGTCTTGGCATCCACATTTGGATTAACGCGCAAGCTGATCGGCGCCGGGA
>JAZKFR010000021.1:28789-29127 GCA_040386295.1 Pseudomonadota bacterium | reverse complement strand
CTGCAAAGAAAGTCCAGGCGGACTACGTGATTTGCAATCTATCCTATGGATTGCACGCGCCGCCGGGTTTGGCCGACGCTGGCACGACCTAGCAGAACAAGGCTTTATCACACACGAAGAAGAGCAGCACCTGGCCAGCTGCGAACACTTTTTGCAGCAACTGCGCGTACAACTGCATCTGCATCTAGGCAGACGCGAGGACAGATTGCTGTTTGACTACCAAACCGGTCGCAGTGCAAAGGCAGCTGCTAAATTGCTTGGTATCTACCAGGGAACGATTGTTTGTGATGGCTTAAAATCTTATGATTCCTATGCTCATAGCTTTGCCACTACCCTGG
>JAZKFR010000021.1:27456-28779 GCA_040386295.1 Pseudomonadota bacterium | reverse complement strand
TGCATCTGCATCTAGGCAGACGCGAGGACAGATTGCTGTTTGACTACCAAACCGCCTTAGCCGAACAACTCGGCTTGCAAGCAACCGCAACCAAACGGGTCAGCGAACAACTGATGCAAGCGTATTACCGCACGGCAAAAACGGTGACGCAGATCAACACGATTTTGCTGCAAAACATGGGCGCAGCGATTTTCCCAGCGCCCGAGCAAATCCCCGAAGCGATCAACGAGCGCTTTCAAAACGTGCACGAGCTGCTCGACGCAGTCCATGAAAACGTCTTCAACGAAACGCCGAGCGCGATTCTCGAGAGTTTTTCCTTACTCTTGCAAAACCCCGCGCTGAAAGGCATCAAAGCGCGCACGCTGCGCGCTTTATGGCGTGCACGCACCTTAATCGACGATGATTTCCGCCGTGATCGGCAAAACCGTGCCCGCTTTATCGCCTTGTTTCAACCCTCGCGCGACCTGATTCGTGTCATTCGACGCATGAACCAATTTGGCATCCTCGGGCGTTACCTGCCTAACTTCGGCAAAATCGTCGGCCAAATGCAGCACGACCTATTCCACGTCTACACGGTCGATCAACACATCATGGAAGTGATGCGCAATTTGCACCGCTTCACGCTCGAAGAGTTCGCGCATGAATATCCGCTGTGCAGCCGATTGATGAGCGAATTCGGGCGCCCCTGGGTTCTCTACATCGCCGCCTTATTCCACGACATTGCCAAAGGACGTGGTGGCGACCACTCTGAACTCGGCACCGTAGACGCACGTGAATTTTGCGAGCAACACGAGCTCGACGCTGAAGATAGCGACTTGATTGTCTGGCTAGTCCGACATCACCTCACCTTATCGACGGTGGCGCAAAAACAAGATATTTCCGACCCCGAGGTCGTCGCTAATTTCACTCAGCTGATCAAAGACGAACGCCACCTCACGGCGCTCTACCTGTTTACCGTCGCCGACATCCGGGGCACCAGCCACAAAGTCTGGAACACCTGGAAAGGGCAGCTGCTCGAACAGCTGTATCACGCCAGCCGACGTATTTTGATCTCCGGCGAAGCAGCACCGGCGGTGGAAGGTATTCTGCAAGCACGGCAAAAAGAAGCTTTGCGCTTATTGCGCTACTTTGCGCTGCCCGACGCAGTGCAAGAACGTTTGTGGAAACAACTAGACACCGCTTACTTCCTGCGTCATTCAGCAGAAGAAATCGCCTGGCATACCAGCGCCCTACACTACCGCACCCATATCGACCAACCGGTCGTTAAAGCCCGTATTCACGGCGAGGGGGCCGGCCTTGAAGTAATGGTTTATACGCTCGACC
>JAZKFR010000021.1:21873-27446 GCA_040386295.1 Pseudomonadota bacterium | reverse complement strand
AGCCGATTTATTCTTACGTCTACTCGGCTTTTTTGCGCGCTCGGGATACAACATCGTCGACGCCAAGATTCAAACTACCGAACACGGTTATGCGCTCGATAGCTTTGTTTTACTCGATGCTGCGGGTAACCAAGTGGAACGCGAAGCCATCCATTACGTAGAGCACGAACTGAGTCGTCGGCTCAAAACACAAGCCCCACCAGAAGCCCCTGTCAATAAACGCTTATCGCGCCAAGTAAAACACTTTCCGATTCAAGCCACGGTCGCCATTTGACGAAAAAGGGCAGTTCTTCGTCCTCTCAGTCACCGCAGCCGATCGCCTAGGCCTGCTCTACAGCATTGCCTCAACCCTGACCACCCACCGCATCAACGTGCACACCGCCAAAATCGCCACCCTAGGCGAGCGCGTTGAAGACACCTTCTTAGTCAGCGGCGGTGCGCTGGCAGAAGCTTCTGAACGGATGAAACTCGAGGCAGAATTACTGACGCAACTGGCGCTTTGATTTTGCGCCGCTGCGCGCAAGACAAGGCTCAGGCAAAGGAATGTGCAACAGTAGAGACAAGCAGATGCTCAGCGCAGACCCAGAACATCCTGCATATCAAACAAACCTGATGTCTTGTCCGCCAAAAAATGCGCCGCACGCAAACTACCGAGGGCGTAAGGCATGCGGCTAGCGGCTTTATGGCTTATTTCAACACGCTCGCCAGTGCCGCAATACATCACCGTATGATCGCCAATAATGTCGCCTCCGCGCACCGTGGCAAAACCAATGGTGGACGCATCGCGCGCGCCCGTTACGCCCTCACGCCCGTAAATAGCGCAGGTTTTGAGGTCACGCCCTAAGGCTTGTGCGACGATTTCACCCATGCGCACTGCCGTGCCGGAAGGCGCGTCAACCTTGTGTTTATGATGCGCTTCGACAATTTCAACGTCGTATTCATCACGCAAAATACGGGAAGCGGTCTCGAGTAATTTGAAGACCAAATTGACGCCTACACTCATATTCGGCGAATAAACAATCGGAATATCGCTCGCCGCCTGCGCGATTTTTTCTTTACCTTCTGCGTCAAATCCAGTGGTACCAATCACCATCGACACACGATGTCGGACGCACGCAGCCAGATGATTCAAAGCGCCTTCTGGGCGCGTGAAATCGATCAAACAATCAGCTTGCGCCAGCGCTGCGTCGACGTCACTGCTGATCAAAACGTCGCAAGCATGCCCGACTAAAGTGCCGACGGATTGCCCCAAGGCGGGCGACCCTGCTTGATCGAGCGCGGCAACCAGGGTGGCGTCAGCATCGTCCAAAGTACCTTCGATCAACATCCGTCCCATGCGACCACTTGCCCCAACAATCACAATTCTTAAGTTCTTCATATTTTAAAAACCAAGACTCCGCAGCATTCTATCGAGCCAACCTTTCGTTTCAGACGACATTTCGCCAGCGGCAGACTCCCCGTTTTCAGGCAGATTACTCAGCTCAAGCACGCGCGATCTATCTTTTTCTGGCGCTGTATCTTTATTGGCCGTTTCTGCGGCGGCAACGTCTCCAGTCACACGGAGCAATCGCCCGCTTGGGTCAAAAAAGGCCGTGAGCCTATGTTTATCCACTTCACCCGTTTTGCCTTTTTGCAAACGATAAATATAGTCCCAACGATCTGCGTGAAAAACATCGGTGAGCAAAGGCGTGCCTAAAATAAAGCGCACCTGATCCTTAGTTAATCCGGGGCGTAATTGCGCAACCATTTCTTGGGTTAACACATTGCCTTGCTGCACGTCGATTCGATACTCGGTCACCAGGTGCGGCACCGAAGAGCAGGCCGCGCTCAGCGTCGCGAGTGCGATCACGGCAATTGAGGTCAGCGCTTTGCAGCAGCGGGGAGGAAACAGAAGTTTGTTATTCATCAATCGTGGAGAAATCATGCCTTGTTTAGGTCTAGATAAAAGAGGCGGCATCATAACCGAAAAGAGATTACCCGATACCGCCATGCGCCATACGCCATACGCCTACATCACGAGCGCAAGCAACAGAACTTGGTCGAGCAGTGCGCGGCCAAACTAATCGTCAAAACTAATGACATGGCCAATTTCATCTGTTCTAAACCCTAGCGCCATCGGTCTTTGCACGCCGGGCAAAGTAATCACGTCGTATAACTCATCGACAATTCCCTCGATGCGTACCCAATGCACAACATCGCCAGTACGCAAATCGATCACTTGGATACCACAACGCGCTTCCGCGTTGCGTTCACTGAGCTTGGCATCGAGCGGCAAACCGCTAAACGTTTTGTTATGACGCGGTTTGGATAATCCAAGCAATGCGTAATCCCCGTGAAAGTAAAGCCCACGCATGTAGCCGGCACAAAAGGTGAGCGGAACAAAGCGCCCTGTTTCAAGTTCAATATGGCCAAATTCCCCCGTACCAGAATTCAACAACCAGAGTTTGCCTTGATGCCAACGCGGCGAATGCGGCATGGATAAACCTGTTGCCACAATCTCATTACTCGGTACATCAATAACGATTCCGCCGTCTGCTCGATGTGCACGCCAGCCATCGACGACGTCAGAACGGCCAATCGCCGTCACATAGGCCGCTTGTCCCTCTTTCATCGCCAATCCGTTGAGATGACAACGGTCTTCAGCCGCCAATTTGCTGATAAAAGCAGGCCGCCATAGCGACTTAAAGCTTTTCGTATCACTCAAAGTAGCCAAACAACTAAACAAGGTATTGACAAAAACAAGGCGGCCATCGGCGTCAACCGCCATATCGTGAACATCAAGATCACCCGTGGTATTGCCGAATTGAGGGACATAAAGGCGATCGTAACCATCTTGCTCTCGACCAGCAGTCAATAAATTCTCAAAACGCCAGATCTGATACAGACTACTCATATAAAAGCCGTCTTCTGTCGGACAAAGCCCCATGCAGCGGTTAAACGTGCGTTCAAAAATAGACAGTTCGCCGCTCGCTTTTAAGCCAAGTAAAAATAGTTTTCCGATCTGATAAGTCGTAAACGCAATGGATATTTTTTGCTCGGTAAGCCAAGACAAAAAATGCCGCGAGGTGGTCATTTCAAAGACAGGCTCGCTGATAATTTCTTCGTTTTGCATAAAGGACTCTCAAATTAAGAAACGGTTTTAGACAGAAGGGCGGTTCAAGAAATCTTGGGCAAAACAGCTTGCAACCAAAGAGGGATGGCAACAGGGTCGAATAAAACGTGTGCGCCAGCGCTAAAAGAATGTGCAGTTAAACCTGCCGCCGCAGCGCAGCGCAGCAGTGCCTGCGGCGTCATCAAAGAAATATGTCCGTTGCGCGGCACGCAGTAGTGCCAATGCTCTAAGCCATAGTCGATCGTTTGCTGTGTACACCACAGCGTCGAAATTAAAATCGCCCCCTGCTCGGCGCGACAAGCCGCCAAATCGGCAACCAGCGCGACGGGGTCTAAAACATGCTCGATCACTTCAAAACAAGTCACCATCTCATAGCGTTGCTCGGGACGCGTCTTAAGCGACGGGACGAAAGGATCATAAGCATCGACCTGGGCAAAACCATGCTGGCGCAATGCCGCAACAAAACTACCTTGCCCGCTCCCCCAATCGAGTACAGACAGCTGCCCCGCATAGCGCCCAAACTGCGCAATCACATCGGCAGCTGTGCGTAATCCACGCGAGCCATCCAGGTAATCTGGGTCGTGCCGCCCATAATCTTCGTTGTAAATCAAGCGCGCAAAATCCTGCGCTGACCAATGGTCAAAAGCACGGGTGAAGGTAAAACCACAGTCAACGCAGCGATAGTAGTAAACCGCCTGCCCAGACAAGGCTTCTAGGCTACGTCCTGCGCGGGCATCAAGTCCGCTGCGCGCAGCGTCCATCACCGCCACCAAAGTGCTACGCGCACGGCAGCATTTACAGTCAGTGACAAGAGGAACCTGCGCGGGTGCAAAAGGATTCACCAGTTCAGCCATCACCGAGTCCATTTTTAATTTTTTGCGCACGCCGCGCACACCAGTGCGTCAGCGCCGCAGCAACACGGGCAATGAGCGGCGACCAGCTCGCATCGGAATCTATTTGACGAAACAATCGCATGCTCGGATACCAGGGCGTTATTTCCTGCGCCTGCTCATTGCCCGATTGCGCAGCGACAGAATCAGACAACTGCCAGCGCCAATCGGTGATCTTAGGCAACAACAACCAAACGGGCCGACCTAAAGCACCGGCCAAATGCGCCATCGCCGAATCGATGCTGATTACCAAATCCAAGTCATTGACAATACTTGCGCTATCAGAAAAATTTTGGCATTGCGCCAAATCATCGGGCAACCAGTCTGGATACGCCCCCTTCGCCTGCTGTAAAGGGCTAAGCGCGTCTTGTTTCTGCAAACTGACCCAGCGAACCCCCGGCACGGCAAACAGCGGATCAAGCAAACGCGGGTTAATTGATCGCCAATAATCATCAGGATGAGAAAAACGTCCCTGCCAAACAATCCCGACGCGCCCCACATGCAGCGGTTTCGCTTCCACGGCTCGCCACTGCGGCGCTAGCGCACCACGCTGTGTCGGCAAAGGGTCGGGTAAAGCGGATAAATAAGGCACAGGCATCGCCTGATAAGGCAAATGACCTGCACCCAGACCGCCCCAAAGATGAGGCAGATCCATCAACGGCAAGTGCGCATCAAAACGCCCCTGAATTTCCCCTGTTGCGGCAATGTCCATGAATGGCCAAGTAGTACGCACTAAAACAAGCAAATTAGCCGGGACCTCCAGGCTCAAGCTCGCCCCTTGAGTACGCAACAAAGCCAATAACCAGGGCGCATAACGTACAAACTGCAAAGCATCGCCAAAGCCCTGCTCTGCCCATAACAACAAGCGCATACCGCTGCTGACTTGGCCTTTCCATAAGGCCGGCGCGGGGTAGCGCAACTTCTCCGTCCAGTAAGGCGCACGCCAGCGTGCCTGGTAAAGCGGCCAACCTTGCTGCTGATCGTTCTGCGCCAAACGAATCATGCCCAAATAAACCTGGGCATCGGCACGCTGCGCGTCCAAGCTTAGGCAGCGCAGGAAAGCCGTCGCAGCAGATTCAATCTGTCCGACAAAGCGCCAAGCCACGCCTAAACCGAGCAGCAGCTCAATATCATTCGGAGCATGTTCAAGCGCAGTCTGTAGCATCTGCACTGCGGCTAGGCCTTGCCCCTGAGCCAAATAATGCTGCGCACCTGCAAGCGCAGCCGCCGCCGAAAGAACAGGAAGAGCAGAAACAGCGTTCAGTTCAACGCTTGAATCGAGGCCCATAGCATTGACCACTAAAGAACGAGATCTAGCTTTTCAGGGTAATCAGACGGCGCCCATCAGCCGCGCAATGGCTAGCCCACATAGCACGAAGCAATTCTTCAAAATCAGTTACATAAGACTTTATGTCACACAAAGGCGAAGCCGCCATTTGCGCACGCAAAGCAGCGCGCTGCGTGCGCAAATCAACACACTGCGCTGCTAAATTCTGAGCAATCTGCACGTATTCAAGCTCGTTAGCAGCAACACAATCTGGACGACCCAGGGCGCGCATAAAGCTCGCCCC
>JAZKFR010000021.1:0-21863 GCA_040386295.1 Pseudomonadota bacterium | reverse complement strand
CCGTGACCGTGCCGTCGGCGCTGCTAACGAACACGCCCTCCAGCGTCACGACGGGAACCCCCATCCATAAAGCCTGCAAACTGGTCGTCCCCCCGTTATAAGGCGTAGGGTCTAAAGCAATATCAGCCTCACCATAGGCTTGCATCATTTCTTGCAAACCAACCGGCCCTTGGAAAAGCAGACGTTCAGCCGTGATTCCTTGCTCGGCAAATAAAGCGGTAAAACGCGCACGCACGGCGTCATCACGTAAGGAAGGCGCTTTCAATAACAGCTGCGCATCGGGCACCGCATGCAGAACCTTTGCCCAAAGCGCAAGCGTTTTGGGTGATAACTTCATTGCGTTATTGAACGAGGTAAATACCACCGGCGCAGCACTGGGACGTGCTGGAGGGAGCGGATACTCATCGACGGGCGCCCAGCAAAAAACGCTATTCGGCAACTGTGCGATGCCCTCGCTAAACAAATGCGCGTGCTCAGTCGGACTCACCGTCGCGTCGCCAATGAGCCAATCTAAGGCAGACAGACCCGTGGAATGCGGGTAACCCAAGAAGGTCGCTTGTACTGGCGCCGCGCGCAAGGCAAAAACCCCCAAGCGGTGTGTCGCCGTATGCCCAGCCAAATCGATCAAAATATCAACCTGATCGTCGACAATCATCCGTTGCAGCGCTTGATCATCCAGCGCACCTACCTCAGCCCAACGATCAGCAGCATTCTTCGCTTGCTGAGTGTATTCATCGAACATGGTGCCGGTGTGATACACCGCAACGTCAAAACGTTCATGATCGAGCCGCAGCAATACCGGCAACATAAAGATATTCACCGGATGTTGCCGATGTAAATCACCCGTGACACAGGCAATACGTAAGCGACGCTGCGTCGAACGCTGATTCGTAAAAACGGTTTTTTGCTGCACAGCAGATTCAATCGGCGCGCACAAATGGCGATGCCGATCACTGATCTCGACTGGGGATAAAGTGTCTTGGTACAACAAAGTCATGGCAATACTTGACGCCAGGCGCGAGAGTGGATCACCGCCGGATTCATAAGCCCCCTGCAAAATACTCAAATGCGCTTTGGCATCGCCCATGCGGCCTGCCAAGCCAGCCTCGAGCAACTTCGCCTCCGCATTGTCTGGCGCGACCGTTTGCAGAACACGCAAAGTCTTTTTGCAATCGGATAGCTGATACACATCGGACTGCACTTTTGCCAAGGCCAGCAAAATAGGCACGCTGCCTGGGCGAATTTGCAAGGCTTTGTCTAGCAGTGAAATGGCCTCTTGCCAGTAATTATGCGCAAAGACGCGCGCCGCTAAAGTCATCAAAAAATCAGGATTGGTCGACAAGGAAGCACGGCCAAAAGCTTTTTCTGCGGCGACCAAATTGCCAACACGCAATAAGGCCTCACCGAGATACATCATCGAGCCAAAGCGTACCGGGCGAATTTCCAACAACTGAGAGAAAGCCGTGACCGCCGCTGCAGCCGCACCCGAATTCAAACGCCAAACACCCATCCAATGCAAAGACTCACCCGGAACCGGATCGAGCGCGCGCGCCTGCTGCAATGCACTGTCTGCCAAGACAAGTTGCTCCGGGCTAAGCGCAGGTTCAAACTCGTTAGCGGCGTTCATCTCGTGCAAACGTGCTAGATAAAGCCAAGACAACCAATCTCCAGGAACGCTCACCACGCGTGCGCAAAAACGTTGTAACAGCCCGACTTCTGGACGCCGCATTCGTCCCAGAGCAGCATCGCCGAAAGCAGGATTCTGCCAAGATTTAACACCTAAAGAATCTAGAGTAGGGCGCAAAGCAGGATTAAAACGCATCGCTTGACGTGCCGCATAAGCCGCCTGCCAGGGTAGCGCATCGGTCGCATAAGAGCGCACCAAAGCCAACCACAAATCAGGCTGCGCGATCGATCGACGCAATTCTTGCCAAAGCACAGAAACATCGTTCAGATCAAGCTTAGGGCTACTCTCAGTCATCTCGGCACACCTTTCTCACGGTTCGATTTGAAATAATTAACATCGCTCAACATCACTCGTCTCTGCCGTAGACTCCTCGAAGCCGGGACACAGCGACATCGACAAAGGGGAAGACGAATTTAAGCCCAGCCATGAAGCAATCGGACGCACACCATAATCTTGCTGCTCTTTAGTCGCAATTTTCTGCACGAAAGAAACTAGGGCGTCCGGGCAAACTGCCTCAAACGACAACGGAAGCGCACTCACAGGATGAGCAAAAACCATCTTCCAGGCATGCAAAAACATGCGTTTTAAACCTTCTCTTTCAAGCGTTTTGTTCAACGCAAAATCGCCGTATTTTTCATCACCAACGATAGGGTAGCCAAGGTGCGCCAAATGAACACGAATTTGATGCGTCCGCCCCGTTTTCAATTCAGCCTCAAGCAAACTAAAGCCCTGCCAGCGCGCCAATAAACGAAAAACCGTGTGCGACTCCTTACCCTGCTCGGCAACACGCACGCGTCGCTCGCCAGAATCAAGCAAATACTTAAATAACGGCAATCTGACATGGCGCAGCGGATCCATCCAACGTCCTTTAACCAAGACCAAATAGCGCTTATCCGCTTCCCCCACCGCACCACGGCGAAACATATCGTGCAAAACAACCAGAGCCGAACGTTTCTTAGCAACCAGCAAAATCCCCGAGGTCTCCCGATCCAAGCGATGCGCCAACTCAAGAAATTTGGCCTGAGGCCGCTGGCGCCGCAAAAGCTCGATCACCCCAAAAGAGACGCCGCTCCCACCATGAACCGCCAACCCAGAAGGCTTGTCGACGACTAATAAAGCCTCATCTTCATAAAGGACTGGCAACGCTAAGCCGCGCGCAGCACCCAGTAAAACTGCTTCATTCTCCTGCGACGCGCCCTGCGCAATTCGCACCGGCGGAAGGCGCAAAACATCGCCGATTTGCAAACGATAAGCAGCATCGGCACGACGACGATTAACACGCACCTCGCCACTACGAAGAATTCTGTAAACGTGGCTTTTAGGCACACCTTTACATATTTTTAGCAAAAAATTATCAAGGCGCTGCCCCTCTTCGTCTTCTGTTACTACTCTCTGCGTTACAGAGTTTTTGCTAAGGTCGGTCATTTTGCATATACTGAATTGGATTTTCGTCTCGGACTGAAAGAAGCACTGACTCGTGAGACCGTCAAAGCAAGCGCCTTGCAACACTTTAAACACAGTTCTTTGTTTAAAGTCAGCGCAGCGCGCTCCGGCAAATCTCCGTGCTTCACTTACGCAAAACCGCGCAAGATCATCCAACAAAAATCACCTGGTTAAGTACGCTCACCACAAGTAGCGATACTAATTGATTTATACGCGCCAAATACGCTCGGATCGCCCGAAACAGACTTCCCGGATCTAACAGCCGCAACAGGCTCCGCGAAAAACAAAAACAGCGAAGCAATAGCAAACCCAGGTTAGTACTCGTTACAGAAAGCGCACAAAGCCCCTTCTTACTTAAGACGCTACGACTTCTAAGACCGCTACCGCCCGCCGTTGTCTGCACAAGGCGCCCCCCGTTTACGCGCGTGGGAGCACCACCAATGAAACGCATGCTGTTCAACGCAACTCAAGCTGAAGAACTGCGCGTCGCGATTGTCGACGGTCAAAAATTAATCGACCTCGACATCGAGTCTGCTGCTAAAGAACAAAAGAAAAGTAACATCTACAAAGGCATCATCACCCGTATAGAACCCAGTTTAGAAGCAGCATTCATCGATTACGGCGCCGAACGACACGGCTTTCTGCCGTTCAAAGAAGTCGCGCGCGCTTTTTTCCAACCCGGCCTGGAATCAGGTCGCGTTACGATCAAAGAAGCCCTGCGTGAAGGCCAAGAAATCATCGTTCAGGTCGATAAAGACGAGCGTGGGAATAAAGGTGCAGCACTCACCACCTTCGTTAGCTTAGCCGGGCGCTACCTTGTCTTAATGCCGAACAACCCACGTGGTGGCGGCGTTTCACGTCGCGTTGAAGGCGACGAACGCACCGAATTGCGCGAAGTGATGGATCAGCTAGAAGTTCCTTCTGGCATGAGCTTAATCGCCCGCACAGCAGCAATCGGACGCAACGCCGAAGAACTGCAATGGGATCTCAATTACCTGCTCCAACTCTGGAAAGCGATCGACGGCGCCGCCAATCAGCAACAAGGCGCATTCTTGATTTATCAGGAAGGCAGCCTCGTTATTCGTGCTATTCGTGACTACTTTCAACCTGACATCGGCGAAATCCTCATCGACACAGACGATGTGTTTGAACAAGCACAACAGTTCATGTCACACGTCATGCCCGCCAACGTCAATCGCGTCAAACGCTACCGTGACGACGTGCCTTTGTTCTCACGTTTTCAGATCGAACACCAGATCGAATCGGCTTATTCACGCCAAGTCGACCTCCCTTCTGGCGGCGCGATCGTCATCGACCACACCGAAGCCTTAGTCTCGATCGACGTCAACTCAGGACGCGCCACACGCGGCGCCGACATCGAAGAAACCGCCTTCAAAACCAATTTAGAAGCAGCTGAAGAAGTTTCCCGTCAACTCCGCCTACGCGACCTCGGTGGCCTCATCGTCATTGACTTCATTGACATGGAAAGCGCACGCAACCAGCGCGAAGTAGAAACCCGCTTGCGAGATGGGTTGCGCTTTGACCGAGCGCGCGTGCAAACCGGCAAAATCAGTCGTTTCGGCTTGCTCGAACTATCACGGCAGCGACTTCGTCCTGCCCTTGCCGAAACCAGTTACATCCCCTGCCCACGCTGTACCGGCACAGGCCATATTCGCAGCGCAGAATCAGCCGCACTGCATATCTTGCGCATCCTTGAAGAGGAGGCAATGAAGGACAACACGGCCACGGTGTATACGCAAGTTCCGGTCGATGTCGCCACTTTCCTCCTTAACGAAAAACGCACCGACATTCAAGCCATTGAATTAAGGCACAAAGTCAACGTATTACTAATCCCAAATATTCATCTCGAAACACCACAGCACAGCATCATTCGTCTACGCCACGACGAACTAAATCAAGAGGATCTACTGCAACCCTCTTACAAAATGGCTGAAACGCCGACAGAAGAAGAAAACAAACAACGCTCAAACAATGAAGTTAAAGTTGCACGCCAGGAAGCAGTCATCAGAAACATTACCCCAGCGCAACCCGCCCCGATTGTTCATAGAACAAGCAGAATCAATGACAATTCTCCGAAGCGGGGTTTGTTCGCAACTCTGCGCTCATGGTTCGGCAGCACAGCGGACGGGGCCAACGCAACCACCCAGAACAGCCTTAGCACCCCGGCAGAAACCACCAAAACAAACAATCAAAACGAGGCAAGACGGGATAGCCGTCGTAATGGCGCCAGACGCAATGAAGAACGTGAAGGTCGCAACGCCAACCGTGAACCGCGTGAAGCGAAAGAGCACGCACCAAATCAGGCGCGCGACGAAAACAACCGCACACCGCGTGAAGGACGAGAAGCAAGAGAACCACGACGTCCGCGTAAAGAACAAAGTGTAAACGCACCGGCCAGTCATTCGGCCAGCCCCGAATCAAGAAAAGAGTTGGCAAACGGTAACACTGCACCTGCCCCCTCTACTCACCACGCTGCCGAGCTTTCATCCGAACTTTCCTCTGCAGGATCGAACCTTGTCGCAAATCAATCTGCAGATCAAACAGAAGAAAACAGAAATAGTGGTAACGCCAGACGGCGCGGGCGGCGCGGCGGCGCACGCCGAGAAAGAGGTGAGATACGGGAAGAGCTCTTAGAAAATTCGTCAGCTCAAAATCCGAGTGCTGAAACCTCCTCTCAAGCAGGCGTAGAAGGCGCGCACGAGGAGACGCCTAAGACAGTAGAAAAACAAGAATTTCAAGCAATCAAGCAAATCAGCAATGAAAATGAGGCAAGTAGCAGTCATCAACTTGACTCAAACATCAGCAGCCGCGAGTTAGAAGGCAGCAACAATGCAATGGCCTCAACGGAAGAAACAATCGAAACAAAGGAAAGCAAAGCCAGCGTAGAAAGCGCAGTTTCAACGCAAAACCTCTCTGAGAGAGAAAAGCAACAAGAGCAACAGCCGGTAGTAACACAAGCAACTCCAGCGACACCAGTGGCTGCTATGGACCTCAAAAAGCTAATCGACGAAAGCGGTCTAGTCATGATCGAAACGAGTGCTCAAGCCGTACAGCCGATCATGTCGGAAAACGAAACGGTACGTGTACCGCGCACCCGGAAACCTCTCCGCGAACGAAGCGACGAGCCATTGATCATGGTGGAAACACGACGTTAACTTTAACTCTCTCCCCTAGCCCTCAAACGTAAAAACGCCCCAGTGAAATCACCGGGGCGTTTTTACATCGAATGCTTCAAGCAAAGAAGGCTTCATATTTTCAGAAGACTTCTCAGCTTCTTAACTCAGAAAACTCGAAGCTCGTCCTGACAACAGGAAAGAACCTAAAGGCCGGACACGCCTAGCATTAGTTTCAAACTATCTGTTTTGCCCTAATTTCTGCTCAATTCTAGCAATGGGTACTGCACCAGGTATACGCTCACCATCCGCAAAAAACAAAGTTGGCGTCCCTGTAATAGACAATTTGCGCCCCACTTCTAGAGATTTCAGCACAGCGCTGGTATCACAATCACCCTTACCAGAAGGCATTTTTCCCTCCACCATCCATTCATTCCAGGCTCTTGACCTATCTGCGGCACACCAAATTTGTTTCGATTTATCCAACGAGTCGGGTGAAAGAATAGGGTATAAAAAAATGTAAATTGTTACGTTATCAAGCTTAGCGACTTCTTTCGCCAATTTCTTACAGTAGCCACAATTCGGATCTTCAAAACTGGCAAAAACACGCTTGCCGTCACCGCGCACTTGCTTGATCGCCAAATCGATTGGCAAATCACTGAATTTAATCGCACTCAATTTCTGCATGCGCTCCTCAGTCACATTTCTCAATGTTTTCCCATCAATCAGAGCACCCACCAACAACGCGGAAACTTTATCGTCCGTATAAATAATTTGCCCATCGGCATAAACCTCATAAAGACCAAAGTAAGGCGATTTAACGACGTTACTGACCTTAGCACCCAGCTTACTCTCGACGGATTGCTTCACTGACTTCTTAATACTCGCCTCGTCAGCCAACGCAAGACAACTCACACCCACTGCCAAAGCCAGACAAAGTATTTTCTTAAGCATGCAAGAACCCCAATATGAAAACAAAATCTGTTAATTAAAAAGAACCAAGCGCATAACGCACCAGCAAATTCTTAGCTAAAGGAAGGCGATTCGCTACATGCACACCTAGGTTACGCAAACGCCTGATTGGCGAGGAGCGACTAGCGAAGATTCGCTGTAAAAAATGCGTCATATTTTGCATCAGCACAGTCTCCTCGCGCCGGGCGCGTTGATAACGACGCAACAACGAAAGATCACCTATATCCTGCCAAGAAGGCGTAGCTGCCAGCAATTGCGCTAACTGCTGAGCATCTTGATACCCAAGATTGATGCCATGACCAGATAAAGGATGAACACCATGCGCTGCATCGCCAATCAAAGCTAACCTCGGCATCACGACCTGGGGTACACGCAACAAACTCAGTGGAAATGCAGCAGCTGATGTAATCATCCTGAGCGCACCGAGCTCGTGCTGAGCAGCTGCGGCAACACGTGCCGCAAAATGATCAGCAGAAAGCGAAAGTAATGTCTGAGCATGTGCTTCAGGCGTGGACCAGACAATTGAAATACGCTGCCCCGGCAAAGGCAAACAAGCAAGGACGCCATCTTCGCGAAACCACTGTCTTGCTATGTCACGATGAGGGTATGCGCATTCAAAATTAGCAACCACCCCCTTCTCACCATAGGGATAGTCGAGCGCACACAAACCAGCTGTCGTGCGCAGCCAAGATTGACGTCCTTCTGCCCCAACGATTAAACGAGCTGACAAGCTTCGTCCATCAACAAGACGTAAAAAAGCAGCTTCAGAGCGAATATCAAGCGCGCTAGCTTGCGCCGGACAAAGCAAGGTCAAGCGATTTTGCCGTTTAATGTGCTCCCACAACTCTTTTTCCATCAAAGAGGATTCGATAATCCAAGCAAGTTGCTCAAGACCGTTGGCGTAAGCAGAAAATTCAATTGCGCTGCCGCCATCGGCAAAAACCTGCATAGCTCGAATCGGAGTAATTCGCTGCGCATCAAGGTTCTTCCAAACATTAAGCTTCTTCAAAAAATCCGCATTGGCGGGACTGATCGCATAGACCCGGTTATCCCATTCTTGTGCTAGTGGCTCACGCTTAACGAAGACATTCTGCTCAAGCAAAGCAATTCTCAGCGGGGTATCATCCAAGGCACAAGCCAACGATAAACCAGCTAAGCCACCGCCCACGACAATCACATCAAAATCTAAATTCATAAATACCTTATATATCTTATTTCTTAGCCATTCCTCTTTTAGCTATTCTTTGCGAGTTTGTTTGAGCAGCATATTTTTCAACAATCAAGTTTCCAGGCTAATCGTGATAACAGCTAGTAAATACAGCAAGGCTTATAAGTACTAGCTCTCAACAATTCATCTAAATTAAAAAATCAGGAATTCCACATTTCGGCAAGAATCAGTAAGTAAATTGATAATGACCCTTGGTCAAACTGCTCCCCTCTGCTAGAATCGTCGCTCTTTCGGAGAGGTGGATGAGTGGTTGAAGTCGCACGCCTGGAAAGCGTGTTTAGGGTCAAACCTAACGCGGGTTCGAATCCCGCTCTCTCCGCCAAAATTGCATAAAAAACCGCCAATCATTGGCGGTTTTTTATGGGCTATTGATGCCCACTTACGCAATCAATCCCTTGCTTAGAGTGATTCTTCTACTTAACGAGCAAAACAGCCTGCTTAGCTGTTGATAAAACACGTTGCGCGACTGAACCGAGCAATAAATCAGCAAATGCAGTTCTTCCCTTCGCACCGAGAATAATCAGGTCATACTTTCCGGCAGCAGCTGTTTTAAGAATATGTTCTGCAATATGCCCAAATTTAATCACAATATCGTAGGGAACACCCGAATTCTTTAAGACCTCTACTGCAGGTTTAACCTCTTTTTCACTCAAACTGCGTAGATATTCTTCAACTGACGTTTTGCCAAGCAATTTCTTCGCATGGCGCAAAGCACTGTCATCGTGCACATTGATCAAAGTAATGCGATCCGTCGAGTGCAGTGATACTGCCAATTGTGCAGCGTACTTAACCGCATTGAGCGCGCATTTTGAACCATCTGTGGCAACTAAAATTTTCACTATGACTCCTATTTTTTTCTAAAAACAGCACTGAAACGTAGATCCTCTGGATAAGGGAAGAAATCTTCCAAATATCCACTGCGAATTTTTTCCTGCGTTTTTTGCCAAAATTCGACACTTAGTAAGTCTTTATGATGCTTTAAAAAAGCCTGCCGAACCAGCGGTGAGCCAAGCAGAAAAGTAGCAAACTCCTCAGGAAAAACATCGTTTCGCGCAACTGAGTACCAAGGCTCCCCTGATAACTCCATTTCAGGAAAAGGTGCTTCCGGGATGATACGAAAACGGCAATCGCTCATGTATTCAATTTCGTCATAATCATAAAAAACAACGCGGTTATAACGTGTTACACCAAAATTCTTCCATAACATATCGCCGGGGAAAATGTTGGCACTGGCCAGCTCTCTGATCGCGTTGCCATACTCAAACACTGCTTGCTCGATCTGTTCGAGACCACGCTTGCTGCTAGGCAAAGACAGATCTGACAAATCCAAGTTTTTCTCAGCCTGATCCAAATAAATATTCAGAGGAATCATCCGGCGTTCTATATACAAATGCTTAATCACCAAATCATCGCCCTCTTCTTCGATCACAGAAGGCGCCAATCGACGCAACTCATCCAGAAGATCGTCGGAAAAGCGGTGTTTAGGTAAAGCAGCCTGCGAAAACTCTAATGTGTCCGCCATTCTACCAACACGATCAACCTGTTTAACCAGTAAATATTTTGCTTTAACCGTATCGTGATCAACCTCTTTTGAGGCGCCAAAAACATCTTTGATGATTTTAAATACATAGGGATAAGACGGCAGTGTGAACACCAGCATGACTAGACCACGAATCCCCGGTGCAATGACAAACTGATCTTCGGAATGTCGCAAATGCTGCATCAGATCCCGGAAGAACATTGTTTTTCCCTGCTTACCCAATCCCAGCATCGTATACAACTCAGAACGCGGCTTGTTCGGCATGATGCTGCGCAAAAACTGCACGTAACCTGAGGGAACTTCCATATCGACCATAAAATAGGCGCGCGATAAAGAAAATAACAAACCAATCCGCCAAGCATCGAGCAAAATCGTATCCAACACCAATTTACCTTCTGACGTATGTAACACCGGAATTGCGAAAGAAAACTCCAGATGGCCATTGATCGCTTTGCCGATGATATACGCGGCTTTATTTCGGTAGAAAGCCGAGTGCAATACCTGTACCTGCGCATTTACCTCGGCTTTAGGCCAACCGCCAAGATGCTGTTTGACACTACGCATGATGTACTCAACGTCGCGCCCAAGATCTTCAAAAGGACGCTGCCAAGCAAAATCTTTAATGATATTTAAAACAGTGGTACGCAAACCAGAGCCACCCTGCATCGGGTAATAACTCGAATAGGTCGGCGGCTGACCCATAATGTATTCGGTAGAAACAGCTGGCCGAGCGAAAATATACGCGTTGTGAAAATAACTACGATGCAGAATCTTTGAACAAACCGAATTAAAAAAAGTCTCTGCCAATTCCGGCTGTTTATGGTTAATCAACAAACCGATGTAAGACAGCTTTAGTTGTTGCCAACTCGCATCATCCAAGCTGGCAGCAGCGAAACGCGAGCCCAATAACTCAGCACACTCGCTAACCCGCTCATCATAAGAACGAATTCGCTCACGCACTGCCGTTTGCACCCCGCGCCAATCCCCCAATTCAAACAATGCTTTAGCCTGACGCGCATAATCACGAATCGATTGGTAATGCCGGTTGAAACCGTCAATCATCAATTCAGCAATATGCTGCGGCAAATCTGACTCACCCATCGCTATACCCATATTAGTGTCCCTATTTCCCAATCTATTCAGCCAATAGTGCCACGAAAAAAACAAGGTGCAGAGAATTCAATTCTGCAATACGACAGCAAGCAAGGCTCTAACGGATAAGCACGTGCTGAACAGTATGCAAACGGCGCTAGGTCACGCCCATTTTTCAAGTTCTTTAAGCGTGTATAAGCGCTTTGAACAACTTAGCCGGGCAAGATAAATACCTCCATCAGCGCACATCGCTAGCGAGGCATGGTTTTTTACGCGATAATCGGCAGTGCCGTGCGACACAGAAGACTGGACGCTCGATGCAGCACCGAAATCAATGCTGCATTGCTCGGATCAACCGCGCAAATCGAGCCATGCAAGTCAAACGTGCGCACATTCTTTGAACATCAAAACACCCCAAATGGAGTTGGCATGAGCGCAAGTTCTCTGATCAAAGTACCGCAAGGCGGCCAGAAAATCATTCCTGGACAGGCCACACCAAACAACCCAATCATCCCTTTTATTGAAGGCGACGGCATTGGCGTAGATATCACGCCAGTCATGATTAAAGTCGTCGATGCAGCCGTTGCAAAAGCGTTCAAAGGCGAAAAGAAAATCCATTGGATGGAAGTTTATGCAGGTGAGAAATCGACCAAGATGTACGGCGCAGATGTCTGGCTATCCGCCGAAACCTTTGCAGCGCTGAAAGAATACTCTGTCTCGATCAAAGGTCCGATGACGACTCCAGTTGGTGGCGGTATTCGCTCGCTCAACGTCGCTCTGCGCCAAGAGCTAGACCTCTACCAATGCGTTCGCCCAGTGCAATACTTTAAAGGCGTTCCCTCACCGCTTAAAGATCCGAGCAAAACCAACATGGTGATTTTCCGTGAGAATACAGAAGACATCTACGCCGGAATCGAGTGGCAAGCTGGCTCAGACGCCTGCAAAAAAGTCATCAAATTCCTGCAAGAAGAAATGGGGGTCAAAAAGATTCGCTTCCCCGAAAGTTCAGGCATTGGCATCAAGCCCATTTCTAAAGACGGCACCGAACGACTTGTACGTGCGGCAATCAAGTACGCCATCGCCAACCAGCGTAAATCCGTCACCATCGTACATAAGGGCAACATCATGAAATTCACCGAAGGTGGATTTCGCGATTGGGCCTACGCACTTGCCAAGAACGAATTCGGCGCTGTCGAAATGGATGGCGGCCCCTGGTTAAAGCTGCCTAACGGTATCGTTATTAAAGACGCTATT
Source organism: Pseudomonadota bacterium (assembly GCA_040386295.1). Lineage (GTDB taxonomy): Bacteria > Pseudomonadota > Gammaproteobacteria > Burkholderiales > Rhodocyclaceae > JAZKFR01. The sequence continues at coordinate 9,513 of JAZKFR010000021.1, read as the reverse complement.
GCCGACGCGTTTTTACAACAGATTCTGCTCCGCCCTGAGGAATACGACGTAATCACGACCACTAACCTGAATGGTGATTACATCTCAGACGCATTAGCAGCACAGGTCGGCGGAATTGGTATCGCACCCGGTGCCAATATCTCTGACCATTACGCTTGTTTTGAAGCAACGCACGGCACAGCGCCGAAGTATGCCGGTCAAGACAAGGTCAACCCGGGATCATTGATTCTCTCTGCCGAAATGATGCTCCGCCACCTAGGCTGGACAGCAGCAGCAGACCTGATCATTAAAGCAATGGAAAAATCAATCGCCGACAAGGTCGTTACCTACGATTTCGCCCGCCTAATGGAGGGCGCCACCGAAGTCTCCTGCTCTGCTTTTGGCGACGCCATGATCGCACGCATGTGAACACTTGCAAGAGAACAGATGCAGCCAAGCAAGCGCAACAATTAACCACTTAGGAGTTCAAAATGGAACACCAACTACCAGCACTTCCTTACGCCACCGACGCCCTAGCGCCCCATATGTCGGCAGAAACTTTTGAATATCACTACGCCAAACACCATCAGGCGTACATCACCAACCTCAATAATCTAATCAAAAGCACAGAGTACGAAAATTTAGAGCTTGAGAGCATTGTTAAAAAGGCGCCTGCTGGCGGCATTTACAACAATGCAGCACAGGTCTGGAACCACAGTTTTTTCTGGAACTGTCTAAGCCCTAACGGTGGCGGCGAACCCAGTGGTGCGCTTGCTGATGCGATTCAAAAACGCTGGGGCAGCTTCGACGAATTCAAGAAATCTTTCCAAACCTCAGCGGTTGGCAATTTTGGTTCTGCTTGGACTTGGCTGGTCAAAAAAGCAGATGGTTCAGTCGAGATCGTCAACATGGGCGCTGCTGGTACCCCACTCACCACAGCTGACAAGCCTTTGCTCTGCATCGACGTCTGGGAGCACGCTTATTACATTGACTACCGTAATCAGCGGCCGAAATTCGTCGAGACATTTCTCAACAAACTCGTAAACTGGAAATTTGTCGAACAAAATTTCGCCAAATAAATTAGCTAGTGTTTCAGAGTCAAAAAAAGGGGGCGATCAGCTCCCTCTTTTGAATTTTGGGGCATCTAAATTAGGCGCAGTTCAAGCCCCCTAGTTAAACCGTACCCTCTGTGCAAACTGGACAGCCTAATGTATTGGGCTGCCATGATAGAATGAGGATTGTTTTGCGACGAGATATGACGCTCAACTCTGTCAAAATCAGGCAGCAGAAAAATTCGCCACAGTGCATTCAAGCAGCAAACACTTTGATTTCTCTGAATTTTTCAAGTAATTCGCTAATCTAAAAACAAATCCACCTTGCCCAAACACGGCAAACAAGATGCTTAAACAACGCACACTCAAATCTTTGATCCACGCCACCGGTGTCGGTTTACACTCCGGCGTTAAGGTCAGCATAGCTCTGCGCCCTGCCCCACCGAATACCGGGATCGTCTTCAGACGGCTTGATCTGGATCCAGTCGTTGATATCCCTGCGTCCGCCCTGTTAGTCGGTGATACTCGTTTGTGTTCTTGCTTAGAACGCGAAACAACCCAAGGGAAGGTTCGCGTCGGTACCATTGAGCACTTAATGTCAGCTTTTGCTGGCTTGGGCATCGATAACGCGTTTGTTGATTTAGACGCAGCAGAAGTGCCTATTCTCGACGGTTCGGCCTCACCTTTCGTTTTTCTGATCCAATCTGCAGGCATAGAAGAGCAGGCAGCTGCCAAGAAATTTATTCGCGTCAAACGGCGAATCGAAGTGAGCGAGGTAAGCGATGCGGCAAGCAGTGGAAGTGCTGACTTTGGTATAGCTAAAGACAAGTGGGCATTTTTTGAACCATTCGAAGGATTCCGCCTGTCTTTCTCAATCGCTTTTAGTCATCCAGCGATCAATCGTACCGGACAGTCGGTGTGTATAGACTTCGCTGAGCAGTCTTACATCCGCGACGTTGCGCGCGCGCGCACCTTTGGTTTTATGCAAGAAGTTGAGTATTTGCGTGAGAACGGCCTAGCACAAGGGGGCGGCTTAGATAACGCGGTCGTGCTGGATGAATATCGCATCTTGAACGCCGATGGCTTGCGCTATCAAGATGAATTTGTGCGACACAAAGTGCTTGATGCCATCGGTGATTTATACCTACTCGGACACCCCGTGTTAGCCAGCTTCAGCGCACATAAGTCAGGTCATGGCTTGAACAACAAGCTCGCGCGCACTTTGTTGGCAACACCGGATGCTTGGGAGTACGTCACTTTCGAGGATGCTGCACAGACGCCAAAATCTGTTACGCGCTGGTTGTGGTCAACGGGCTTTGCTTAACAAATACTAGCGTTGAGCTAATTCAAATTGACTTAGCTCATCTCGACTCTGTGCAAGGCATCCTGCTCGTTCAGCATTGCCTATCCTGTGTGTGCCCAAACAAAAAATTTTGGCTTCTGCTGTAGCAAAAAATCAAGCCAGCAACGGTGAAATACCTGTTCCGACGCGAACTAAAATCGAGCAACAAGAACAGAAACTAAAACTTAGCGGCAGATTTTATGTTTGCGACCGATTATGGCTAATCGCTGTTGAATGTTCAGAAAGCAATTTTTATGTGGCTAATGCGTTTATTGGCAGCACTGAGTTTGATTGCCATCGCAGTCGGCTTGGCAGGATTTGCCTTAACTAAGGATCGTCGCTACCTGGATTTTTCAGCTCGTTTTTTTCGCTACGTCTTGGCGTTAGTGCTGCTTTTCTTTGCGTTTATGATTTTCGAGCGGCTCGCACTCATGGCTTGATTACAGCTCGCGCCAATAGATGTTCCAGAGCCCCACGCAGAGGCGATTCCGGCAAGGAACCGCTTAGGTTTGACAGATTTTTTTGTGTTTTGCTACTCAGCGGTTTTTGCGTGCTGCCCTTGCTGGAAGTATCGTGCTCTGGGGTTTGTACTTTGATTTTAAGCTCACTGCAAGGCACACCTTGCTTAAAAAATTCAGCGATCAGCGTCGGTGCCATTTGTCTTAATTTAGCGGCTAATGCCGTATTGCCCGTGTGAACCACAAGCACACCGGCATTGTAATTGGCAACACGACTAGCTTGATAAAGATGTGGCGGGAGCATTTTTTGATAGAGGTTAGACAGCTTTATTAATTGCCTAGCGTGCGCCAACACTTTATTGGCACCTTGATCATTGTCCAGGTAGTTCTCAAGTAATTTTTGCATCAGATAACCAAAAAAATCAGCATGTTCTGCGGAGGGCTGCGTGCATATTATTCTCGTCTCCAACCATATGGCAACTGCCAGAACCCTGTTATTGACGCCACGGCTAGTGCTGGCGTTCATTCTCGCCGGATTAGTTTGCCTCTTTTCGTTGTCACTCGCTTTATCTTGGCTAAGTATTCATTTCAATTTACCGTTTGCTGAACGTCTAGTATTAGCTGTACATCAGCGCCAAGCCGATGAAAGTAAAGCTTTTTTGCGTGACAACTTGAACACCATGGCGACCAAACTGGGTGAAATGCAAGCTCAACTATTACAACTAGGCTCACTGGGAGAACGCGTTGCCAACTTAACGGGGATCGCATTACCCGAGCCAAGCCAGATCGCCGAGCCCTTATCCAGTAACGGCCAAGGCGGACCACTGGTTTTGCCAACGGCAATCGAAGCGAGCCACCTTGCCGGGACACAAATACTGTCGTCAGCTGATTTACAACGCAAAACTGATTATCTGTCCAATATGTTGGAACAGCAAAGCGATAGTTTGACCGCCTTAGAATCCCAGTTAATGGAGCGGCGTGTCGCGGCCAATCTTTTACCCACACTGCAGCCCTTAGCCACAGAGACAGCTATTGGTTCAGGCTTTGGCTGGCGAATCGATCCGCTGTTGAATGCGCCAGCGCTGCATGAAGGAGTCGATTTTGTGACTGAGGAAGGAACACCAGTTCGTTCAGCAGCCGGTGGCATGGTCATCTTTGCCGAAGCACACCCGACTTATGGATATTTAGTCGAGATCGATCACGGCAATGGTTTTACTTCGCGCTACGCTCATCTTTCCGCCATCGAAGTCCAGTTTGGCCAGTTGCTAAAACGCGGTCAAGAAATCGGTCTTAGCGGAAACACCGGACGCTCAACCGGCCCTCATTTGCATTTCGAGGTGCGCTACAAAGGAAACGCACAAAATCCATTACGCTTTTTACAAAAAAATAGACAGCTTGCCAACGCCGCTCCTGGCGCCCGGAGCAATGCTTCATCAGAAACGGGAGCCTTATTAAACAAAGCAGTGCGAACAGAAGAGAAAAAAGAGCAGAAAATTTAAGATTTATAGCATTCAGCCAGATAGCTATTTTAAGTAGCTACCGACCTGGAAAAACGGGACATTAGGCATATCTAATACCCGGTTTTCTATTGACGAAGAACGTTTAGGCACATACAATTACGCCTTCTTTATTCCCTGATAGCTCAGTTGGTAGAGCGCCGGACTGTTAATCCGTAGGTCCCTGGTTCGAGCCCAGGTCGGGGAGCCAAAAAACTTAAAATTCAAAAAACCATTAAGAAAAAAACTTATATTTTTCCGAATGGTTTTCGAATGAAACGCATCAAAAAAGCCTCAACTTAGACTGAAATAAACGTTTGCATTAAGTTTTTGCTCTCAGCACAGCGATTTCCCCAGCCTGCAACACGGCAACTGCATCACTTCCCCTGGCATCACCCTTACCCGCGCACGGTATTGATCCAAAACGATCAATATCTGCGCTGCAAGCCGACTGAACTGTCGAAAATATCCGCACTTCTGTCAGTCGCTGCGAGATCTTCTATTGTGGGCTTTTTCCCCAGCTCATTTTAAGCCACTTGCCAATCCGTGCTTTTGCGCCCACGCTCTGGCCTTGTCTGCACTGCCCATTCCAATTTGCATTAAAAATGAGCTGCGAAACAGCCGCCAAGCCCACAATGGAGCCTCAGCATAACTTGTACTTATAATCAATTCTGGACTACATCCAAAAACATCAAAAAGTTAAGAATTTTTTATCAAACCGCATGTTGCGCCAAGGTCTCATCAAAGAACTAATCGACCATGACAAAACCAAACAACCCCTCTGAGATCGCCCGCGAAACCTTGCGCTTACTCAGCACCAGACGAATTCCGCCCACGCCCGAGCATTATCGAACGATTTATCACGAAATCGCCGGTACCACAGACAGTACGGCAAATAGCGGCGCAGAGGCCATTAAGACAGAAAGCAAAGAGAACAGCGCCGAACACGTATTCAAAACATTGCTGCTTGAATTGCCGAGAAAAAATCCAACACAGCTACGCCTAGCACGTCAGCTAGAACAGGCTTATCAAGCGCAAAACTGGGCCACATACCGTGGAAACCTGATTGAATTCATTGACAAAACAAGTACAGAGTTGCTTTGGAGTCAATTGATCAGCGACTTTCTACAGCAATGGGAAGCGAAGCAAAGCGGCTTCACGGCAGCGCGCAAGCGTGAATCTTTGGAGCACGTACTGCGCAGCACAACAAGCAACAATGATGCTTTATTTAACCGTTTACAGAATCTGGTCAAATCATGGTCGCTCAACCCCAGTAGTACTACTGATGCTTTGTCCGATGCTTTGTCCGACTCTTTCTCAATTGAAACGCATAGCGACAAAACTAGCAGCAGCAAAACACCACGCATAAGCATGGACGCGCGCACCAGTAAAGCGGACGAGCACATCATAGGACACAGCGAACTAGGAACCACATCAGATTGGAGAGTACTTTTTGCCGATACTTTAGAGCTTGTTTGCAGCGATCAACAAAATCACCAGGAACGTTTGGACAGCCGACTCTCGAACGAAGTCGACGCTGAGGCACGTATGCTGGCGAGCACGATACGCAACGCCGATACCCCGGCAGCGCTTGAGCAATTACGTAACCGTATCAAGCGTTTTGCTTTTCGCCTGGCGTTGTTAGCCGACGAGCGCGGCGAATTGCAAGCTGGCTTACTGAAACTGCTACAACTGTTACTCGAAAACGCCAGCGAGTTGGTGATTGAGGATCGCTGGCTGAGCGGACAATTGGCAATTATCCGCGACGTGCTAAAACTGCCGCTAAACGTGCGCGGACTCGACGACACAGAACGCCGACTAAAAGAAGTGATTTTCAAACAAAGTCAGCTCAAACACAGCTTGCACGAAGCACAAAATGCGCTCAAACAAATGCTGAGTGATTTCGTCGGACATCTCGCCGAGTTTGCCGACTCGAGCGCCGATTATCACGACAAAATCGAGCTATGCGCCAACAAAATCGGCGCCGCAAACGACATCACGCAACTAGAGCAGGTACTCGCCGAGGTGGTGCGCGAAACGCGTGTCATCCGCTTAAACGCACAACGCGCCCGTGACGATTTCTTAAGCTCTAAGCAACGGATTGAAGCAGCCGAAAAACACGTCAGCGAACTACAAAACGAGTTGGATGAGGCAAGCTACTTGGTACGTCAAGACCAGCTCACCGGCGCACTCAATCGACGCGGCCTAGAAGACGCTTTCGACAAAGAAATGGCGCGCGCCACACGGCGCCAATCGGCGCTATGCGTTGCCTTGATCGACATTGATGACTTTAAAAAACTCAACGACTCTTTAGGCCACGACGCGGGCGACGCGGCGCTCATTCATCTAGCCAGCGTGATCCGCAACGCGTTACGCCCAAACGACACCCTAGCGCGCTTTGGTGGAGAAGAATTTATTGTCCTGCTACCGGAAACCCCGATCAAAACAGCGCAAGAAATTTTGATCCGACTACAGCGCGAGCTGACCAAACAATTTTTCCTGCACAACAACGAAAAACGACTCATCACGTTCAGCGCTGGCATCACGGAGTTTGTATCCCAAGACGATCAAGCTAGCGCGATCAAACGCGCCGATACTGCTATGTATACCGCCAAGCAGAGCGGGAAGAATCGCGTTATTTGCGCTTAAAACCGTTGTTCATTCGCAATAAAAATAAAACGCTCAGCGTATAGGCGGCGCATAGATCAAGCCACCTTGGCTCCATAACTTATTCGGCCCACGCGCTAGCTTTAAGGGCGAAGCGCTACCCAGGTTGCGCTCAAAAATCTCGCCATAATTCCCCACCGCACTAATCGCTCGATACGCCCAGGCTCGATCCAAACCGAGCAGCCTACCGGTGTCTTCCTGCACACCGAGCAAACGCTGCACCACCGGGTTATCAGACGTTTTTTGCTGCGCTACATTGGCTTGGGTCACCGCCTCTTCTTCCGCAGTGATCAAAGCATTAACCACCCATTTGACGATAGCAAACCATTCGTTATCGTCATTACGCACCACGGGCGCCATCGGTTCTTTAGAAATCAATTCTGGCAAGATTAAATATTGCTCTGGGTGCCTGCTTTCGCGCTGCAAAATTGCCGCCAAACTCGAGGCATCAGTCGTGTAGGCCTGGCAACGACCACTAAAGAAAGCCTTCAACGATGCCTCGAAATTCTCAAAGACAATCGGCTTAACCTTGATTTTGAGCGCACGAAAATAATCGCTCATATTTTTCTCAGTCGTCGTTCCCGACTGCACGCAAACTTCAGCGTCTTTCAATTGCCGCGCACTACGAATGCCCGAAGCGCGCGACACCATAAAACCTTGTCCGTCGTAAAAAACAATGCTGGTGAAATGAAAGCCCAAAGACGCATCACGACTCAAAGTCCAACTTGTATTACGCGACAACACGTCGACCTCGCCCGACTGCAAAGCGGCAAAACGCTGCTGCGCGTTGAGCGGAACCCACTTCACTTTAGACGCATCTCCCAACACCGCCGCCGCCAAGGCTTTGCAAATATCAACGTCCAAGCCACGCCAGACGCCTTGGCTATTACTCGCCGAAAAACCTGCTAAACCGAGACTAACACCGCACTGCAGCACGCCACGTTGCTTGATTTTGTCTAGTGTTTTACCCGCCTGAGCGCCCATCGACAGTAGGCACAGGAAAGCGAACAGCAGGCATCGAAAAGATAACTTAGTCATATTCATCATTCAGGAAAACGCAGCCAGATCGGCTGCTAGCAGAAAACAACACAAGGCTCTAACAAAAAGGCTAGAGACAAACTTTAGCGAGCGCTTGCCTCAGCAGGCAAGGCAAGGTACACGATTCATCGATACGAGGGAATGGCAACCCCAGCACGCTTGAGCAAACAGCAGCAGATTCAAACTTGATTAGGCAAACGGCCATAGTAGAAAGCTGAGCTCGTCAAATCAACAAAAGAGCTTAATGAGGACAATTTCTTGACCAAAACACCAGCCCAAACTACAATGCGCCGCCCTAGACGGTGATGTAGCTCAGACGGTTAGAGCGATGGATTCATAACCCATAGGTCGGCAGTTCGATTCTGCCCATCACCACCAGTAAGAACAATTTCATATCGTTTGTTTAAAGCCGTAGCCTTTGCATAAGGCAGTTGTAGGTTTTTCCGGTTTTTTCTGGTCAATACCCCCTAGCAACACAGTCCAAAGAAACAGCCACCCTTGGGCGGCTGTTTTTGCTGTTTGTTACGGCACACAGTCGAATATGTAGTTTCTATCCCATTAGTCTGCCTGGCTTGACATGCGTGCGAATGAGGCGGAACGCAATAAACGTTAACAGCCTGCACGCTGAGTACGACAAATACGAATAGGCTGGACTGTCGATTACGCTGTCCTCGATGCCTGCATAGGCGTGCTTTGTGGATGATCTAGCGCGCATCACAAAACCCCAAGCAACTTAAAGGCGCACACGGCAGCGAAGGCAAGTAAACCAGCCAAAGCTAAATCAATCTGCCCTTTCTGGCGCGATGCTAGCCATCGAGTAATTTTGCTACGGTCTTGTTTGATGAGGTGATAAACGCCGCGCTTAATCGGCTTTCCGTCACGGTCTGTATCAGGTACGCGTTCACACGGCACTGCTAAACCACGGCGGCGAAGCTCGGCGATAAGCTCAGGTGAATTGCTACACCCTACCTGCAGGTCGAGATGCTCTCTCGGCATAGGGCGTGTCAGCAAGGCATCAATAGCGCGCAAATGGCGCGGGTTTTCGGTACCCATGAATTTTGAGTTGGTACGCTTGACCGACTCAGTAGCGCTCGACTTTTCTTCAAGGCAGGGCGCTTTCTTCATTTGCGCAGCTCGCGACTCAGCACTGGCTGAGTGTCGGCCACACGCCAGAACAGACGGCCATTGATGCGTACTGGGCGAATGGAGCCATTTGCGAGACAAGCCCAAGAACGTAAGGTCTGGGGCTTTTTACTCAGGTCACAAGCGGTGTTCTCGGTAGGGATTGCGGTACGTGATTCCAGCGCCAGTGGCGGGAATGATTGGCCAGTTGCTATTTGCATTTAGGGAACCTCTTTTGTGTTGAGTAGAGACCCCCTTTTTTCATGCAGGTATTTTTATAAGAATGCAGCAGCATGGTGAATCTAGATTTCAAGCGGGTTAGCTGGCAGGTGTCCGGCATGCTCCCGGTATGCTTGCCC
>JAZKFR010000020.1:0-2491 GCA_040386295.1 Pseudomonadota bacterium | reverse complement strand
TGAAATTCGACGAGGTCGGCTTTGCCGATGAGTTGGTGCTGATCGCTCCACACCGGCAAGGCGCGCTCGATGCGCACCCCGGCTTTTATTTCGTAGCCCGGCGTGTCGACAAGGCGATGCACCGCTTGTCCGCGCGCGGTGTGCAGGTTGTCTGCAAACGCTTGCTCAACGTGAATCAAGGCGCACTGGCGTGGACAGTAGATCCAGTGTTGCAGGGCGGAGAGGGGGATGGGGTCGGGGGGTAAATGCGTCGTCATTTATTCAAATAAACGCTGTAACAGTGCCTCGCGGGTGATGTCGTGATGCGTCGCAATACTCGCCAGAATAGCCGCCAAAGTGCCCACGCGCAGAGGGTCGTGTTTTGGCACGGTGATGTGGTGTTCGCCCCGAACAGTGCTCGTCAAACGCAAATGGCTACCTGTTTGACGAGTTACGCCGTAGCCCATTCGAGCCAATCGTTTGATGAGGTCAGCACCTGAGAGATCACGCGGAATTCTCATGCCGCCAACACTTCTTCACGCGTGATGTGTAAGCGAATCAAGCTGGGCATTGCCTCAGGCTCAAAATGACAATGCACGGCATCTTTAATTTGGGCGTGTAGGCTGGGCATGTCATCGGCTTCGGTGATGATGTCCACGCCGACTGCACGTGCTAAATAGCCGCCTTCTGGCGCTTCTTCAACGATGAAATGAATGTCGCTCATGATTGGTTTTTCCTTTAGTGGTTGGGGTACGGGCTTAGACGCTTTCATTTGTTAGCTTGCGCAAAAAAAGTGACGCCAAATATGCTGACTATCGAGGATATGCAAGTGCCGCGAGAATATCCTCGCGCGTCAGATGCGGATAAGACAGCAAAATATCCTCAATACTCCAACCATCGCTGAGACGATCCATCAACAACCCCACCGAAATTCGCGTGCCACGGATGATCGGTTTGCCGACGAGAATTTGTGGGTCAACGGTGATGTGTTCATGCCAGTTCATTGGTTTTGCTCCTGGTTAAAAGTCGCGGATGCAAGATTGATCAGACTTTAGTCAACAAAGTCACCCCGTTCGGCAGAGCTGCGTCTTGCACGGCGGGCACCTCGTAATCCGCAAAGCTACGCGCCACGGTCACACCGCTTTTGAGCTTGGGTTGAATGTGTGCAAACAAGCTGTGTGCCGGGGCGTTGCCGAGTTCGGAATCGTGTTTGAACACGTACAAGCCACGGGTAGTCATTTCGCCGCGCGCGGCTGAGCGGTCGTGCTCGAACATTTGGCTTAGGGATTGCCAGAGCAGTTCGAGGTCGTCTGCTGAAAAGCCGGTCTGCTTGGCGAGAAAGCTCGAAACGAAGCCGTGCGCCATGTATAAGCCATAAGGCACAGTGTGCTTGCGACCCATGGTGCGGTTGTCGCCGGCTTGTTTTTCAGCCTCGGCTTCGGTGGCGACTGCCATGCGGGTGATCGAGTGTTCTTGCGTGATGATTGGGTCGATTGAGCGGGCGAAGGTGAGCTGTACCGGGCCGCGTACTTGGCCGCAGTTGATGCCGGTGGACATGACGGCGCCGAAGGTGCGTACATCAAAAAAATTGCGGCACATCCATTGCCGCGCCTCATCGACGGCATCGCCACCTTTGCGTTTTTTGTCATCGCCAGCCAGCAATTCTTCTTTGCCGATGCCAACGTAAGCGCGCTTGTTTTGGTTGTTCAGCACGGCTTTTTCTTTGACATAAATTTCATAGGGCGGCTGCTCGTTTTTGACCATGCCGACGAAGTTGCGCACCTTGCGTTTTAAGCACACATCGGTCACCAGGCCATGCCCTGTTTCGGCGTCTAAACGCGGTAGGTTGCCTGCATCGGGGTCGCCGTTGGGGTTGCCGTCTTTGACATCGAATAACAAAACAAAATCGTAGCGGTTGGCGAGGGTCATGCGGCTTCTCCTTGAGCGGGGGTGGTTTCAGCAGGGGTGGGTTTGGTCTTAGTGAAAAAATCTTGGCGTTGGTGGTAGTAGCCCAACGCAAAATGGCCTTGTTCGGGCAAGGTGAGGATGCGGGGAAAATCGGCTAGACCACTCATGATCTCGCCGATGAGTTTTTCCATTTGCGTCGCGCGCCCGATGTGCAGTTTGCCGAGGTGATGATTTTTTAGGCGCAACAAGGTCGTAAAGACGCTAATCGGAATACTCGAGGCGGCGCCGTAATAGCGATCGCGAATTGTCGCGTTGAGTCCTGGGTTAGCTTCTTCTTGGATTTTCTCTAGCGTGGCAAACAAGCGACCCAGTCGGTAAGCCGGTCGGGTATCGGTGGGGTCGAGCATGGCGGTGAACTCCTTTGCAGGTTGGTCGGGGTGGGTTTGTTTGTGCCAGCGAATGGCACGATTCAGGCAGGCTTTGATGAGCGCGGCGCGGGCATGGCTCGGCTGCTGTTCGGCACGGCAACGTTGCACCGCCAAGGTCAATAACACGGCCGGGTAGGGCGTGCCGTCGAGAATCGCGCGCATGACGGCACCACCGA
>JAZKFR010000019.1:0-3969 GCA_040386295.1 Pseudomonadota bacterium | reverse complement strand
GGCGCCGACGCCGAGGCGTTGTGCGTAGTCCACCAGCCGTTCGATTTTCAGACCATCCCGCTTCATCCATAAGCCCTTGGCGACTTCGGTAATGCCGCCGACAAATGCCGGGTGTCGGAGCCCGTCGATGATCGTCCGCTCCATGTCGCTGATCATCACGAAGCGCTCCTTGTCGATCCAATGCTTCATGACCCCGAATTCTTGTTCCGCAGTGATGTGGATAAACCGAAAGTCATAACCGCCGACCGTCTGCGGACGCACGCGCCGTGTACAGGACACATACACCGTGAAGTTCGGCTGCGTCACCATGCGGTGCAGTTCAAGCGCGGTGCCGTGCGACAGGAAGTAGGGCGCGGCACCGGCGAGTTCGCGCGCGATCAGGTACGGGCTGTCGATGTACTCAGTGGCCCGGCCGAGTTCGAAGGGCACGAGGTTGTACAAACCGGGCTTCAGTCGCGTCACCAAGCCTCGCTGCTGGGCCTTGTGTACGAGATTGCGAGCCGCTGCAGCCGACAGGCCGGTGATCGAACCGACATCCACCAAGGTGAACGTAGACCGGCGCAGTTCATTCAGCTCAGTAAAGAGCTGCGCCGCCCGTGGGCCTAGCGTCTTTGTTTGTAAGTGATATTTTACGCTCAATTTGAGCCCCCAAAAGAAACGTAATGCGCAGTAAATATAACACTAACCATATTATATGGCAAGTTTGTCTCCCTCTTGGAGACAAACTGAGCGTAAAATGTAACAATGAAAATTCAAAGAAGAAAGTCGCCATAAGTTGCGCCAAAGAAGGGTTCGAGGCATTCGAGGCGTTGCCAATTGAGGTGCATGGCGTGTCCAATTTGGACCATTTTCATGGTTGTCAAATTCGTTGAATAAATCGACGTTTCCCAAATGAAAAGGCATGCAAGAGAATGAAAGTCGTACGATTAAAGATCACGAATTTTCGTAGCATTAAAAGCGCCGAGTTGCACTTCGATGGGCATTGCCTGATCGTCGGACCGAACAGCGTAGGCAAGAGCACGATATGCGAAGCCTTGGCTAGGACAGGTGAAGCGGTGGATTCGTCAATTCGTCAATCCGAGCTACCAAGCAGCGGTTTTAATGCGAACCAGGATGATCTAAGCCCTTACCACGAGAAACTTCTGCCGTTCGATAAGCCTGCTTTTCATGTGTTGGTTTTTTGGGAAAAGCTAAAACCATACGGCCAGTGCTAACCAAGCTACTGAGGTATTGCTGCCGCAAACCGTCGGGGTTGCGGCAGAGCAATTGAGCCAGCGCCGAAAGCATGACGTAGTGATCACTACACACAGCCAAAATAATTTGCTCCATGCGTGCCCGTCCCGGACGCTTCTGCTTTGAACTCTGCACCGAGCCCGTCGGTGCTTGTCGCAGCTCTTGAGCCAGTAGCGCCAGCTCAGCGTGAAATTGGCTATCGAGAATTTCCAGGTAGTCGATGATGGGGGCAGGCAAGTATGGACTGAGTAAGCGTCCGTAGCGATCTCTAGCGCCGTCACCTCGACCCGAATGTTCGGAGCTCACTAGCGAATGTTCGGAGCTGCTCCGAACATTGTCGTTGATCGCTGAAACGATCCTAGGTGCGACAAAGACTTGTTCTGGCGTAGGCAAATGCGCACCAGGTAAAAAATAAACGGTTCCGCGTGAGCGCCCCTCGGACTCAAGCAGACCTTGTTTAACCAAACGCGACAACAGCGTTGTTAAATCATGGGCATGTGTATCGCAAATTTCTAGTAATCGACTGTGGCGCACCACGCGTTCTATCGCCGCTGTGGCCACAATCAAGCGCTCGGTGTAACTCAAAGAGCCAAATTGCTCACCAAAACGCTCATGTAGTTGAGCCAACACAGAGTCAGGTAGCAGATCGGCCATCTGTAAACTAAGCAGCGTCTGCTCCGGCTCGTCTTGCTCTGACAAAGCCGGTGGACGCCAATGCTGACTTTTCCAACCAGCATAAATTTTCGGCATACCAGAGCCCCCGCGCTCACCCAAGCCGACCAGCAAAAACATCTGATGCACTATACGGTTGCGGCAGTCACTCTCACCGCCACGGATAACCTGCTCAATCGGAAGACGCAAAGCACCGGGGTTACGGAAAATGAATAGATCAAGACGTTTAACGACGAGTACGGAAATACGCCCGGTGTAGTCGGCATGCACCAAGGTGTTTACCAGCGCCTCACGCAAAGCAACATGTACCGGCGTGTCGTCTTGGCGAAGCCCTTCATTAAGCGCAAAAGGCACTTTCAGATCGACAACGAGCTTGCGATAAACACGTCGATAAAACTCGAAAAGATTACCCGACCAAGTGCCATCAGGCACCAATCGATCGATCCAGCGCACATCGTGATTCGCGTCGACTTGCTCTTGATAGTCGACAAAGTAATGCGGTACCGCCTCCTGAATTGAGGAGCATTTACCAAACATCAACAGGCCGCCCAAGGTCAGCCCAGACTCTTTGCTTTGCCGGTCAGTTCGCCAGCCACGCAAACTTTTAAGTAAATCGAAGTCGTTCTGCTCTAGATACGGATGTCCCGGCTTTTCGTTTTTCAGCATTTGACGGTAAATACGCAGGCTTTCTGAGTCAATATCGTCCAATCCGAAATCAACCAAAATGCGTGCATCACGCTCATCCTCGATTTGTTCGGCCAACATGCGTTTAACGACTTCGTCGTCGCAACGTCGATCACCATCGTTCAGACGACGATACGTGTTGCCTAAGGGTTGTCCCCTTGAGAAACACTGGCTTCTGCTTACGCGTGGCAGCAGAAACGCGCACCAACAGCACGCGTTTTCCATCAACCATCCGCTCGACCACGTCTTCATCAGTTAACAAATTCACACTGACCGCGCTGCGATTATTCAATGTATTAAATAGATCAGTGCGCAGCTTAGTCGGATGCTGCAACCCAGCAACGCTGAATTTGCCATTCACCTCGCGCACGCCAAGTAACACCATGCCTCCGTGCGCATTGGCCAGTGCCGAGTATGTTGGCCAAAAATCCTTAGGCAACTCGCCCTTGCCGTCTTACCCTTGTGCCAGTTTACATTCCAGTTCTTGGCTTTCGGCGAGCAAAGCCACATCCTCGATAGTGCGCAAATCAAACATCAAACGAACGCTCCAGCGTCCTTAGGGCGACGGCCTCGGCGGCTTTGATGCCGTCCACCCCTGCCGATAGAATGCCGCCGGCGTAACCGGCGCCTTCGCCAGCGGGGTATAGGCCAGCGATGTTGAGACTTTGTCCGTCGCTGCGGCGCGTGATGCGTAGTGGTGAAGAGGTGCGCGTTTCAACGCCAGTCAGCACGGCATCCGGCAAGGCAAAGCCTTTGATCTGCTGATCAAAGGCCGGCAGCGCCTCGCGAATTGCGGCAATCGCGTAGGCGGGCAAAGTGCTGTCTAGATTGCCCAAACGAACGCCGGGTTGATACGAGGGCATGACATTGCCCAACTGTTGCGACGCTTGATTGGCCAGAAAATCGGCGAGCAACTGGGCTGGCGCTTCGTATTCACTGCCGCCTAAGGTAAAGGCGTGCTGCTCAAGGCTGCGTTGCAGCATGATGCCGGCGAGAGGGTGTCCAGCCAGACCTGGATAATCGGCAGGCGTAATGCCGACGACGATTCCGGCGTTGGCATTACGCTCGTTGCGCGAGTATTGGCTCATGCCGTTGGTGACGACAGCGTTGGCCTCCGAACTGGCGGCAACGACCGTGCCACCAGGACACATACAGAAGCTATACACCGAGCGTCCGTTGGCGGCGTGATAAACGAGTTTGTAGTCGGCAGCACCGAGCTGTGGGTGCGCGGCGTGCACGCCGAATTGCGCGCGGTCAATCAAGGATTGCGGGTGTTCGATCCGAAAACCGATCGAGAAGGGTTTGGCTTCCATGAAGACCCCCTGCTCGTGCAGCATCGTGAAGGTATCGCGGGCGCTGTGCCCCAAGGCCAGCACGACA
>JAZKFR010000018.1:0-3522 GCA_040386295.1 Pseudomonadota bacterium | reverse complement strand
GTGCACGCGGAAGTTCAGCAGGCTTGAAGTTGCTCGCGGCCTTTCGGCGTTGGGCAGAACAGCGCCAGGCGCACGAGCTCAGTATCAATATGAGCGTGGCGATCCACATCGAACGCTTTAATCGCATGATGACGAAGCTGGGCTTTAACTGTTGTGGGGCTAATTTTTGGTTGCCTTTGACGGCCGTAGGTGGGTCCGAAGCCGGTAAGCCTAGTGGGCTTTAAACACTCCTCTTGCACGGCTCGACGGTGCAGGCTGAGTTAGGTGTCATGTCCTGTTAAATAAACAGCGCAGTGCCCAATCGCACATCGCGAGAAGCTGGCTTTTTCGCTTTCTTTCGATCTTTTTGCACCTAAAATAAACGCCAAAATACTGAGGCGTCAGCCAAATGGACAAACAAGCCTTGCTGGCACTGCTGCACACTCTGATCGAGCACTGGGAAAACGAGGTCGTTGAATTTAAGCGTGCTGGCAGCAGTTATTCGACTGATTTGATCGGCAAGTACTTTTCAGCTTTGTCCAACGAAGCGAATTTGCGCAATCAGGATCGCGCTTGGTTGGTCTTCGGTGTTGACAATCGCAGCCGCAAAATTGTCGGTAGCGATTACCGTATTGAGACTGAGTCTTTGCACGGCTTGAAAATGCAAATCTCTAACGATACTGAGCCTGCCGTCACGCTGCGCAATATTCACGAACAGGTGTGTGCTGAAGGTCGCGTGTTGTTGTTTGAAATTCCCGCCGCCCCTCTCGGTATGCCGATTGCGTGGAAGGGGCATTACTATGCGCGCGCAGGGGAAAGCCTGACCCATCTCGGCCTCGACAAGCTCGATGAAATTCGTCGGCAAGTGGGTGCTAGCGATTGGTCTGCACAGGTCGTCGCTGAGGCAAGGCTGACGCATTTGGACGATGCCGCTTTGGCACAGGCGCGTGCCTCTTTCACCAAAAAATACGCTAATCGTTTTGCCGCAGAGGAGGTGCGGCGTTGGTCGAACGCGGTTTTTTTAGATCGTGCCAAACTTAGCCGCGATGGCCAATTGACCCGCACTACCTTGCTTCTGCTCGGTCAAGCTCAGGCAGCGCATTTGCTCTCACCGCATCCGGCACAAATGACCTGGAAGCTCGAAGGGCCAGAGCGTGCTTATGAACATTTCGGTTTGCCGTTTCTGCTCAACAGCAGCAAGCTCTATCAGAAAATTCGCAATATCCAGATTCGCATCTTGCCGGACGATCAATTGCTTGCGGT
The DNA here is from genome assembly GCA_040386295.1 of Pseudomonadota bacterium. GTDB lineage: Bacteria > Pseudomonadota > Gammaproteobacteria > Burkholderiales > Rhodocyclaceae > JAZKFR01. The sequence goes on along the minus strand of JAZKFR010000018.1, from coordinate 2,280 downwards.
TGAACTCGCCAAGTACGATCAGAAAATTGTTCTGGAAGCCTTGCACAACTGTATTGCCCACCAGGATTACGCGCGCAATGGTCGGATCATCGTGACGGAGTTGCCAGATCGCTTGCTATTGGAGAACGTTGGCACATTTTTTGAGGGACAGCCAAGCGACTACATCGCGGGCACGAAGACCCCCAGGCGTTATCGCAATCCATTTCTGGCGCAAGCCATGGCTGAGCTGAACATGATTGACACCATGGGCTATGGCATTCACGAAATGCACCTTGGGCAAGCGCGACGGTTTTTCCCCATGCCGGACTACGATTTAAGCGAAATGCAAGCGGTCAATATGACGCTGCACGGCCATGTGGTCGATCCGGCCTACAGCCGTCTACTGATCCAGAAAACGGATCTGCGACTCGCAGATATTCTGGCGCTTGATCGCGTACAAAAAAGGCTGCCGGTGGACGCCGAAACTGTGACACAGCTGCGTAAGAGCGGGTTAATCGAAGGGCGAAAACCGAATTTGTATGTTTCTGCCAAGGTCGCGCAGGTGACTGCGCGTACAGCCGATTACATTCGTACTCGGGGTTTTGATGATGCTTATTACAAAAAAATGATCATCGATTTGCTGGAAAAATTCGGCTCAGCTAGCCGTCAGGAAATAGATAAACTCCTTGCCAGCAAATTGAGCGACGCCCTGGATGAAGAGCAGAAGCAGACAAAAATAAGCAATTTAATTAGTAATTTACGCCGCGCAAAACAAATTACCAATACCGGCTCGCGCAAAACGCCCATCTGGGTACTTGCAGAATAAATGCAGAATAAATGCAGAATAAATGCAGAATAAATGCAGAATAAATTTTGTTTTCATCGCACGGATTGCTGATTGTTTCCCTCGCTCGCGTAGCACGGCTCGGTTTGTGCGCAACGACTAAAGTCTTTTCCGAGACTGAGTTTGAGCCGTTGGTGAGGCAGCGTCACCAAGGCGATTTATTGTTTACCAAGCGACATCAATGGCGCGCTGATTAAATCGCCATGACCTTGTTTGGGGTAGTGTGGTGTTCTGGCGCTATGCTAAAGCAGCGGACGAATCCTCAGCAGCAAATGTGCAGGGCAATTGTCCATAGCGAGGGATAAGCCTTCTTTGCTCTGCGACATGCGGGCTAGATCATCAGCGCTATACGGGCACTCTTCTTTTTCGGCGGCCTGAAGGAGTCTTAGGTGCTCTGTTTCGGAATAAGACGCAGAGGGTTTAGCAGTGCTTGGAGGAGTCAAGAAGGCGGAGATTTGCCCTGAGCATGCTACGAGTATCCCTATTAACATGGGAAACCAGTAACGCATCGCATTGCCCCTTGCTGCGTTGAGCTGATCCAGTTTTGCCTCAGCCTCAATCTCGTCCTGTCGCTCATGCACTTGGTAATTGATGTAATCAACAGCCGCGCCAAATCGCTCAGATAGCTCGCGCGCATACAGGGGGTAAACGCGGCCCCAGGCGCTTGCCAACTGCACGAGTTTGAATCGCGGGAACTGCATACGCCAGACCTGTACAGATTGGGCATGCCCCATCCCCGCATAAAATAAGGCGGTTTCGACTGCGTCTTTGTCTTTTGAGTTGAGGTAGAGCAGTGCGATGCACTCGAGGTGGCTTTGTATGCGGTGAACCAAGTCAAAACGGTAATCGCGCAAATGGCGGTTTGTGTTTGCCCAAGAAAATAATTCAATCGCCGCATCGAGGAGCGGAATTTTTGCGTCTGCCTCAAAAATCCATTCCATCAAACGCTGTTCAAATCGCTCTCGCGTCTCAATAGAGATCAAGGCTTCAGAGCGCAGGTATTCAGACAGCAGATCTTTTGGCGCCCGGTCAGGATTTTGTTCAATCGCAAGCACAAAAGCATGCAAAGCGTCGTGCGCGGGATCAGGTGTAAATGCCTCCTGTGCTGAATGCGGCGCGCTGTCCCCGTGATCGCTTTCTGCATGAGGCTGAGCAAGCGGCTGAAGCCTTATCGCATCACCTGGGGTCTCCGCTGCAACAATGAGTTCCTGCTCGTGGAGAGGGTGAGGAGTGCAGGGAGCATGTTCATTCGACGCTGATGCTTCTGCCGCAATTTGGCAAGCCCATTCGTATGCTTGACGTAAGTTTTGAAAGCGTTCGGCTTCCGTCTCCTGGTCGCATGCTTTGATTTTGGCCGCGTAGGCTTTCTTGATTTCGCGCAAAGTTGCGGCGGGCGAAACCTCGAGAATGTCGTAAATCGATGTCGTCATGGGTGCGGCGCCTAATCGAAGAGGTTG
>JAZKFR010000017.1:14632-20996 GCA_040386295.1 Pseudomonadota bacterium | reverse complement strand
CCAGCCTGGGTGGCTTGCTCCTGGGCGTTGCAGGCGTTGATCCTGGCTTAGCTAAAAATGTCATCGGCTCGGTCGGCGATCTGGCCTTTATGCGCCCTAACTCGCGCCTGATGGAGCAAGAGGCCGACCGCATCGGCATCGAGCTGGCCGCGCGCGCGGGCTATGACCCGCAGGCTGCGATCACGCTATGGGAAAAAATGAATCAAGCCGCGCAATCCGAGCAAAAAATACCGCAGTGGCTGTCCACCCATCCTTCTTCCACCTCGCGCATCGCCGATCTGCGCGACTACGCCGAGCGTGTACAAGGCTTGTATCAAGAAGCCGTGCGCAAACAAGCGCGCTAGAAGAGGCGCTTGCGTCCGCTTGGGGGAAGCAAGGCGGGGAGAAGCGTCGGGGATCGCGCTAAGGGGAACAGCTGAGCGGAATCCTGAGTAAAACTGCCGTTTTTTGTCAGTCAGGTGACTTTGTGCGGCAAGTTCGCGCCACGCCAAAGCAAGCGCCTTGAAGCCAGCAGGGAAAAACAGCCTCTGGCACAGAACTTGAATAGGCTTAGTGCAACGGGGTCTCCGTTATCTTTAATTTTTAGGGAGTAGGGACATGATGAAAAAAGCGCAACAGGGTTTTACGTTGATCGAGCTGATGATCGTCGTCGCGATTATCGGGATTATGGCTGCGATTGCGATTCCACAATTCTCGGATTACACACGCAAAGCTGAAGACAAAGCCGCCCAGTCAGACGCGCGCAACGTTCTTTCGCAAGCCATCGCAAACACCGTTAACTAAAATCATTCGTTACTTTTACGATCATCGGAGGATTTATGAGAAAAATTACACAGGCTTCGGTCTTTCTTGCTGGTTTTCTAGCGTCTTTTAGCGTGTTTTCTGACACTGCTACCATTTGTGGTGCGACTGCTACAGCAGGAAAGGGAATTGCCCCAGCAAGCGGAACCGCCAATACTCATTTTATGCTGAACCCTATTGCTCCAAGATGTTCGGCTAACGTACACTTAGCGGGTACGGACGGTACTTCTGGTGCTTGGTATGCTGTTGGTTCTGCGTCATCTAAAGGAGCAAATTCTTTTAAAGGGCACACCAATGGTGGTGCTGTTGCGAGGCATGCTGATTGTGCTACTAAAGGCGCTTGTCTTGCGACAGATGCTGAGACAGCAAGAGACTCCGCTAATAGCGCAGCTGCTTCCTGATAAACATAGAGTGGCACTAAGCGATTTGTTTAGTTCTTAATAAAAACAAAGCGCGCCTTGCGCGCTTTGTTTTTTTAAAACCCCCATGCTCCAATTCTTCCTCTCTTCTTGGCGTTCCGGCTTCCGCCATCGCACTTTCTTCGTGGTCTTTGCCTTAGGCATTGCGCTCGTTGCGGTGGCTTATCTGTCGGCTTCGTTCTCGCCGCGTCAGCCGCGCACGGTGGCGCTTGACGTGGGCTTGTCTGGCCTGCGTTTTAGCTTGGTTTTGTTTGCGATTACTTTGATTCAGGATTTGGTCGGGCGTGAGATCGACCGTCGCTCGGTGGTTTTAAGCTTGAGCTATCCCTTGCCGCGCTCAGCCTACTTGCTCGGCCGTTATTTAGGCGTTCTGGCTTTGACTGCGGTGGCTGCTTTGATTTTGGGTCTGGCGCTGTGGTTGATCGTGCTGCTCGCGGGGCTGAATTACGAGCAGCAATTTGAAGTCTTGCTCGGCGCGCCGTATTGGCTTGCGCTGTTCGGCGTTTGGCTAGACGTGGCCGTGGTGGCGGCGTTTAGCTTATGGATCGCCAGTTTATCGACCGTCGCCATGTTGCCTTTGACCTTGGGCGCCGTGTTTGCGCTGGCTGGACGCGCCTTGGGCGCGGTGGCCGATTATGTGAGCAAAGGCGCTGATGGGCAGCTCGACTTGGCAGCGCGTTACGGCCCAATTTTGGAGACGATTCGCTGGTTCTTACCCGATCTCTCACGCCTTGATTGGCGCGCCTGGACTATGTACGGCTTGCCGCCCGACGCGAGCACCTTGGCTTTGAGCTGTTTGATGGCGCTGCTCTACATCGGACTGATGCTGAGTCTAGCGATTCACGCCTTCTCGCAGCGTGAGTTCGCCTGAACTGAGCGGGGTGCTTAGCGTGCTGCGGGCATTTTTGGTGGTGCCTTTGCTCATTGAATCCGTTTGCGCCCGAATTAAAAAGACCTCTGCACAATCGACTAAGCGCTCACTGACCAGCATCATTCCCTCTCCCACTTGTGGGAGAGGGTGCCCCGTAGGGGTGGGAGAGGGCGCTGCGTGTGATCGGCAGAACGTGGACACACAAGCGGGGTAATATTTGTGCTTTGGAGGGGTGTTTTGGCTGATTTTGGCTGCGGGCTTGGCGCACTCTGTTGCTTCGTCTCTGTACTTGCGTTTTGCCCTCTCCCGCCCCTGCCGGGGCACCCTCTCCCACAAGTGGGCGAGGGGAAGGCTAGCGTTGGATGAGGGCTTGTGTTGGTGGTTGCCTTCTCTGACTTGAGTGGGGTGCTCACTGACTTGTTCATTTTTTGTGGCGTGCTACGGTTGTGCAGAGGTTTTTTAATAACTAATCGAGCACCGATCGACCCCCGATCAAGCGCCAATTAAATCGATGTTTTCTTTGAGATTCTGCAGAAAGCTGTTTCTATGCTGCGGCATTTATTTTCTTCCGCCTCTGCTCAGGGTAAGACCCTAGGCGCTCGCCCGCCGGCTGCGCACGGTGCAGTGCAGGCGCTACAACGGCACGCTGCTTTGGGCTTGGCTTTGCTGTTTCTCGCGGCTTTTGCCCTGTTGATTCCTGCTCTGTACGCGCGTCCGCGTCCGCCGCTGGCGGCGGAGATGCAGATTGCTTTGCCGCGTTTTGTGCAGGTTTTGATGACGGGGGGGGATCGTTATCTGGCGGCTAATCTGGCCGATTTTCGTGCTTTGGTGGTGTCTACCGAGACGCTGCCGCCTGAGGGCTATCGCGTTTTGGCGCAGGTGCAGCAGGATGCTGCTTGGTTGAATCCGGCGCATGAAGATAACTACTACATTGCCAGCGCGATTCTGCCTTGGTACGGGCAGTTGGCGGCGGCGCAAACGATCTTGCGCCAGGCCAGCGATGCGCGCCCGTTTGATCCGCAGCCCCCGTTTTATTACGCTTTTAACACCTTGCATTTTTTAAAAGATCCGATTGAAGCGGCGCGTTGGTTGCGCGTTGCGGCGGCGCATAGCGACGACGAGTTGGAGAAAATCCAGTTTCAGCAACTCGCTTCAGCCTGGTTAAGCAAGGGGGACGACTTGGCGCTGGCGATTGCTTTGCAAAAAGCGATGATCAAAGAGGCGCGCCACGCGGGCTTTGCCCGTTTTTTGCAAAAACGCTTGCAGCGCTTGGAAAATCTATTTGCGCTTGAGCAGGCTATGGCGCGTTATCGCCAAGCGACGGGCAAAGCGCCGACACAGCTGAATGATTTGTTGCGGCACGGCGAGCTGAAGAGTCTGCCGCTTGACCCCTTTGGCGCGCTGTATTGGATTGACGCCAAGGGTCGCCCGGCGCTTTTGCCACGGCCTGTGGCACAGCGATTGAATGGTGGCGCGCGCTAGCAAAGAGCTAGGGCGAGCATCAATAGAAAGGATAGTGCGGCGATGGATCAAGCTATTGAGCAAACTCAGAATTTAGGCGAAGGTTCTGCGGAGGGTGCTGAGCAAAACACGGCGCAAAGCCCCGTGCTGGGCGTTGCGCCGACCGCCGCGATCAAAATCGAGTCTTTGCGCAAAACCTATCCTGGGAGTTGGGGCAAACCGGGCAAGGAGGCGCTGAAGGGGGTTTCTCTGAGTATTGCGCCGGGTGAAACCTTTGGTTTTATCGGGCCGAACGGGGCGGGTAAAAGCACTTTGATCAAAATTTTGATCGGCACTTTGCGGCCTAGCGCCGGTCGTGCTTTGATTTTTGGCTGCGATGTCAGCCTACCGGCGGCGCGTCAGGGTTTGGGTTTTGTCCCAGAGAATCCTAGCCTGCAAGATTTTTTGACGCCTTATGAAGTGTTGCTCATGGGCATTCGCTTGCACGGCGTGCAGCTTGAGCAGAATACAGCCGCGCAGGAGCGCCAGCATTGTATGGATTGGCTGGCGCGCTTTGATTTGACGGCGGTTGCCGATCGACCTTTGCGCGGCTTTTCTAAGGGGATGTTGCAGCGCACGGCTTTGGCGCATGCGCTGGCGCTGAAGCCACGTTTGTTGATTCTCGACGAGCCTTTGTCTGGGCTGGATCCGCTCGGGCGTAAAGAGGTGGTCGATATTCTCGACGCGTATCGGCGTGCAGGCGGCACCTTGTTTTTTTCTTCACACGTGTTGCACGACGTTGAGCGCATCGCCGATCGCTTTGGCTTAATTCACAAAGGTGAGCTGAAAACCGTGCAAGCGCCGCACGAGCTGGCGACGCAGGACGATGATCTGGTCACCGTGCGCTTGGCGGGGGGCGCGCCTTTGCCCGATTTGCTGGCTGAACCCGGCGGGCGTTGGTCGATTGAACTGCCGCGTGCGCAGCTGTGGCAAGCGCTACATCGCTTTGAGCAGGCCGGGCATGCTTTGATCGAGGTGAAGCCCAGCTTGTCTTTAGAGACCGCATTTTTGCGCGTTGTGAAGGCTTAAGGCTTGCATCCGGCGAGCAAACACGCGGGGCGCTGCGCTGCGTTGAGCGGCTGCTGGCAGCGTTTATGCTCAGCCTTAGGCGCGCTGCCTGCATTGATGCCTACAGCGCCGCCTACATCATCCCTTTCTGTCACTCCTGGCGCGCGCCTTGCGCGCTCGTTCAGTTCTTGGCAAGGCGCCGAAATAGCGCTGTTTCTCGCCTTACTCAGCGCTTCGCTGTGGTTGTTCAATCGCTTTTATTTAGGCATTTGGCACGATGCGGTGGTGTATTCCTTGCTGGCGGCGCGGCGTTTGCATCCAGAAAATTTTGTGCACGATTTGTTCTTTATTTTCGGTTCGCAAGACGATTTCAATCTGTACACACCACTCTTTGCGCGGCTGGTTTCATACCTAGGTTTAGACCTTGCCAATCAGTATCTGAGCTTGCTCGGCGGCGCGCTGTGGTGCACTTCTTTTGCCGTATTAGCCTGGGTGCTTTTTGGTTTTAGCCTGCCCATGCGGTGGCTGACTTTGTTCGCCGCGACCCTGGCTTGGTCGTATTCGCCGAACGCGCAAACTTTTATCCTGAACGAAGCTTTTGCTACCGCGCGGGTGTTGGCCATGCCCTTGTCTTTGCTCGCTTTGGCAGCAGATTTGCGGGATTGGCGTGTTACTGCCCTGGGGCTCGCTGTGTTGGCGACCTTGCTGCATCCTTTGCTCGGAGTTTGGGCGCTGTTGCTGCTGTTGTGTCGGCGCTGGCGACAAGGCTATTGGTTGGCCGGGGTGTTGGTTGTTGTGGCCTTGTTGGCTGTTTTGCCGCTGTTTTTGTCGACGCCGATTTTGCAGCCGATGGCAGAGGATTGGGCGCAGTTGGTACGCCATTCTTCGATCGATGTTTTTTTTGCCGAGCCTGGGCTGCTACGCCTGGATCGGCTGCTGCTTTGCGTCGGCGCGCTCTGCCTGGGCGCGCGTTTTGGCCAGGCGCGTTGGCAGTCTTTGTACGCCTTGCTGGCTTTGATGACGGTGTGCGCCTATCTGCTCTCATTGTTTTGTAGCTATTACTACCCGATTAGCTTGGTGATGCAGGCACAAACCTGGCGTGTGCTGTGGTTGGCGATGTGCATTGGGCTATTCGCTTGGGTGGACGTGTTGTGGCGTTGTCTTCAATTGGGACGCCCGGCGCAGCTTTTAGTGTTGCTGACAGTGCTGTTGATGTACGCCTTCAGTGCGCTTGCTGGCTTGTTTTTTCTGTTCTGTGTCCTTCTCTTGCTGAGCCAGCGAGCGCAGCAATGGCGTCTTTTCGTTTTGGCTGCGTTGCAGCGCTATCAAGGCTTAGTTGTCTTGGCGAGCCTGCTTTTGTTGCTGATTTTGCTGCCGTGTTATTTGCTTGACATCGAGATTGCCGCCGTGTCGGCCATGCCGCAAGGATTCTTGTCTGCTGTCGATTGGCTTTCGCCTAGGCAAAAAGAACTGCTGTTCGGCTTCTTTTTGACTGGGGGATTTGGCGTCGGCATTTTGTTTTGGGCCGTGCTCGGTGGTTTGCCGCGCTGGCGCCGCTTGTGCTTGCTCTTGTTGCTGCCTGTGCTAGGCAGCGCCTGGGCGAGCTGGGATAGACGCTCGGAGCGCGTGCGCGCGCAGGAGGCGCTTTATTTGTTGCCGCAGGCTGAGCAAGCGGGGCAGATGCAACAAGCGAACCAAGCGGATCAGCCAGCCAAAACGGGAATGCAAACGCCGACGAGGGAAGGCCTCAAGTGATATCGGTCAC
>JAZKFR010000017.1:0-14622 GCA_040386295.1 Pseudomonadota bacterium | reverse complement strand
TGCCGCTGTGGTTTCACTTGCAGCGCGCGCAGTATGTGAGTGGCTCACAGGCAGTGGGCGTGGTTTTTTCGGCGGCAAAAGCGCGTGAGACCAAGCGCCGTTTTGATCGTCTGTTGCGCGCGCTGGTGCCCGCTGCCGCCGCGCCTGGTGAGCCGCCTTCTGTGGCTCGGACGCTGGGTGGGTTTGGTTCTACAGGCGATTCTGCAGGCGATTCCGCACGTGACGCTGCGCGGCGGCTTGCGGTGCTGGGGGATGAGCATGATTTGCATCGTTACGAAAAAGTCTTATCGGGCAGTTTGGACGTTTCTTTCCTCTGCCAAGACGCCGTGCTCGATTGGGTGATCACCCGTTCGGCGCGCCCGACTGAGGTAAAACCTGTGGCGCAATTCGTCGATCAATTAGCCCCTCGTTCGAGCAAGAGTTCATTGCTGAATAAGCAGGAGCAGCCCTTGTTGTTGTTTCGCTGTGCCGATTTTCGTGCTGCTTCTTAAGGCGGCGTCGAGATGAATCGAAGTTTGAAAGCGCGGACGATGCGTTTGCGCCAGGGATGCGTGCAGCAATTCAGGCGAGCCTTGAGCCCTGTATTCCTCAAGTACTTTGGCGTGAGCGTGCTGGCCTTGTTGCTCGATACCTTGATTTTTCTATCTTTATCGCTGTGGCTGCACTATTTGTTGGCTGCCACCTTGGGGTTTTTGTCGGGTGCTGTTTTGCATTATGTTTTGTCCGTCTCTTGCGTTTTTACTCGGCGCCGGCTGCGGGCAAAACGCTGGGCGGAGTCTTTGCTCTTTGTCGTCTTTGGCGGCCTTGGTTTGCTCGTCAATTTGTTGCTGCTGACGCTTTGTGTTGCCTGGCTCGCTTTGCCTTTGTTGGGGGCGAAGTTGGTGGCAGCAGGCGGCTCTTTTTTGGCTTCTTACCTGTTGCGCAAAGGCTTGTTGTTTTGAGCGCAGGTGATAGACCTCTGCACTTGTGTTCGAGGCGCTTCTTTAAGCGTTGGCAGGATTAAAAATAAGGCTTAGGAGCAGTATGAAACGAGTCATTATCATCGGCGCAGGGCCAGCTGGCTTGACCGCTGCGCTTGAGTTATTACGCAGTGGTCAGGCGATTCCGATTGTTTTGGAGGCGTCGAACGAAATCGGGGGTATTTCGCGAACGATTGTTTATAAGGGCAATCGGATGGACATAGGCGGCCATCGCTTTTTTTCTAAATCGGATTGGGTGATGCAGTGGTGGCGGGATATTTTGCCGATTCACAGTGGCGGCGAGCAGGCTGAGACGCTCAATATCCATTATCAAAATCAGCAACGTCCTATCCAGGTGGCGGCAGGGCAGGGGGCTGATGATCGCGTCATGTTGGTGCGCCAGCGCTTATCGCGTATCTATTTTTTGCGTAAATACTTCGATTATCCGATCAAGCTTAATCGCAACACGCTGGCGAATCTTGGGCTGGTTCGCTTGTTTAGAATTGGCTTGAGCTACACCTGGGCGATGCTGTTTCCGCGTCGGCATGAACGTTCGCTTGAGGATTTTTTGGTGAATCGTTTTGGTGCTGAGTTGTACCGTACTTTTTTTAAGGATTACACCGAGAAAGTTTGGGGCGTGCCTTGCGCGCAAATTAGCGCCGAATGGGGCGCGCAGCGGATTAAAGGTTTGTCGGTGATGGCGGCGATTCGGCATGCGCTGCGTAAAAAAACGCCGACGGATTCGGTCGATGCGCAACAAGCAACGGAAACCAGTTTGATCGAGAAATTTTTGTACCCCAAGCTCGGTCCGGGGCAGCTGTGGGAAGAGGTGGCGCGCCAGGTGTTGGCCGCTGGCGGGGAAATTCATTTAAACCGTCGGGTGAGTAAAATTTTTCTTAGCGAGGGCGGGGCGGGAGAAGCAGCGCAAACAGGGCGAATTAGCGGGCTTGAAGCCGTGGACACGCGCGATAGCGCAGCCGAGGTGCAGCGCTTTGACGGCGATCACTTTATGTCGACGATGCCGGTGAAAGACTTGATTGAGGCGCTGTCGCCTGCGCCGCCTGAGGCGTTACGGCGAATTGCTTCAGCTTTGCCTTATCGCGACTTTATGACGGTGGGTTTGCTGCTCAGCAAGATGCGTCCGAACCAACAAGCGCAGAGCGCGCAAGCGAGCCACACGCCGCCCGATAACTGGATTTATATCCAGGAGCGTGACGTGCGCATTGGGCGTTTGCAGGTGTTCAACAATTGGAGTCCGCATCTGGTCGCTGAAGCGAATACGGTGTGGTTGGGCTTGGAGTATTTCTGTCAGGAGGGCGACGATTTATGGACTAAGCCAGACGCTGAGATGATCCATTTCGCTGCCGCCGAATTAGAAAAAATCGGCATGATTTTTAGCGCCGACGTGTTGGACGGTACCGTCGTTCGGGTGCCCAAAACCTATCCCGCGTACTTCGGTAGCTACGCTGAGTTTGATCAGATTCGCCATTTTGTCGACGCCATCGACAATTTGTTTTTGATCGGACGCAATGGGATGCACCGTTATAACAATCAAGATCATTCGATGCTCACGGCCAAGCTCGCCGTAGCAGCGATTCTTGCTGATCGCCAGGATAAAACGGCGGATAAAGCAGCGATTTGGGCAGTTAATGTGGATGACGCGTATCACGAGGAAAAGTAAGCGGGGGCAACTCAACGCGGGTTGAGTCAGCGAGTGTTGAATCAGCGAGTGTTGAATCAGCGACAGCCTGCCGCACAGGCTGTACCGCGCATGCTGCGTCAGCAAAAAAATCGCTGCTCTGTCGCCTCGTCTCGGTTCGTCTCAGCGCACAAGCAAGCTTTGATGCGCCGCTCAGCAGCGCGTTTGCGCTGACTTCAGGCTATGCCAAGCAGGCTGAGCGCGTATAATCGCGGCGCTCATCGTTTCCATCCTTTACTTCTGATTGTGGTCGCTCATGCAAGAAAAATACCAACCTGCCGAGATTGAACATGCGCTGCAAAAGCGCTGGGAAGAAACCGGCGCCGCGCGCGCGACTGAGGGCAGCAGCAAGCCCAAGTATTACTGCTTGTCGATGTTTCCTTATCCCTCGGGCAAGCTGCATATGGGGCATGTGCGCAACTACACCATCGGCGACGCGCTAGCGCGTTTTCACAGAATGCGCGGCTATAACGTGCTGCAACCCATGGGTTGGGACGCTTTTGGTATGCCGGCTGAGAATGCTGCGATGCAAAACAACATCCCGCCCGCGCAATGGACCTACGCCAACATCGCGTATATGAAGCAACAGCTGAACAGGCTGGGCTTTGCGATTGACTGGCAGCGTGAAGTGACGACCTGTAAGCCTGATTATTACCGTTGGGAGCAATGGCTGTTCACCCGCCTATTTGCCAAAGGTTTGGTCTATAAACGCTTGGGTACGGTGAATTGGGATCCGGTTGATCAAACCGTTTTAGCCAACGAACAAGTGATTGATGGTCGCGGTTGGCGTTCGGGCGCCTTGGTCGAAAAACGCGAAATCCCGATGTACTACATGAACATCACCGCCTACGCCGAAGAATTGGTGAATGACCTGGACACCTTGCAGGGGTGGCCAGAAGCCGTCAAGTTGATGCAGAAAAATTGGATCGGCAAAAGCCTCGGTTGCGAGGTGTGTTTTCCGATTGTCCTGAAGGGTAGCGAAGGCTTTGCCGAAAGCGCCGAGCCCCCCGTACTGAAAGTGTTTACCACCCGACCCGATACCCTAATGGGGGCCACTTATGTGGCGATTGCGGCGGAGCATCCGCTGGCCACGCAATTGGCTGCGGGAACGTTCAGCCAAAATGGCCTAGGTAATACGCCTAACCCCGCTCTGCAAGCGTTTATCGACGAATGCAAGCAAGGGAGCGTGGCCGAAATCGATATGGCCAAGTTAGAGAAAAAAGGCATTGCCACCGGCGCTTTTGTGCGTCATCCGCTGAGCGGTGAGCAGCTGCCGATTTGGATCGCTAACTACGTGCTGATGGGCTACGGCACTGGGGCGGTGATGGCCGTGCCAGCGCATGATGCGCGCGATTTTGAGTTCGCTACGCAATACGCTTTGCCCATTCGCCAGGTGATCGCCCCGGCTGGCGAATCAGCTCAAGACGCTGCCCCGACCGATTCCTCTAGCGCCGCAGGCGCTTGGTCTGAGCGCGCGGCAGAACCCGGTGTCTGTATCAATTCTGGGGTGTATGACGGCCTGTCTTTTCAAGACGCATTTGAGGCCATTGCGCGCGATCTTTCGGCGCGGGATTTAGGCGCCCGCCGCACCCAGTTTCGTCTGCGTGATTGGGGTATTTCGCGTCAGCGCTACTGGGGTTGTCCTATCCCGATTATTCACTGCGCGCGTTGTGGCGATGTGCCCGTACCGGATGAATCGCTGCCGGTGATGTTGCCAGAAGAGGTGCAAGTGACCGGCGCCGGTAGTCCGCTGGCAAAAATGCCTTCTTTCTACGAATGTTATTGCCCGCGCTGCGGCAAACCGGCGCGGCGCGAAACCGATACGCTGGATACCTTTGTCGAATCGTCTTGGTATTTTCTACGCTATTGCTGCCCCGATAACACGCAAGACATGCTGGACGAACGCGTGGCTTATTGGTGTGCTGGCGGCGTCGATCAATACATTGGTGGCATTGAGCACGCTATTTTGCATCTCTTATACGCACGCTTCTGGACGCGTTTGATGCGTGATTTTGGCCTGCTCGATGGCTCAGCCTTTGAGCCCAAGAAGCTTGATGGCGCGGGCAAATGGGCGCAGCCAAAGCCCGACGCAGTGCGCCAAGCGACGATTCTGCAAGACGGTCAACCCTTTAGCTTGAGCGAGCCTTTTGCCAACTTGCTGACGCAAGGCATGGTGATTGCCCCGACCTATTTCCGGCTCAATAGCGAAGGCAAAAAGCAGTGGATCAATCCGGCTGATGTGTCGCTCAAGCTCGATGAGCGTGGGCGTCCGATCAGCGCGGTGGGTAAAGAAGATGGCTTGCCCGTTGCGATTGGCGACACTGAAAAAATGTCGAAATCGAAAAATAACGGCGTCGATCCGCAGGCTTTGATCGACCAGTACGGGGCGGACACTGCGCGTCTGTTCATTATGTTCGCTAGCCCGCCGGACCAATCGCTTGAATGGTCTGATGCGGGTGTTGAAGGCGCTTTTCGCTTTCTCAAGCGTTTGTGGCGCTTGGTTTTTGAGCATGTCTCGCTTGGCCTTGCCGTTCCTTTGAGCGATACGCCGCAAGCGCTCGATAACTTGTCAGCAGACCTGAAAAATCTGCGGCGCCAACTGCATCAAACGATTGCCAAAGTGAGCGACGATTACGCGCGGCGTAAGCAGTTCAATACCGCTATCGCGGCAGTGATGGAGCTGCTCAATGCCTACAGTAAATTCAGCGAGGCACAATCTGGTGCAAATGACAGTGCGGACAGTGCGCTACTGCCTTTGCGTCGCGCTCTGCAGCAAGAAGTGCTAGAAGCGATTGTGCTGATGTTGGCGCCGATTACCCCGCATATCTCGGCTGCGCTATACGCCGAGCTGAGACCTAGTCGTGCGCAGCTTGAAACAGCGATCCCGCTCAACTTTCCTAAGGTTGACGAGCAGGCCTTGGTGCAAGACGAAGTTGAGCTGATTTTGCAAATTAACGGCAAGTTGCGCGGCAGCCTGCTTCTACCCGCAAACGCTGAACGTAGCTTGATTGAAGCGGCGGCCTTGGCGAGCGAGGCGGCGCAACGTCATTTGGCTGGGCAAACGCCGAAAAAAATCGTCGTTGTTCCCGGTCGTTTAGTGAATATCGTGCTATGACGCGCCGCTCTTCATTTGTTCGGCTTTGCTCCGCCCCAGTGACTGCGCTCAAGAGCTTGCGCCAGGCGTTTTTGACCGGACTGTGCTTACTTCTGCTCAGTGCCTGTGGCTTTCAGTTGCGTGGTGCCTATCCTCTGCCTTACGAGAGTTTGTATCTGTCGTTGCCGACCTACTCTGAATTAGGCGCCAGCCTCAAGCGAGCGATTCGTGCTGCTGGTTCAACACGTTTGCTTGATACGCCTGAGGGAGCAGAGGCGCGTTTGATCCCGACGCTAGACAGCCGTGAAAAACTCATCCTTTCCGTCTCTGGCAGTGGGCGAGTGCGTGAGGTCAGATTGCGTTATCGCTACGCCTACCGTGTGCTCGATAGCAAAGGACGCGATCTATCGCCGCCCGGCGAAATCGAACTCACGCGCGATATGACTTACGACGACGCCAATGTTTTATCCAAGGAGCAAGAAGAAGTTTTGCTCTGGCGCGATATGCAGAACGATATGGTGCAACAGCTCTTGCGTAGACTCTCAGCGCCTGCTGCGGCCATGCCTCAAGGCGATCCATCCGGCGAGCTGATTTTGCCGGGGCAAGAGAAACAAGCGAACTAAGCAGATGCAGCTCAACTCTGAGCAACTCACTGCGCATCTGGCGCAGCCGCTGAAGCCTATTTACGTCGTTTATGGCGATGAGCCTTTACTCGTGCTGGAAGCCTGCGACGAAATCCGTCGTGCGGCGCAGCGCGCTGGTTTTGTCGAACGACAGATTCTGACGGTGCTCAGCGGTTTTAATTGGACAGAGCTGAATCATGTCTTGAGCGAACGTTCTTTGTTCTCCGATCGTCAGCTGATTGAATTGCGTATTCCCAGCGGTAAACCTGGGCGCGATGGCAGCGCTGCGTTGATCGACTATTGCACGCGTTGCGCCCAAAGCAAGCTGACGCAGGCGCTTGATCACGTTCTGCTGATTAGCTTGCCGGGTTTGGATTGGAAAGAAGAAAAAGCCCCCTGGCTGAGCGCCTTAGCCAGTACCGGTGCGCTGATTAAACTCGTGGCGCCGACGCTGTCTGCGCTGCCTAATTGGCTGGCGGCGCGGCTCAAAATGCAGCAGCAAAGTAGCGATGCCGAGGGCTTGCGTTTTATCGCCGAACGGGTTGAAGGGAACCTTCTGGCCGCACATCAAGAGCTACAAAAGCTCGCGCTGCTCTATCCGGCGGGGCGGCTCGATGTGCAACAAATTCAAGAAGCCGTGCTCAACGTCGCGCGCTACGATCTTGACGGCCTGCGTGCCGCCTTTCTCAGCGGCGACCTGGCACGCCTAAGCCGAACGCTCGACGGTTTGCGTCACGAAGGAGAGGCGCCGCCCTTGATTTTATGGGCGCTGTGCGAAGAAATACGCACCTTGGCGCAGCTCAAAGCGGGTTTGGCCGCGCAGCAGCCGCTGGCCGTTTTGCTCCGCGAAGCGCGTGTGTGGGGCGCGCGGCAAAATTTGCTTGAGCGCGCGCTAGAGCGAATGGGTACGCGCAATGCAGGGCTTGCCGCCTTGGCACACGCCGCCCGTATCGATCAGATGATCAAAGGCGTGCGTAAGGGGGATGTGTGGACAGAATTTTTGCGCCTCGGCTTGCGTTTCTCGGCTTTGCCAGCACATTGAATGTGAAGATGAAACGCTGAGGACAGGCGTAAAATCACTGGCTACATCATTCTGCCGTTTGCTCGGTTCGCTTATTTCAGCGCTCTTGTCCTTGAGAGATAAAGCCGCAGCGCACACAAAAATATTTTCAAGAGCGGAATGTTTCAAGAGCGTCAAACAACACAGCAAAGAGAGCCCGTATGAACTCTGTCGCAAGCAAGCTCAGCCAAGAAGCCAAGCTGATCGGTCAACAAGCCCGTATTGCCGCCAGCGCCATCGCCCGCGCTGATAGTCAGACTAAGAATCAAGCCCTGCTTGCCATTGCCGGCGCCGTGCGTCGCGAGGCGCCGGCTTTGCTGCAGGCGAATCAGGCTGATGTAGCCGCCGCACGCGCAGCCGGCCTAGAGCCGGCGCTGCTCGATCGTTTGAGCTTGAACGAAAAAAGCATTGTCAGCATGGCGATAGGCGTCGAGCAAATTGCCGCTTTAGCCGATCCGGTGGGCGAAATCAGCGAGCTCAAGTTTCGTCCGAGTGGCATTCAGGTGGGCAAAATGCGTGTGCCGCTGGGGGTTGTCGGCATCATTTACGAAGCACGTCCGAACGTCACTGTGGATGCCGCTGCCTTGTGTCTTAAATCCGGTAATGCGGCAATTTTGCGCGGTGGTTCCGAAGCCATTCGCAGCAATCAAGCGATTGCCCTTTGCGTGCAAGAAGGACTCGCGAGCGCGGGTTTGCCGCCGACGGTGGTTCAGGTGATTGACAACACAGATCGTGCGCTGGTCGGTCATCTGATTACCCTGCGCGAGTACATCGACGTGCTCGTTCCGCGCGGAGGCAAAGGCTTGATCAGCCGCTTACTCGCCGAGGCGCGCATTCCGATGATTCAACATTTGGACGGCAATTGCCATGTGTACATCGACGATGCGGCGAACCCTGAGCAAGCGCTGCGTATCGTCGAAAACGCTAAAACTCAGCGCTATGGCACCTGCAACACCACTGAATCCTTGCTCATCGCGCGTTCTGTCGCAGCGCAACAGCTGCCGTCGATTGCCGCTATGCTGCGCGCAAAAGGCGTTGAAATGCGTGCTTGCGCTGAAACGCAAGCCCTGATTGCCGACGCCAAAAAAGCGTCCGAAGACGATTACGCGAGTGAGTTTTTGGCGCCGATTATTTCGATCAAAGTGGTGTCGGGTCTCGACGAGGCGATCACGCATATCAACCACTACGGCTCGCACCATACCGACGCGATCATCAGCGAAAACTACAGCGCCGCCATGCGCTTTCTGCGCGAAGTCGATTCCGCTTCGGTCATGATCAACGCGTCTACGCGTTTTGCCGATGGCTTTGAATACGGACTCGGCGCGGAAATCGGCATTTCAACCGACAAAATCCACGCCCGTGGCCCGGTGGGTCTTGAGGGATTGACCAGTCAAAAATGGATCGTTCTAGGCAGTGGGCAGATTCGTAGCTAACGAGAATCTGCTTAGTGCAGCCTTCGCAGCCTTCGTCGTCTGCGTAGGCGCAAGCCTCTGCTGTACGCCCAAGCGGCCTGAACAAGGGTGTGCAGCAAAGCCAAACTTTGGTACTGCGCGAAGTCGTTACAAAGTCTTGATCAAAACCTTTGAGCGCCGCTGCAAGTTGTATAGCAAGCGCTTCTCAGTCGGTAGTTCGCTCACGGGGCGCTCGGTGAAGCCGCGTTCCTTGAACCAATAGCCGGTGACGGTGGTCAGGACGAATAAGCGTTTGACCCCACTGCTGCGCGCGCGCACCTCGATCTGCTTCATCAACTGCTCGCCATAACCCCAGCGTCTATAGTTTGGGTGCACTGCCATGCACGCCAGCTCAGCCTGTTCGTCGCTGTAGGGATAAAGCGCAGCGCAACCGACGATCATGCCGTCGTGTTCGACGACTGAAAAACGGCTAATTTCGCGTTCGAGCAACTCGCGTGAGCGGCGCACCAAGCTTCCGTTTTCTTCCAAAGGTTCGATCAAGGCGACCAGCCCGCTAATGTCATCCGGCCGGGCATCGCGTAGCTGCTCCAGCGATTCGCGCGTAATGATGGTGCCCACCCCGTCGCGCGAGAAAAGCTCGCGTAGCAAAGTGCCATCCTCGTCGTAGCTAATTAAATGAACCCGTCCAACCCCGGCTCGACTGGCGCGTACCGCGCAGGGCAGATAGCGTTTTAAGTCGGTTGATAAGAGCTCACCTGAGTTGATCAATTTATCCGCTGCGTCTGCGGTCAGCTCGTCGAGCAACTGCCCCTCGGCATCGACCAAGCCTGGGCTATCGGTGAGAAAAATCAACTTGTCTGCGCTCAAAATCGTCGCCGTCGACTCAGCGACTTCTTCCATCGCGAGGTTGAAAATCTCACCAGTCGGACTTGTTCCTATGCACGACAGTAAAACGATATTACCTATGCCTAATTGCGCGCGAATGCCCTCGCTATCGATTTTGCGTACTTGACCGGCGTAGTGCATATCGACGCCTTCAAGGACGCCGACGGGCTTGGCGGTAATGAAATTGCCGCCGACCACGCGAATTCTACTGTTCGCCATCGGCGTATCGGGCAGCCCCTGTGACAGCAGCGCCTCAATCTCAAGATAAACGCTGCCCACAGCGTCGATGACACAATCCAATGCTGCTGCATCGGTGATGCGGTAATGGCTGTGATACGGCGCTTCCAGGCCTTTTTCACGCAAAGCTTCCTCAATCTGGGGGCGTGCGCCGTGCACCAAAACCAAGCGAACGCCGAGCGCCGCCAGCAAATTAACGTCGTAAGCCAGAGTTCGCGCGAGCGGTCCTGAGATGGCTTTGCCGCCAAAAGCAATGACAAAAGTTTTGCCACGAAACAAATTGACGTAAGGCGCAACCGAGCGAAACCAAGAGACAAAATGGGCAGAACTTAATTCTTCAGACATGCTAATTCCTTATCGATGGCCACTGCTTGCAGCGTCTGTGTACCTAGCAGCCTCGCAGCGGCTGGGCAGCAACGAAGTTCACCTAATACTGCCACGAAACACGCGCAGCCAACGGATGGCGTAGAGCTTCAGGGCAGTACAAAGCACGCTGGTTCAAGCTGAAAAAGCGCAAGAACTGTTCAAGTCGGCTGGCTCTGTCTTGCTGTTTCCAATCAAAGCACGTTAATCAAGGATTGGCTAAAACGAGGACCTCAGCTTCTTCGCTAATTCTGTGTGCAAAGGCTTGAAAAGCTTCTTGCGACAGCCTGCTCAGACGGCTTGCTTGCGGCTGCAAAGAAGGGCGCGCCAGGCCGTAGAGCAGTACGCCTTGTATCTCATGCCGCACCGAGCGTATGAATTCGATATAGCTCGCGCGCTCCGCCTCGCTGTTTTCCGCACCATCGATCGCGAAGTAACAGCTTTGCACCCACGTTGGCGCCCGTTTTGCGCAGCTTAAAAGTGAGCGTTTCACCTGTTCTGGTTTGACTTGCACCGCGTTGACTGCGGCGATGCCGCTGGCCGTGGTGCGGTCAATCTTGAACCAGACCTCACCGTTGAGTTTGCCGATTCTGGCGATGCCTTGGCGCACCGTACTGCGATGCAGCAGGCTGCCGTTCGTAATCAAACGCAGTTTGAGGCTGTCGAGCAAAGAAAATTCGCGCAGTATTTGCTCAACTCGTTCTACCGCTTGGCTAAATTCGCGCGCACTGGTTGGTTCGCCATTACCCGAAAAAGCGACATCCATCAAACGGCGCGCCTCGGCAGGAACATGACGCAGCAAAAAATCACCCTCGAGGACGCTACGTAGAAAACAGCGCAACTCATCGCTCAGCTGTTCAAGGTCGATCGGTGGCGGGCCGCCGCGCGTCAGATTGGGCACCTGGCAATAAACGCAGGCCCAATTGCAGGCGTTGTTGATATTCAAATTGATGCCGATTGAAACGCCCCCCGCGCGGCGTGAAACGACGGGATAGACGTAGGTCAACCCGGCGCTATCACGACTATGCTCGTTACTACTGAGCATCATGGAGGGCTCGTTTTCTGCTGGGTTTTGGCCGTCCGTGTCGTTCATGGCAGCACGCTACGCAGTGTATAATCGCGCTCCTTTTCTTTTGCCACCCAACGCTGACTATGCTGATTACCCGCCGCCTTGAGTTTGACGCAGGCCACCGCATTCCTGATCATCAAAGCCAGTGTCGTCATTTGCACGGCCATCGTTATGCGCTTGAGATTAGCCTGCAAGGCGAGCTTGTGCAGCATGACGGTGATCCAGAAAATGGCATGGTGATGGATTTTTCTGAGCTTAAACGTTTGGCCAAAATTCATATCGTCGATGTGTGGGATCACGCTTTTTTGGTTTATCGCGGCGACGAAACGATTGTTCGATTCTTACAGTCTTTGCCCGACCACAACACGGTTTTGCTCGACTGCGTACCGACTGCGGAGAATCTGGCGCAACTGGCGTTCAAGGTGCTCGATCCGGTTTACCGAGGGGTTTATGGGCGGCACCTGAGTTTGCGGCGAGTGCGCCTGTACGAGACCCCTAATTGCTGGGCGGACGCGCTGGCAAGCGTTTGATGCTGTTTGATGCTTGTTGGCTCAGACAGTGCAGACGGTAATGGCTCAGCGGCGATCGAGTAAGAGCCAACTAAGAGCCAACTAAGAAGCAACTAAAAAAGCATAAACGCCAAGCGAACTGTCTTGACTTTGCTTGGCGCTCAGTTCTCTAGTAGCAGCGCTGCTCAAACAGCAAGCTTGGTTTTAAGCAAACGGATGTCTACGCAAAATGGTTTCGTCGCGCTCAGGGCCTGACGAGACGAGATCAATCGGAATCTCGCACAAAGCTTCAATCCGCGCCAAATAAGCGCGCGCTGCCGCTGGCAAAGCTTCGAGTTTGTTGACACCAAAGGTGTTTTCACTCCAACCGGGCATGCTTTCAAGGATTGGCTCGCACGCTGAAACTTCGTCTGAACCCATGGGCAATAAGCCGACGTCTTCGCCTTTTAGGCGATAGCCGGTGCAGATTTTTAACTCGGCCAGTCCGTCGAGTACGTCGAGTTTGGTGATGCACAAGCCGCTGACGCCGTTGATTTGGATAGAACGTTTGAGCGCCGCAATATCGAGCCAGCCACAGCGGCGCTTACGTCCGGTGACGGTGCCAAACTCACGGCCTTTCTGCGACATTTGATGTCCCGGCAGACCGACTGTTTCAATGTCTAGCTCGCTCGGGAACGGCCCCCCCCCAACGCGGGTGCAGTAGGCCTTGGTAATGCCCAGAACATAATGCAGCATGCCCGGCCCAACACCCGAGCCGGCAGCGGCCTGCCCCGCCACGCAATTGGACGAGGTGACAAACGGGTAAGTGCCGTGATCGATATCGAGCAAGCTACCTTGCGCGCCTTCAAATAGAAGATTTTTCCCCGCTTGGTTGGCGGCGTACAGCGCGGCCGAAACATCGGTCACCATCGGTTTGATCGCTTCGGCATCGGCCATGGCCTGCGCCAAAATAGCCTCGTAGTCGACTGCTTTTGCACCGAGAAAACCGGTCAAGACAAAATTGTGGTAGTCGACGTTTTCCCTCAGTTTCTCGGCAAAACGCTGAGGGTAGAAGAGGTCGTACACGCGTAAAGCGCGGCGCGCTATTTTGTCTTCGTAGGCCGGTCCAATTCCCTTACCCGTCGTGCCAATTTTGCTATCGCGACACTTAGCTGCTTCGCGCGCATGGTCGAGTGCTGAGTGGTAAGCCAGGATCAAAGGACAGCCTGGGCTGATTTTCAGCCGTGAACGCACCTCGATGCCGCCCGCTTCCAAGCCGTTTATTTCCGCGAGCAAATGATGGATGTCTAGCACCACACCGTTGCCTATGAAGCATTCCACGTCTTGACGGATGATCCCCGAAGGAACCAGGTTGAGTTTGTATTCTTGTTTGCCGATGAGTAGGGTATGGCCTGCGTTGTGTCCGCCTTGAAAGCGAACTACCCCTTGCGCGTGATCGGTCAACCAGTCGACGATCTTGCCTTTGCCCTCATCGCCCCATTGCGTCCCGACGACGACGACGTTTTTAGCTGTTTTTTTGCTCATGTTTGCTTAGGTCTAATTGATTTCTTGGATGATCCACTGGCCGTTAGACGAAGTAATACGGCGGTTGCACTGCGGATGTTCGAGGTGTTGTTCGTCTGGTAATAATTCGATTACGCGTTCACCTTGTGCACGCAAGCTGTTGATCAGTTCGCCCAGAAGCGAATCGTGTTCGGCGTAGGGGGCGACAATACCTGTGTTGAGTAATGGCATGGGGGCTAAACGCGCGATTTCGCGTAAATCCATTGAGAAACCGGTCGCTGCGCGGTCACGCCCAAAGGTTTTACCAACCCCGTCGTAGCGTCCGCCGCGCGCGATGGCACTGGGGAAGTTCGGGTAGTAAGCAGCAAAAACAACGCCGTTGTGATAGTGGTAACCGCGTAAATCGGCAAGATCAAAAGACAGCGGCAGATTCGGCATGGCCTTAGATAAGGCGTTTAACGCAGCTAGCGCGCCGCTGATCTTTGCTAGAGCAGGCAGCTCCTGTTGCGCGCGCGTTAAGACTTCTTCGGCATCACCATAAAGCTGAGGTAAGAGTAACAGTGCCGAACGATAAGGTTCGGCGTACTCGGCACAGTGCGTTTGCAAAGTCGGCAGATCCTTGCTTTGTAGCAGTTGCAGCAGTTTTGCTTCGTCATCAACACTCAGCGCTAGCGCTTCGGCAAGCGCGCAAAAAACACCCACATGGCCGATGTCAATACGTGCGGCGGGCGCGCCTAGATGTTTGAGCGTTGCCGCAAGCAATCGAATGACCTCGATGTCAGCGGCCACCCCGGCGTAAGCGTATAGCTCAATGCCGAGCTGGATTGGCTCGCGGCTGGCGACTTGCGTGGCGGGCAGTGTGTGCAGCACGCTATCGCAATAACACAAACGCGTGACACCTGGCCGGTTGAGCAGTTGTGCGTCAATCCGCGCAGCTTGCGGCGTAATGTCGGCACGCACACCGAGCGTGCGGCCAGAAATCTGATCGACTAATTTAAAGGTTCGTAGTTTGAGATCGGAGCCAGAGCCCGTCAGCAGTGCGTCTAGGTATTCGAGCAAAGGCGGCATGATTTGTTCGTAACCGTGACGCTGAAACAGATCGAGTGCGCTACGGCGCAAACGCTCTATTTGTGCCGCTTCGTGCGGTAAAGCATCGGCTAAATTTTCGGGCAGCAACCAGTTCATTTCGATACGATCATAAGCATTAAG
>JAZKFR010000016.1:0-15114 GCA_040386295.1 Pseudomonadota bacterium | reverse complement strand
AAGACCTCTGCACAACCGTAGCGCGCCACAAAGACAAGCCTGAAGAGCGGCTTGCGCCCATTCACGCCGACTTAATCACGCCCTCCTCACGCCCATCCAAGCAAAAAAATGAACGAATCAGTGATCACCCCAGGTGAAGCAGAAAATCCCCTAGCCACCAACATAAACGTCTTCACCCAACGCTTGCCTTCCCCTCTCCCACAGGTGGGAGAGGGAATGATGCTGGTCAGTGTGCACCTAGTCGGTTGTGCAGAGGTCTTTGCAGCACGCTTTCCATCCTGCTACTCAGCTTGTCTGCCTGTAACAGCCAGCAGAACGAGCCTTATCCGAGCCACGAGCGCGGCCAAAACATTTACTACGCTGCGTTCACTGAGCGGCCAAAACACCTTGATCCAGCACAGTCTTACACTGAAGACGAAATCACTTTTACGGCACAGATTTACGAGCCGCCTTTGCAGTACCACTACCTTAAACGCCCCTACACCCTGATTCCGGCGACGGCTAGCGCATTGCCGGTCGTGCGTTATTACGACGCCGCTGAGCGTCCACTCGCCGACGATGCGCCGCTGGAGTCGATTGCGTACAGCGTTTATGACCTCCACATCAAGCCGGGGATTTATTACGCCGAGCACCCGGCTTTTGCCCTAGATGCGCAAGCTCAGCCGCGATACCAAGCGCTGACGGCGGAGCAGCTCAAAGGCATTGAGCGCCCGGCTGATTTTGCGCAGCAGGGGACGCACGAACTGCAGGCCGACGACTATCTCTATCAAATAAAGCGCCTGGCGCATCCTGGTTTGCACTCACCTATTTTCGGCATGATGGCTGAGCGCATCGTCGGCCTAAAAGAGCTAGGCGAGGCGCTGCAAACTGCGCGCAAAGCCTTGCCGTCCGGTGCTTGGCTTGACCTTGATCAGTTCGCGCTCAGCGGCGTGACACGAATTGATCGCTACCACTACCGCATCAAAATTCGCGGTAAATATCCGCAATTTATGTATTGGCTGGCGATGCCTTTTTTCGCACCCTTGCCGCGTGCAGTCGACCGTTTTTACAGCCAGGCGGCGCTCATTGAAAAAAACCTGACGCTTGACCAGTATCCCGTCGGCACCGGCCCGTTTGCCCTCACGCAGAACGATCCAAACAGCCGCATTGTGCTCAGTCGTAACCCGAATTTTCATGGCGAACAGTATCCGTGTACCGGTGAGGCTGAAGATTTGGCGGCAGGGCTGCTCGACGACTGTGGCCAGGCATTGCCCTTCATCGAGCAGGCGGTTTTTTCGCGCGAACGCGAAAGCATTCCCTACTGGAGCAAATTTCTTCAGGGCTATTACGATGCCTCGGGAATTTCGTCCGATAGCTTTGACCAGGCGATTCGGCTAAACCTCGAGGGCGATGTGCAACTCAGCGAAGACATGCGCGCCAAGAACATCCGCTTGCTCACCAGCGTTCGGCCTTCGACCTATTACATGGGTTTCAATATGCTCGATCCAGTGGTCGGGGGGCTTTCCGAGCAAGCCAAGCAGCTACGGCAAGCTTTATCGATCGCCGTCGATCAAGAAGAGTTCATTTCGATTTTTATGAATGGCCGTGGCGTGCCCGCGATGAGTCCGATTCCACCTGGTATTTTTGGTTATCAAGACCCCAGTGCAAGCACGCCTGTGATCAACCCCGTGGTGTACGAGCTGCACGAAGGCCAGGTGCGGCGCAAGCCGATTGCTTTGGCCAAAGCCTTGCTGGCGAAAGCCGGTTGGCCAAATGGACGTCACCATAAAAGCGGCGAACCGTTGGTGCTCAACCTCGACACCACGAGTGCCGGAATGGGCGATAAATCGCGTCTGGATTGGCTGACCCGTCAATTCGCCAAACTCGACATCCAGCTCGTCGTGCGCTCGACGGATTTCAACCGTTTCCAAGAAAAAATACGCAAAGGTGCGGTTCAGCTCTACTACCTGGGCTGGAACGCCGATTACCCTGACCCGGAGAATTTTTTCTTTCTCCTCAACAGCGCCGAAAGCAAGGTCAAACAGGGCGGCGAGAACACGTCTAATTACGCCAATCCAGAATTCGATCGCTTGTTCGCGCAACTGAAAGACAAAGACAGTAGCGGCCAGCAAGGACGCGAACGCCTAGCCTTGATTCAACAAGCGACGCACTTGCTGCAAAAAGACGCGCCGTGGATTTTTGGTTTTCATCCGAAGAGCTACACGCTCGGTCACGCCTGGTTGTACAACCGAAAACCAACAGACGTTGGCAACAATATCTTGAAGTATCAACGCATCGACGTCGCCGAGCGCGCGCGCCAGCGCCAAGCTTGGAACCATCCCGTGCTGTGGCCGTTGGCGCTGGCTTTGGTGCTGATCAGTGCGGTATTTTTATTGACCTGGCGTTACTACCGCCGGCGTGAGCGCAGCCAGGATCTCGCGGGCTGAGGCTAGGTTTTAGTCACAGGCTGCCCTGCCAGAGCGCTGAACAATAGCGGGCGAGTAGTTCAGCGCATCAATGGCGCCAAGCGGTATTGACGATGCGTTTGAGGATATGCAGCCGACGGTGAAAAAAGTGATCCGCGCCGGGCACCACGATTACCGGAAGCTCCAGGGGTTGTGCCCAAGCGAGCACATTCGCCAGCGGCACCGTGCTATCGGCAGAGCCGTGAATGACCAGCGCATCGTGGCCGACCGCCTCGGTTGCGTAGTGACGCGCGCCTTCAACGTGGCCGGCAGCCGTGCCGACTAAGACCAAGCCTTGCGCCGCCCGGCCTTGACTCAACAGCTGTTGGGCGACACGTGTTTGCACATAAGCACCGAAGGAAAAACCGGCCAATGCGACGGGTAGATCGCCGTATCTTTCTCTCGCTGCGGCCAGCACCAACAGCATGTCCTCCGTTTCGCCATCGCCTTCATCGTGTGTCCCCGCGCTCGCCCCAACGCCGCGAAAGTTCGGACGTAGTGCGACATAGCCTAGGCGTGCGAAGGTGTGCGCCAAAGTTTGCGTTACCTTGTTGCTATTCGCCCCGCCAAACAGCGGGTGAGGATGCGTCACCAGGGCGATCCCGCGCGGGCTTTCGGGCTGATCGATCAGATCAATCAGCGTCTCGATGACACCGACTTGACCTGCGAGCAGTACTTTTTCTTCGTTGATTTTCATAGTCTGCTTTGCATTTTTTACTGGGCTAGGCGCTGGACAACGCGGCCATGGACTAAATGCTCTTCAATAATCTCGTCTATATCTTCCTGATCCACATAGGTGTACCAAACACCTTCTGGATAGACGACGAGGATAGGGCCCTCGTTGCAGCGATCCAGACAGCCTGCTTTATTGATCCGTACCTGACCGGCGCCGTTGAGTTTGAGCTGTTTCACGCGCTCCTTGGCGTAGGCTTGCAAGCTGCTGGCGCCTTGATCGTTGCAGCAAGCCTCGCCTGCTGCGCGTTGATTGCAGCAGAAAAAAACGTGGTGTTTGAAATAACTCATGGTTCTGCCTTTGTTTGAGTGTTTGTGCTGGTCGGATTGATTGGATTGGTCGGATTGATTGAATTGGCTTGGGGCGAGGCAAAAACGCGCTCCAGAATACGTTGCAAGTGATCAATCGTGATCGGTTTGTTCAGATAGCCGCAGAAGCCGGCTTGCGTAAAGCGTTGCGTGTTGCCGCGCGTGACTCTGTGCGTTAGCGCGACGAGGGGAACAGACGACCAAAGTGTCGATTGTCTGATCTGTGCCGCCAGCGTTTCACCGTCCATCACAGGCATTTGCATATCGATCAGAATCAGATCAATCGTGCATTGTTCCTGCTGTGCTTTGGCTAACACAGACAAAGCCTCGGCGCCGCTGACGCAGCACAACACCGCGCATTGCCACGCTGAGAGCGTTTGCGTCAGCAAGTAGCCGTTGCTGACGCTGTCATCGACGATGAGTACACACTTGCCCTCAAAGCGCACCAGCTTCTGTGGGAAATAGCTCTCTAGAGCCTGGTTTGCCTGCGCATAAGGCAGGTGCAAACTAAAGCGCGTGCCTTGGCCGAGTTTGCTTTCTACGCCGATGTGTCCGCCCATCAGCTCAACCAAGCGTCGTGCAATCGACAAACCTAAGCCGGTTCCCCCGTACTCCCTGGTCGTTGAGGCATCGGCTTGGGTAAAGGGGGAGAACAAAATGCCTATTTTTTCTTCAGCAATGCCGATGCCGGTATCGCTGACGATGATGCGCAGCGCTACTTTTGCGCAGTCAGATTCGGCCTTGATTTGCGGTGCTGCGACCAGCGATAAGCTCAGCGTCACTTCGCCGACGGCGGTGAACTTGATCGCGTTGCCGACTAAGTTAAGCAAGATTTGGCGCAAACGTCCCGGGTCTCCGTTTAAGTGACGCGGAACGGAAGATTCGACCAGGCAAACTAAATCGATATTTTTTTCTGCAGCCCAGAGTGAGAAAAAATCGCCCACATTGTCGATCAGCGCACGCAGGTCAAAATCAATCCGCTCAAGCTCAAGTTTCCCCGCGTCGATTTTAGAAAAATCGAGAATATCGTTGATCAGGCCAAGCAAAGATTGCGCGCTATGTTTCACAATCTCGGCGTACTCGCGTTGTCCTTCGTCCAAATCGGTTTGTAACAACAGCTCGTTCATGCCGAGAATGCCGTTCATCGGTGTGCGAATCTCGTGGCTCATATTGGCCAAAAACTCGCCCTTGGCCTGGTTCGCCGCTTCAGCGGCTTCTTTTGCCTGCTTCAATTCGGTGATGTCCACACGAAAACCTACGATGTAGCCGCTCGGCGTTTTACGCTCCACTGTGCGTAACCAGCGACCATCCGGCAGCGCTTGTTCGATGTTGGTCTGCGCCCGCTGATGCTGGGTAATCCGCTCGCGTAACCAAGCTTCGGCGCGGCCAAGCGCAGCCGGATACTGCCCTCGTTCTATCCCCCGCCGCACGATGCTGCTAAAGCTCTCGCCCGGCACCAATAAATCTGCCGACAGTTTGTAAATCTGCCTGAATTTTTCGTTACAAAAAACCAAGCGATCTTGTGCGTCGTACAACACAAAAGCTTCATCGATGGCGTCAATCGCCGTGCGCAAGGTTTGTTCGTTATGACGAATCAGATTTTCTGCAGCAACGCGTGCCGAGATGTCTTGCACGGTGCCGACAATCGCCAAGGCTTTTCCTGTGGCGTCGTAAGTAACCTTGCCGCGCGAATGTACGTGGCGAATCGCAGAATTTGGCAACATCACACGGTATTGCACGTCGTAGTCGGTGCCCAGCTCAATCACGGTGTTTGCCGTTTGACGCACGCGCTCGCGATCTTCTGGGTGCAAACGTGCCATGAACGTGGCGTAGTCAATGACCGGGCTAGCGGCGTGCGTGCCGCCAAAAATGGTCAGCGCTTCTTCCGAGCATTCGACCAAGTTATTACGCAAATCGCGTTGCCAACTACCGATGTGGGCAATTCTCTGCGCTTCACGTAGTTGCTCTTGCTGCGCCCAAAGCGCGTTTTGCACATGGCGCATGCCCCGGATGTACGCTAAAAACCCTGCTGCAACGGCGATCAACAAGCTGCCTAGCGTCGCGAGCAAAAAGAACCAACGCCAGCGATCCCAGTTGAGCATGGCGATGGCCGGAACGGCCTGGATTAGGCTAATGCTGAGTGCTCCGTCGGCCAGACTGCTTTGCTGAATCAAGACGGGCATCGCTTCGCCTTCAAAGCGCTTCAGTATGGGTAAGCGACTGTCCTCCCAGGCGCGGATATTGAGCCGGTTAAAATGGATTCTTTGATAACGACTGAGTTGTTCAGCTGGGCTGAGTTGCTCGACGCTAGCACCGGGAACCGTGCGCATTTCGAGTGCTTTATTGCTCGCAAAAATAATCACCCCATAACGATCCGTGAGGTAAATCTCGGCCAGGCTTGCCCACGGCGATAAAGAGCGAATATCAACTTTGGTAACGACGCTAGCGATTAACTTATTTGTTTTCTGATCGAAAATGGGCGCAAAAAAGTAGAGCCCTGGCGCGCTGCCGTCTTGGGCGAGCAAGAATTTTTGCCCCGATTGGCCGGTGATTGCCGCTTGAAAATAAGCTTGATTGGTCGCTTGCACACCTGCCAAACCGAGCGTCCAGGCATGGCCACTGGTGGCGATGCCGGTGCCTGACGGTGTGATCAACCAAGCGGCGCTGATGACGCCAAAGTGTTTAAGCGAATCGGACAGCAGCAAATTCAGCTCAGCCCGTTTGTTCTCCGTCAGCGCACCTTTTCTTGCCAGTGTTTGCAAAGCCTGGTGCAGCGCTGCGTTACGACTGATCAGCTGCGGAATGCCGTGTAGCACCGAGACCGTATTTTCTATCCCCAACACCAGCGCAGCGGCGGTGGTTTGCGCGCGCACCTTGGCGCGGTTGACGGCCTCTACCCCACGTTGTTCTATTAAGCTGTTGGCCAACAACCAAGCACTGATCAGCCATAGCACAAGCACCAGCAGTAGTTTGCGCGAGAACAGATAGCGCAAGACCCGCTGGCGGTTGATTCTGGCTAGTTCGGCTTCTGTATGGGTCGCGACGCTGGGCATTTTGTTTATTTCTAGCCTAGATGCGGCGGAATTGCGCAAGGTGTCGCGCGTTGATGGGCAGGTTTGCGACGCACTGAGCGCACGGCAATGTTGAGTTTAAGCGGCATCATGAACAAGCAGTTGCTGCAAAGCGAGCACGGCATTTTCTACGCTGTGCGTGGCAGTGTCGAGCACCAAATCAGGCTGTGTAGGCGTTTCATAAGGCGCTGAAATGCCGGTGAATTCAAGCAACTTGCCAGCGCGTGCTTGCTGGTACAAGCCTTTGACATCGCGTGACTCGCATACGCTGAGCGCCGTGCTGATAAAGACTTCGCGGAAACAAGCTGCGCCAATAATTTCTTTGGCCATAGCGCGGTCAAGCGCAGACGGTGAGATCAATGCCGTGATCACGATCAATCCTGCTGCGTTCATCAAACGCGCGACTTCGGCGACGCGCCGAATGTTTTCACGGCGATCTGTGGCGGAAAACCCTAGATTGTTATTCAAGCCTTGCCGCATCTGATCGCCATCTAAAACATAACAAGCCCGACCAGACGCCAATAAAGATTGCGCCAGTGCGTCAGCTAAAGTTGATTTGCCCGCGCCGCTCAGGCCAGTGAGCCACAAGGTCAGCGCTGCTGGCTGTAGCCGTGCAGTGTGTGCTGAGCGCAGTGCGGGTGTATTGCTTAAATCAAGCGTGAGCGGGTGCGTCGGCACGGCAGATTCCTTCGCAAAAATCTTGCTTCAAAGCAGCGGATCGAGCATCGTTTGTGTGGGCTGCGGCTGCATAGCTTGTGTCATCGCTGCAAGCTGTGGCAGATGCGGCAAAGCCAAATAAACGGCTGAACGCATTTCGTTCAAACGACTGCTGGTACGACAAAATTCGCTTGCCTGTATGCCCGTAACATACAGCGCTTCTGGCGCTGCTGCTGCGGTGGCGATCAGCTTGACCTTATGGTCGTAAAAAATATCCACCAGCCAAGTAAAGCGCCGTGCCTCCGCCGACATCGTTTCCGACATACGCGGAATGCCTGATAGCAAGACGCGCGGATAGCGGCGCGCTATTTCCAGGTAATCAGTCTGCGCGCGCGGGCCGGCGCACAGGCTGTTGAAATCAAACCAAATAACGCCGTTGCCCTGGCCACGCGTTGGAATGTCGCGCCCAAGCACGTGTAATACCGTGCCGAATTGCGCCTGCTCACCCGCGAGCGAGGCGAAAGATTCAGCCAAGCTGGCCTCGGCAGCCGCGTCTGCCGGATAACGAAAAACATCGAGCTGAGTCAAGCTGCGCAAACGATAATCGACGCCAGCATCGATTCTCAGCTGATCCAAATGGGCTTCGAGCAAGGCAATCGTCGGCAAAAAACGCTCGCGTTGCAGGCCGTTTGGATAAAGTTGCTGCGGCGCATAATTTGAGGTCATGACTAAGATGACACCGCGCGCAAACAAAGCTTCAAGCAAGCGGCCAATCAGCATTGCGTCGGCGATGTCGGCGATATGAAATTCATCCAAACACAACAGGCGCAGGGCGTGCGCGATTTGCGCGGCGAGCTTGAGCAGGGGATCCGCTTCGCCTTTTAGCGCCTTGAGCTGGGCATGCACCTCCTGCATAAACGCATGGAAATGAATACGCCGTTTGCGTCGATAAGGCACGCTCTCATAAAAGCAATCCATCAAAAAACTTTTGCCACGCCCGACGCCGCCCCACAGATAAACACCACGCGGTAGCGCAGGCGGCAAAAAAATACGCCGTATGTGCGCCTGACGCGCTGCTTTAAAGCGCAGTAGCGCGCTGTGCAATAGCTCTAAACGTGCCGCCGCCGCGTTTTGGGCTGCGTCTGCTGTAAAACCACGCTGGGCGAGTAAATGCTCGTAAGCTGCTAGCACGCCTTGTATGGGCATAGCGGTATTCAACAACGACATAGGCAACTCAATGAGAAATTTGGCAAAATTCAGATAGCGGCATCTTAATTTAAGCCAGCGTAGATAAAGTGAATTTCCGCTGTTTTGCCTGCGTCATAAGCGCAGTGAGCGCGCGAAGGATGGGAACTTTCTCTTTGCTGTTGTGACTAATACAGGGTATTGATCAATCTTTGAGATCGATTTTTTAGGTTCTTTTGAACATTGTTAGAACTTTTGGCAGCCAATGAAACGCGATCAACGCGCGTTCTTTTGATGCTGATTTTATTTTTGGAAGTGAGATAGGTATGCAGCATTCGATAGTGGGTTCGGGGGGTGTTCCTGTTTGCCTTAGTTACGCAGTGGAGCTGCAAGCAGTGTCAACGGCTCGCTTAGAGCTAGAGGCTGCTGATTACATTGGGACGATAACGGAGCTTGATGCTGCTGTGTTCAAGGTCTTGTGTGAAGAGGCGACAAACAGCGGCATTGCCCCTGATCAACTGTTGAACGAAGAGCTTTTACAGGCGCAAGGCTTTAATCCAGACGAGGCCAAATTATTCGCCTGGTATTTGCTGCAATACACCTTTGAGGCGAGTTCGTGTGCGTGCCAGAATTTTCCGCAAGAGCTAACAACAGCACACGCATTTAGGCAAGAAATGGCGCTGACGCTGGGACATTGGCAGATAGCAATGGCGGACGGGGAGCGAAACTTTAATGTGCGGAATCTTTCTTCGAGGACGATTCAGAATCTGCTGTGCGTTGCCATCCACACGCTGCAAAAGCGTGAGGATAATCATGGACTCACTACGTTTGAAAAGAGTCTGCTGCGCAAAGTTCCGCGTGAAGTGCTTGCCGCGAGAGGCTCGCCCGACTACTACGCTGATCCAGAGCCTACTGACAGTGCTCGCGTTTATTGCGGAGCCGAGGAGAACGCTGTGCAAAAACTTGGGTTGACTCAGCTTGAATCAAAATTGTTCGTACTCTATATGCAGCATTTATCGACGATAGAAACGCGCAATTTATTGCAGCGTGAGCATGCTGAGTCGAGCCAGGCAAACAGTACTCAGCGTGCCCATTCCTTTTGGCCTGAGCTTTACCCAATTAAAAGACTAAGGCAGCAGATTAAAACCGTGCTCGATGAGCAAAATCCATGGTTAGTGGACGGTGGTTCGGGTGCTGTGCAAGCCCTCTCCAGAAAGAAGATTGACGCCATCATGAACATCGTGATTCGCGCGACGGGGGTGCTGGCGTTTCAAATGCTTGGAACTGACCGTGCCCTCACAGCGCAGATAATTGAGCTACACAAGCAGCTTATGCAAGCGCGCTCCGAAGCGCGAGCGGCTACAACACCTACGGCGCTGCAGCCTGTGTTTACAGCACAAAGCCATGAAGAGGAGGTTGCTCCCTTTCCTGTGCCTGCGTCACCAGTCCACAGCGAATTATTCGAATTCGATTCGGGCGGCGAGTTTGCTACGCCGCACCCTTTTGCGCTAGATGGGGTTCCGATTGAATGGGGTTCTCAGGGTTCGAGCGGGCTTTCGGAAGTGGATGCCTTGCCCCTAGAGGAGCCAGTTGCACTAGGAGATGACGTCTTCAACCCCAACGTAAATCTCGACAACAAAGCACGTAAAGCGCTTGTTAAGTTGGCTCGGTTGAGCTACGCCATTGAGTTTGCAGAAGCTGATCCGTTGATAATGCAATTACAAGCCTTGAGTGTTGCGGATAAGCGACTTTTAGTAAATTGGCTGGTGGACTCTGGTTTGTCGCAGGTGACGTATGTCTCGAAGAAGCTTATTAAGCCAAGGATACGGATCGGAACGCTGAGTGATCGGATGAAGCAATTCATCATAGGAGCGCTCAACAACGATCAGCGCGTGTACCTACGCTAGCCTAAACGCGCCTGCCAACCCAGGTGCAACAGGCCCACGTTCAACTGACTGTCTTGGTCAGCAAAGCGGGGCGAGATCCTGATGGTCTTGCCCCGTTTTTCGTTTACCAGCAAGGCTCAGACTGGCGGCGATGGCTTGTTGCTACCGCTCGATTGATTCTGCGCACCCAAGTTTTAGCGGCGGCGCGACATGCTCGAGCGATCAGGCTTGGGCTGAAAAAAAGGGTGCCAGAGCGATTTTGTCGGGAACTTTCTGCAAGATTCCACCACTAACGAAACGTAGTAATCGGTTCTTACCGCCAAGCAAACGCGAGGCTCGCTTGTTTTTTTATTTTTTACCCAAGGAGTGGTGATGTATTCAGCCGGTGGTGTAGGTGGCAATGGTGTGGTGGCAGGCGCAGCTGCGCGGTCTGATCAACTAGCGGAGCAGGCCGTTGAGCTGTACGTACCTGGTTCGAGGCCTTTATTGATAGCAGGTATGCCTTCAAATCCGGCTGTATACAATCTGACCGAATGGCGTTCTGAGGAAGCGCTAGTCAAGGCCAAACCAGAGCAGGCATACAGGGAGGCATTTTTACAATGGTCATGCTGCCCGCCACGTGAAGCAAGAGTTCTGGCTGAGTATTACAGTTTCTGCATAGATCGTTTGGAAGCGAGCATGATAACCAAGGCGCGAGGCAGAGCCGATTACACGCAACATGCCGCAGCCCTTGCGACCTTGCAAGCGTTGCGAGAAGCCGTAAAACAAGGCTTGGCTGACAGCATTGCCCCGCTGCTTAGTGACGATGGGGCTGAGTGTCCGCAGCTTAGTCATGATGCGATTAAGCAGGCCGTTGCAGGTGCGAAGCATGTTGTGCGTTTAATCCACGAGGGTTTTGGGAATGGTTCCCCCCACATCGATGCACATGCATACCTACACACCCTTCCTGAATTTGTGCTCAGCCCTGAACTGGAGGATGGGACATGGGGAGCGTTTTTCTCTAATCCTGCACCTGCTAATGCCTTGCAGTATGGTGAGGCTGAGTTTGCGGCACTGAAAAAGCTTGGTTTTGATGATTTAGATGCGACAGCATTTGTGAGCCTCATGAATGAGCCAAAAATGAACGCTGGGGAGCTGTTGGCGTTGAAACAGCAGGGCGAGTCACTGCCGATAGGTTTGGATGAGCTGTTTCAAATCCACAGACTCAGATTTGAGCTGGCAGGAATGTGCCGGCAGACCCAAGCCACTTATGACCCGCCAGCTGTGTCGCGAGAACGCCAGGTATCGATTTGTTCAGTCATGAAAAATGTGCGCGCGCTGCTAACCCGTCTGCGTACAGCGCCAACCGTGCATACAGGCCAGCAGCGCCCAGACCTACGCGCTCGCTCTTCGACAGATGCTCCCGCAGCGGTGGCAACACCCGCTCCCGTACAAACGAAGAAAAACGTACACATAGAGTTCTCTTGGGCGGAGGAGCTTCGTAATTGGATTGTGAGCACGTACCTTGCTGACCCAGATTTGCGTGAAACGCTTTTTACTGTGGCTAATGATCCTGATTTGCCCAATCGGGCGCAAAACCTAAACTATCGCGGCCTCGCCTCCGTTGATGATTTGAACTTTCTTAACAAAGTGATGGCCCTAAAGTTTCTGTGGGGGCTGAGGGAAATGATGCTTGATTTTCAAAATGCCTTTCCAGATAGGACCGCTTCGTTAAATGTGCAGTATGAATTGCAGCAGAGGATTTCTGCTCCCTTGCCTCCTGCACAGAGAACGAAGAGTGCTCCGCTCACCTACGCGCAAATTACTTTCCTGATCGATCGTTTAGTTTCGCAGCTTGAATTGCCTCCTCTTCTTCCGGGAACGCAGCGTTTAAGCCATTTCAGCTTTGTTGATTTACCCATCTCTGCCGCGCAGCCTGACGAAGCACGTTAAGCCTTTTGCTCAGACCTCTGCACAAGCGATGGTCTGGCCTGAACCCCTCGCCCGCTTGCGGGAGAGGGGTTTTTTTTGCAAGCGCAGACTCATACCGGCAAACATGGTGGTCGCGGGGTCTAGCGTGCGCTTGCAATGTGCTCATGCCGCACAGCAAGTGCAGCATTTCTTAATCCATGCGGATTGTGCCGAGGTCTTTTGGCTAAGCAAAACGGGGCGAGATCCTGATGATCTCGCCCCGTTTTTTGTTTCGCACCAAACCTGACTTAGCGGCAAATTTTAGCGCCGCTAAGCCAGGCTTGGGCTGATGTTGCTTTAGGCCGTAGTAGTGGCCGCAGTAGTGGCCACAGTAGCCGTGGTTCTGCGCACCAGTTTTTCTTTGATCCGCGCTGATTTGCCAGAGCGTTCGCGCAGGTAGTAGAGCTTGGCGCGGCGCACGTCGCCACGGCGTTTGACTTCAATCGCGGCGACTAGGGGGGAATAGGTTTGGAAGGTACGTTCAACGCCTTCGCCCGAGGAGATTTTGCGCACGACAAAGTTCGAGTTTAAGCCGCGATTGCGTTTGGCAATCACCACGCCTTCGTAGGCCTGCAAGCGCTCGCGCGTGCCTTCTTTGACTTTGACTTGGACAACGACGGTGTCACCGGGCGCAAAAACCGGGATCGTTTTGCCCAGACGGGCGATTTCTTCTTGTTCCAGCTGCTCAATCAGATTCATTTTGATTACTCCGTATATCGCCATTAAGACGAGGATGTTTTATTTTACTGACCGCATTGCTCCTGAAATTGCGCCAGGAGTTGCGTTTCTTCCTTTGACAGCAGACGTTTGGCCAATAATTCTGGCCGTCGCTGCCAAGTTCGTCCAAGCGCTTGTTGTAGCCGCCACAGACGAATCTGCTCGTGGTGACCAGAGAGCAAAACCTCTGGCACCCGCCGACCTGCGTATTCTTCAGGCCGGGTGTAGTGCGGGCAATCGAGCAAGCCCGTTACAAACGAATCTTGTTGCGCTGACTGTGCGTCGTTTAAGACGCCAGGCAGTTGGCGGACGATTGCATCGATCAGCGCCATGGCGGGAATTTCACCGCCTGATAGGACAAAGTCGCCTATCGATATTTCTTCGTCAACGCATTCTTCCAGCAGGCGTTCGTCGATCCCTTCGTAACGCCCGCAGAGCAAAATCAATCCCGCTTGGCACTCGGCTAGCTGCATGACCCGTTGATGGCTGAGCGGCGTGCCTTGCGGCGACAGGTAAATGACCTGGCTGCGCGCGCGTCCTGCCTGGCGCTGACTCGTCTTTGCCGCAGCAATGCTGGCGGCTAGCGGTGTTGGCAGCATCAGCATGCCCGGTCCGCCGCCGTAAGGACGGTCGTCGACGCGACGGTAGGCGTTATCGCTGAAATCACGTGGATTCCAGTGTTGAATTGACCAGATGCCTGCGTTCAGCCCGCGTGCTGCGATGCCCTGTTGCGTTAAGGCCGCGAACATTTCGGGGAACAAGCTAATAACATCCACTGCCAGCACCGGGCTGGCCATGCGCTCGGGCTGCAGCGCTTTTGCTTCGTCTGGCGTGTCTTGCTGCTTCAATTCGTTGGTCGATCTGCTGCGGTTGATGTCTGCGTCTTTACCAATCGATACCCCAGTCCACCTTGATGCGACCGGCCTGCAGATCAACGTCCAAAACCACGCTGTTGACAAAAGGAAGCAGGCGCTCGGCAGCTAATTTTTCTTGCGCAGTGCTTGTCTTCTTGTCTATCTGCGCGGGTAGAACGCGCAGTACATCGTTGGCCGGTGTTGCAATCAGACCCAGTACCTGACCGAGTAGTTCATTGTCTTTATTGAAGACGTCGAGGCCAATTAAATCGGCCCAGTAGTATTCATTTTTTGCCGTTGCCGGCAGTGCGTGCCGTGGTACGCCAATCAGGATGCCGTGTAAATTCTCTGAGCTGGCGCGATCGGGCACGCATTCCAAGCGAGCGATCAGAGAGTCGTTGTGTGCCTTACAACTGATCAGTTTGCTGGCGCGCCAGTGTTCAGGCAGGGTGCTTTCCGCCGTGCCTTCTTTGCTTAGCCACCATTGCGGCAGTTTCGCCCAGCTTAAGGGGTCGTCCGCGAAAGGGTGGATGCGCACCGCGCCTTGCACTCCGTAAGGCCCGACGATCTTGCCGAGCACCACCATCTCGAGGCCAGGATCATTGACAGGATCCGTCAGCATTGACTGAGGGGACGGCGCTGCTGAGGCCTTGTTAGCTGTGCTCACAAGCGCGCCCAGGTCAGGCGCGCCCGAGGCATGGCGTGAATCCTTGTGCGATTCATTGTTGCAGGCAAAGGTGTTTTGCTGCCAGAGCGGGCGGCTGTTAGGCCGCTGCTGCTGTTTTGGCTTGCGCTTGTTTGAGCAGGCGGGCGACTGTGGGCGAAGCTTGCGCGCCTTGTTGTTGCCAGTAGCTAAAGCGGTCTGCTTCAATGCGCAGGCCTTCTTCTTTGCCAGAGGCTAAAGGATTGTAGAAGCCGACGCGTTCAATAAAACGACCGTCGCGCCGATTGCGCGAGTCAGCAACAACCATGTAATAGAAAGGACGCTTTTTTGCGCCGCCACGAGCGAGACGAATAACAACCATAGTGTTCTCTTCCGAACCCAGAAAAAGGGCGGAATTATAGCCAGAAAATCCAAAAAAACAAAACGATATTTTATGGCGCTAAGACGAAGAGCTCTTGTTTAAGACCTCTGCACAACCGTAGCGCGCCACAAAGACAAGCCTGAAGGCCGGCTTGCGACCATCACGTCCACTTAATCATGCCCTCCTCTCGCCGACCCAAGCAAAAAAATAAACGAGTCAGTGAGCACTGCACTCGAGGCAGAAAACGCCCTAGCCACCAACATAAACGTCTTCACCCAACGCCT
>JAZKFR010000015.1:57032-57259 GCA_040386295.1 Pseudomonadota bacterium | reverse complement strand
GCTTTGGTGAAATAGCGACGAATAAGTTCAAATTCACTGGGCATAGAAAGGGCGCGCAGTTAGCGCTTGAGGGAAGGCTATAGCCATAGCCAGCTTGCGGCGTCCAAGCCGGTAGTTAACGACGTGTGGCTTAGTGCGCTACAGCTGAAGCAGACTCGGTCAACAACTCTTCGACAATAAGCGGCTCGAGATACTGATCGCGCATCCACAGCACGGTCAAAATGACG
>JAZKFR010000015.1:51054-57022 GCA_040386295.1 Pseudomonadota bacterium | reverse complement strand
GCACTTCCGCCAGCACACCGTGGCAGAGCGAGAAGTGGCTCAGCGGCACCGACTTTGCTTCCAACATCATGCTGCGCTCAATGATTAGCTCGCGCAGCGTCGGCGTAATGACTTTGGCAGACTCAAGAAAGGCAACGAAATTGATGCTAGCAGAGCCTAATTTTTCACGTTCTTGCGGGGTGAAAATACGCAAATTTCGCCAGTTATCAGGAATTTCCGCGACGCGCGCGCTTTTAATCTCATTCAGCCACTTGAGTGCGGCTAGCGTTTTTTTTTCGTCAAAACCAAGCGCTTTGAGCTTCTCGGTGAGGGCAGCAAGCTTATTGGGCGTAGCAAGGTGGCGACGCTGCTCAAAGAGGTGGACAAGAATATCGAACATGGGAAACCAGCGATCAAGACTAGGGACTAATGTTTAGGCGTCCGGCAGTCGTTGATAACGTCCACCGGGCAAGGAGGCGACTCGACCAGCGAGTTCCAGGTGGAGGAGCATTACGGAAAGCGCGTCAGCCGTCAAGTTGCACCGCTCAGACAACTCGTCCAACAGACAAGGATCAAAGCCCATAGCGTCAAGCAGGGCATGCGATGTATCTGAACTAGCTGGATTTTCGCCAAGCGCAGGCGTGGCAGCCGGGTGAATTTCTGCGGAACACCAACTGAGCTCTTCTAAAATGTCTTGCGCCGTTTCGACCAATTTTGCGCCCTGCTGGATCAACTTGTGACACCCCCGCGCTTGTGGCGAATGTATCGAGCCGGGAATCGCAAAAACCTCTCGCCCTTGCTCAGCAGCCAGTCGCGCCGTGATCAATGAGCCACTTTCGGTGGCCGCCTCAACCACCAGTACACCGCGTGAGAAGCCTGAAATAAGGCGGTTACGACGCGGAAAATTGGCGGCAGTCACGGGCGTACCGATCGCCAACTCTGAAATGATCGCGCCCTTGGCACCAATCTCTAGCGCGAGATCGCGATTGCGCGCAGGGTAAATGCGATCAATCCCGGTTCCGATGAACGCCACCGTCGCACCCTGCGCTTTGAGCGCGCCCTGGTGTGCGGCTGCGTCGATACCCAACGCTAGCCCGCTGGCAACGACCAGCCCGACTGCAGCAAGATGCGCGGCGAAGCGCTCTGCGTTCTGAACACCTTGCGCCGTAGGGTTTCTGCTGCCAACAATCGCCAGTGCCGGGCGATTGAGTAAGGCTAGGTTGCCACGCACATAAATCAGCGTCGGCGGATCAGCGATTTCAAGCAGGGCTTGCGGATAATCTGCATCAGCCAAAGTGAGAATATGCTGCTCAGGTAGGGCAGCCCAAGCCATGGCTTGTTCAATCGCTTGCTGGTTGCTCGTTTCTTTTAGGCTTTGCGCCAAATTAGCGCCCACTACAGCGCATAGCGCAGTATGGCTCGCGGCAAACACCGCATCGGGCAAGCCGAACGCGGCAAGCAATTTGCGTTGCGTCTGGCCACCAACCCCCGGTGTGAGAGTCAAACGCAGCCAGTTGGCAAGCTGCTCGCCACCGGCTGTGGAGGCTGTGGAATGAGGACTTATCAAGGGAAATAAGCCAACTAAGGCAACTAAGTTAAGTCAACTAAGGCGTTTGCAAATGGTCGTTCACGCTGGCCGGACCGTCTGATTGGACAATCAAGGCATACGAGATGTGCTCGAAGATACGAAAAACAAAAGCCAATCCGTAGCGTTCATCAGGCACTCTGATCGTTTCTTTGACGTCTGCATCGTTACGCTGAACGATAAAGCGCTTACGTAGCAAAGCCAGAACATGCCCCACTTCAATTTTGTCTGCACTGCCTTTGTTTAGCGAAATCACTGAGAAACGTCCGGCACCATTGACCCCACCATAGACTGAAACGATACGGGCATCGATCGCCTGATCAGGCTTATGTGGAACCAAATTGAGCAAGGGCGGCGGCGTCGCAGGGAGCAAATGATCGCCCCGGCCAATTTCTTCTTTCGCGCTGGTGATTTTGAAGATGGCAGGATCGCCCGCTTGCTGCTGCTCTGCCGTCCCCAGGTAATAGGCTTCGTAGCCGAGCACTTCTTTAGTTTCGGGATCGCGTAGCGGCACGCCTTTGCGGTAAATTTTCCATTTTTGCTGTTGTGCATCTGCCTGTGTCACGTAGGCGAGGTCGCCGCTGACGAGAAAAACACGGTCTTGCTGCGTCGCGACAATGCGCGCGGCAGCAGCATGGCCGTCGGCTTCGATAATCAAAGGCTCGGACAAAAAGGGATTGATCACATTGGGTGGGATGCTAGGAATCGCGTGACCGATGTCCTCACTGTAAATCTGTGGTTGAACCTTAGTGTCACGCGACGCTTTATTCAGATAGGGCGTGCCGTCAGCCGCGCGCTCCAAGAGCAAAATTTCGCCCGGAAAAATACGGTGCGGGCTTTTCAGCTGTTGCTGATTGATTTTCCACAATTCCGGCCAGCGCCACGGCTCTTTGAGGAAAACATTAGCGATGCTCCACAGAGTATCGCCAGGCA
The DNA here is from genome assembly GCA_040386295.1 of Pseudomonadota bacterium. GTDB lineage: Bacteria > Pseudomonadota > Gammaproteobacteria > Burkholderiales > Rhodocyclaceae > JAZKFR01. Next base: position 54,525 of record JAZKFR010000015.1, on the reverse strand, counting down.
ACACAACGTAGCGTGTAGGCGCATTATCAGCCAGCGTAGGCGCGCTTTGACTGGCCTCACCGGCTTGGCAGAGGCAAGCAGCCAAGCTCAGAAGTACAGCAGATAGGCCGCGTCGCACCGTGTTTTTTGCCGCTTTGCTCATCGTGTTATCCTCGCGTGTACTGCCATGTGTTTACCCCGATAAAATCTCAATGTACTTTCTTAGATTGTGCACATAATTACTTCTTATATCAAGGATTTTTTATGTCTTTGCTACCCATATTGCGCTTTCCAGATCCGCGCTTAAGAAAAGTCGCCGTGCCGATTGAGCGCATCGACGCGAGCGTTCGCCAACTGGCGTTTGATATGGCTGAAACGATGTACGAAGCCCCCGGTATTGGTTTGGCTGCGACGCAGGTTAACGTGCATAAGCGTTTAATTGTTATCGATGTTTCAGAGGACAAAAATCAGCTCTTGGTCTTGATCAATCCAGAGCTGATTGAATTTGAGGGCATGCAGACGGGTGAGGAGGGCTGTCTTTCCGTTCCTGGCGTCTTCGACAAAGTCGAACGCGCCGAACAGGTGCGCGTGCGCTACCTTGATTTACAAGGCCAAGAGCAGATCGTCAGTGCTGATGGTTTGCTAGCGGTTTGTTTGCAACACGAAATAGATCACTTGCAGGGTAAGGTGTTTGTCGAACATCTATCGCGTTTGAAGCAAGAGCGAATCAAAGCCAAGCTGAGCAAACAAGCGCGGATTACCGCATGAGCGGCGCACCCCAACCATGCGCTTAATTTTTGCCGGCACGCCAGCCTTTGCCGCGACCGCGCTAGAAGCCGTTCTAGCCGCAGGGCACGTCGTTTCCTTGGTGCTGACCCAGCCAGATCGACCGGCAGGCAGGGGCATGTCTTTACACGCCTCTCCCGTCAAGCAATACGCCTTAGCCGCTGGTCTGCCTGTACTGCAAGCAACAAGCTTGAAGGACGAGGCGACGCAAGCGCAGCTGCATGCGCAGGACGCAGACTGCATGGTGGTCGCGGCTTACGGCTTGCTGTTACCGCCTGCAGTACTAGCGATTCCACGTTTTGGCTGCATCAACATTCACGCCTCCCTGTTGCCCCGCTGGCGTGGCGCAGCACCGATTCAGCGCGCTATTTTGGCTGGCGACGCGGAAAGCGGTGTGTGCATCATGCAAATGGACAGCGGCTTGGATACTGGCGCCATTCTGCGTAGCGCCGCGCTTCCGCTCAGCACCGAAGAGAACGCTGCGACCTTGCACAACAAACTAGCAGCAGTAGGCGCTCGCTTACTCGTTGAAACTTTAGCCGAATGGCCACGCCCAGCGATGGCGCAAACGAGTGCAGGCGCCACGTACGCCACCAAAATCGTCAAGGCAGAAGCGGCGCTCGATTGGCGTTTGGCAGCAAGCCAGCTAGACAGACAGATTCGCGCTTTTAATCCCGCGCCCGGTGCTTTCTTTGTCCTGCAAGGTAGTTTGATCAAAATTTGGCAAGCGAGCGTCGTCAGCATGCTCTCCCCCGCCCCGCCTGGAACTGTTTTGCAAGCAGACCAGAACGGGCTAGTCGTCGCCTGTGGAACAGACGCACTACGCCTAAGCACGCTACAAAAAGCCGGTGCCAAACGCTTAGCGGCAGCTCAGTTTTTGGCTGGCACGCCCCTGTTAGCAGGACAAAATCTGTTGCCTAGCGCTGAGTGCTAAACGCTCAGTGCTAAGTGCTAAGCACCTGGCTCAGCACAATCAGTCTAGGCACGATGTTAGTGCCCACTTTGCGCCCTAACGTTTCACCAGAGTCGGCTTATAGCCATAATTTGAGCGAATTTTCTCAACCACCGTCTCGGCGGCAAGACGGCTCGCGTAGGGGCCAAGATGAATGCGATACAAGCCATTCCCAGCATTGATCTGAATTTTTTCTTCCAGCCAATCTAGTTCGCGCAGCAAATGCGCGCGCAAGCTGTCGGCATTATCCGCGCTGGCAAAAGCGCCCAGCTGAATAAACAAACCATGCTGCGTGCGCTCGTTTGGCTCGTTCCGTATTGGTGCAACGCTAGGCTCGCTGCGCCAAACAAGCTGGGATGGCGCAGCTTGCGCTTCAGGCGGATTAACCATCGCTGACGGCAAGATGGCTTGCACCTCAACCTCACCGCTACCGTGATTGACTAAGTCGAGCTTATAAGCCGCAGCGTAAGACAAATCGATGACACGGTCGGCGTGAAAAGGCCCGCGATCGGTCAGCCGCACAACGACCGAGCGTCCGTTACTGGGGTTACTGACGCGAACGTAGGAAGGCAGCGCCAGGGTGGGGTGCGCAGCGGTCATCGAAAACATATCGTAGGCTTCGCCAATCGAGGTTTTCTGTCCTTGAAATTTCTTGCCGTACCAGCTGGCTACCCCTCTGACCTTGTAATCAATGAGGCGTGTATTCGGCGTATAGGACTTGCCCAGCACTACATAGGGTTTATTGGCAAAGCGGTGTAGCGGCTCAAGCTGCGGCGCGGCATCGGGAATATCGTCCAAGCCCTCCGGGATCTGTTCTCCAGGGCCATCATCTTTATAAAAACCACCGCCTTTTTTCAGCACGGGTTTGGCTGACCGATTGCTTGCCTTGCTCGTTTTGTTCTTGTCCGGGCTCGGCGCCTCTATAGTGGTCGGCTCAACCGGCGCGCTGATTTTTGTGCCGCTGGCACAGGCCGCTAGCAATAAGCTGATGCCTATTGGCATTAGGAAGCTAATACGAGAACGGGGCGCAGACCCTGCATGAGCAAGGGGGGCCAGGGTCGACAAAGCGTCGGTTTTAATACGCAGGGGCATGAGTAAATAAAGTCCGTAACAAGCAAAGCATTGATCAGCCTCTGTGCGTCACTGTTTGACCAGCATGCGATGCGTGTGAATGCTCATCAACACGCCGATAGCAAGGCATAAAATAACCAGGGCGGTACCGCCGTAACTCATGAATGGCAAAGGAATCCCGACCACAGGCAGGATCCCGCTCACCATCCCCATATTGACAAAAATATAAGTAAAGAAGCTCAGGGTAATGGAACCTGCCATCACCCGCGAGAACAAGGTTGAGGCTTTGGCGGTGATCAAAATACCGCGCGCAATGAGCAGGGTGTAGAGCAACAACAAGATGCTATTTCCAAGCAATCCACGCTCTTCTGAGAAGACAGCAAAAATAAAATCAGTATGGCGTTCGGGGATGAATTCCAAATGGGTCTGCGTCCCCGACAACCAGCCTTTACCAAAGGTGCCGCCAGAACCAATGGCAATCGTCGACTGAATGATGTGGTAGCCAGCACCAAGAGGATCTGTCGTGGGATCGATCAAAGTCAGGATTCGCTTACGCTGATAGTCGTGCAACATAGTCCATATGAAAGGGGCGGCAGCGGCAGCAGCAACAAGGCTGCTGAACATGACTTTCCACGGCAGACCAGCGAAAAAAATGACGTAAAAGCCAGCAGCACCAACCAGAA
>JAZKFR010000015.1:20641-51044 GCA_040386295.1 Pseudomonadota bacterium | reverse complement strand
TCGCGATCAGCGCGCACGGCACTAAAAGCAACAGCACGGACACAATAAAGTGGCGAGATTTGAGTGCGGCTTCGTATTTTTGAAAATACCAAGCCAGCATCAAAGGCATCGCAATTTTTAGAATCTCCGACGGTTGTACACGGACAAGACCCAGCGACAACCAACGCTTCGCCCCATTGATTGTGACCCCAAAGAAAAATACGCAAAGCAACAAAATCACCCCTAATGCGTAGAGCGGTACGGCAAGGCGCATCAGTTTTTGTGGTGGTAATTGCGCTGCGCCCCACATCACACAAAACCCGAACAACATGTTGAGTCCTTGGCTGACAGTACGATTATTGGCGTCGTAAGTGGCGCTAAAAACAGTCGTCAGCCCAACGATCATCAAAGCCAGAGTGATCAACAATAGCGGCGCATCAAGATACTTAATGAAGCGCCGCCAGCAGAGCGCAAACCATTGTCGTAGCACGCTCAATCCGCCTCAACGCTAGTCATTTCTTGCGCCGCAGGGGTTGCGGGCAATTTGCCCAAGAGATAGTAGTCAAACACCATACGTGCGATGGGCGCTGCTGTTTGAGCGCCAAAGCCGCCATTTTCGACCAAGATAGCGAGCGCAATTTTGGGCTTATCGGCAGGGGCAAAAGCAATAAACAACGCGTGATCATGCAGCGCTTTTTTAAGCTTGTGACTTCGATATTGCTCGCCTTTCAAGCTAAACACCTGCGCGGTTCCCGTTTTACCCGCTGATTCGTAAGCAGCACCGGCAAAGGCTTTAGCGCCTGTCCCCTCTTTATTAACGCCGATCATCGCCGCCTTGATCGTGGCTAGGTTCTCTGGTTTAAACATCAAGGTTTTTAACGGTTGCGGCTCGATCAAGGTCTTTTTTCCGGTTTTACTATCGCTGATATCGCGCACCAGATGCGGACGATACACCACACCGTTGTTGGCAATCGTCGCCACCGCTTGCGCAAGCTGAATCGGCGTATACGCGTTATAGCCCTGACCAATGCCAATCGAGATCGTCTCTCCGGCGTACCATTTTTGTTGTTCTGGATGTTTGAAGCGATGCTTTTTCCAGGCAGGGGAAGGCAAAACGCCTTCTGATTCACCTTCGATGTCAATACCGGTGCGACTACCAAGACCAAGCTGCCCCATAAAGCGTGAAATGCTGTCGATGCCCATATCGTTGGCGAGTTGATAGTAGTAGGTGTCGCAAGACTCAACGATAGACTTGTATAGGTCGACTAGCCCGTGACCGCCTTTTTTATCGTCCCGGAACTGGTGTCCGCCGAAGTAGAAGAAACCAGGATCAGCAATGGTTTGGCTTGCCGTACGTTTGCCCAGTTCGAGCGCGGCCAAAGCCATGAACGGCTTAAACGTGGAGCCAGGGGGATAAGCGCCGTTCAACGCGCGATTGAGCATCGGTTTATCTGGCGAGTTATTGAGCGAATCCCAGTCGTCGGTACGGATTCCATCGACAAACAGATTCGGGTCGTAACTGGGCATTGAAACGAGCGCTAAAATTCCGCCGCTCTCAGGCTCAATGGCCACCAGCGCACCACGATGCTCGCCAAAAGCCTGCTCAGTGATCGCTTGCAGCTTAGCGTCTAAAGTCAGCGTCAGATTATTACCGGGCACGGGTGCCGTGCGCGCTAAGCTGCGCACGGCACGCCCCCCAGCGTCGACTTCAACCTGCTCATAGCCTGTTTCACCGTGCAGCTGAAACTCGTATTTCTGCTCGAGTCCGGTTTTGCCGAGATGATCCGTTCCTTTGTAATTCGCCTCTGCGTCATGCTCCTGAATAAGCTCTAAGTCGCGATGATTGATTCGACCGATATAGCCCAAAGCATGCGCCGCGACCGAACCCATTGGGTATTGCCGAAACAAACGCGCTTTGACCTCAACGCCGGGAAAACGATAGCGATTCGCAGCAAAACGAGCGACTTCTTGATCGCTCAAACGCGTGCGTATCGGTAGGCTCTCAAAGGTTTTACTTTCCTCTAACAATTTGTAGAAGCGCTTACGGTCTTTCGGCAAGACCTCAACTAATTGGCTCAATGCGTCAATCGTCGCCTCCAGATCGGGCACTTTTGACTGCGTGATTTCTAGGGTAAATGCGGCGTAATTGCGTGCTAAAACAACGCCATGGCGATCCGTGATCATGCCTCGGTTAGGCACAATCGGCACTAATGAAATGCGATTATCTTCAGCCCGCGTCGTGTAATAGTCGTGCTGCACAACTTGTAGGTAAAAAAATCGCGTTAGCAACAAACAGAAGGCGAGCAAAACCAATACCGCCGCTACTGATAGGCGAAAATTAAAGCGATCAAGCTCACTGTCCTGAGTGTCGAGAGATGAGTAGCGCGCGCGCACAGCAAGGTCCTGGTTCGTCAGATTGGACGATTGTCATCGTGCTCAACCGGCTGATATTGCGGCAACAACAGCAGATAGTTCAACGGAATCCACAGCACGGCACCGAGCATGGCGCCGAAAAAATACGTCACACCAGGAAAATCCGCACCCAAAGACATGCGCACGCAAAGCTGAATCAATTGCACCGCCAGCAACATAACGAGAATGTGCAAAGCCTGTAGCGACAAGGGAAACCAGAGAATCCGCCGGGCTAAAGTAGCGGCCACGTAGCTAGCAAGAACATAGGCTAGCGCGTGTTGACCAAGCAGGTTTGCGTCTGCCACGTCCATCGCCAAGCCAAGCAGAAACGCCCACCCCATGCCAACACGACGATGCTCGTGCATGCTCCAAAAGATCAGCACCAGCGCAACACAATCTGGCATACCCGGCCATTGGCGCGTCGGTAACAAGTTGAGCAATAAAGACAAAAGCAAGCTCACAGCAATAAACCAGGGCTTAGCAGGCAATAAAATTCGGGCGGAAGAAAAAGCAGACTGCATGGCGTTATCTCAATTTTTAATGCGATGACTAGGAAGCCTGCCCAGCAGCACAAACGCTGCAGATTCTGCCTTAGCTCGTGAGCGCAGGAGCAGAACTAGCGCCAGGGCATAGTAGATAAACGCGGCCATCATTCTTTTTTCGCGGCTTTTTTCTTGTTGCGCAGCATATGTTCGGCCAGATGTTTACTCGGCGCCTCAACGACGGGCGCAGGCGTTGTGTGAATTTCTTTCGGCAAGGCTAAAGCGGGGCGCGGAGAAAGCACCATAACCTCGCCAAAGTTCTCAACCGCAGCGACTGGAACGCAATAAATTCGCGCAAACGCATAGGCGGTGTCGCGCTCTATATGCACCACTTTAGCCACTGGGAAGCCGGGTAAAAACAGACCGTCTAAACCGGAAGTCACCAACAAATCTCCGTTCTGCACATCGGCATTCGCAGGAATGAAGCGCAATTCGAGCTGACCGTTGCCCAGACCAAAAACAACCGAGCGCAAACCGTTACGCACCACTTGCACCGGGATAGCTTGGTCTTTGTCCGTAATCAGGGTGACTTCTGAAACAAAGGGGAAGACCCGAGTCACCTGGCCAATGATGCCGAAATCATCAATGACCGGCTGGCCGGCAAGCATTCCCCCTTGCTGGCCTTGATCAAGCACGATGCGCCGTGTAAATGGATCGCGCGCAGCATAGAGAATCTGCACCACCTGACCATGCGCAGCATCGCGCTCTTTGATGTTGAGCAAGCGGCGCAAACGTTGATTTTCTGCTTCTAGATGACGCGTACGTAAGAGCGCTTCGGCGCCATTCAAGTGCGCCGAATGCAACGCCGCGTTTTCTGCTTGCAAACTGGCGATGTCGGCAAAGTATTGCGCCGCTTGACGCAACACTTGAACTGGAGTCTGTGCCGCTTTTTGTAGTGGATAGGTGACGATTGAACAGGCCTGGCGCAGCAGTTCTAAGGCGTGAAAACGTGCGTCTAGGACGAGCAAAGACAGGGAGAGAAGGGCGTAAAACGACAACAAAGCAAAGGGGGCAGGCCCACGCTTGAAAAAAGGAGGCGGTTGATAATCCATTCAGCCAATGCGCAAAACAAAGCAACGATGAAACAGCGAGAATAGAGCGGGTAGAACGAATAAAGCGAGCGCCTTCAACATGGAAACCATCCCACAGCCTTATTTCATGACCACGTTAATGCACACTGCATAAAACAGACTAAAAACAAAAAGCAAGAAGCGGAAACAGCCAAGGGTGTAGACGTGGCGCCGCAGAATCAATGTTGCACAAGCCACGGCGCGCACAACAGCCGAGCTTAATCTGAAGCGAAAATGCTGCCGAGTTTGTCCATTTTTTCCAGCGCCAGACCGCAGCCGCGCGCTACGCAGGTCAATGGCTCTTCCGCCACAATGACCGGCAAGCCCGTTTCTTCCATCAACAAACGATCCAGGTCACGCAGCAAAGCACCCCCACCCGTCAGCACCATGCCACGATCCGCAATGTCAGCGCCGAGTTCGGGCGGCGTTTTTTCTAAGGCAGATTTAACCGCTGAAACAATGTTGTTCAGGGGCTCGGTCAGGGCTTCGAGAATCTCGTTGGAAGAAATGGTGAACTTGCGCGGAATACCTTCGGCCTTATTGATGCCAGACACTTCCATTTCACGTACTTCAGCCCCCGGAAAAGCAGAACCGATATTCTTCTTGATGTTCTCAGCCGTGTTTTCACCGATCAACATGCCGTAATTACGGCTGATGTAGTTGATGATGGCCTCGTCAAGCTTATCGCCGCCAACCCGCACTGAACCGGCATAGACCATGCCGCCGAGGGAAATCACGCCGACTTCTGTCGTACCACCGCCAATATCGACCACCATAGAACCGGTCGCATCGGCTACTGGCAAGCCGGCGCCAATCGCTGCCGCCATCGGCTCTTCGATTAAAAATACCTGGCTGGCACCAGCACCTAACGCGGATTCACGAATAGCACGCCGCTCAACTTGGGTCGAACCAGACGGTACGCAAATAATGATGCGGGGTGAAGGAGACAGCAGTTTGGAGTCGTGCACGCGCTTGATGAACTGCTTGAGCATTTGCTCGGTCACGGTAAAGTCGGCGATCACCCCGTCTTTCATTGGACGGATCACGGTGATCGCACCAGGCGCCTTGCCCAGCATTTCTTTGGCTGCTTTACCCACAGCTTGGATGGTTTTTTTGGCGTTGGGACCGCCTTCCATGCGAATCGCAACGACCGAAGGTTCGTCCAAAACGATCCCGCGCGAACGCACGTAAATCAAAGTATTGGCGGTGCCTAAATCGATCGCGAGGTCGTTTGAGAAATAACTACGCAAGAAGCTAAACATGCTTAAAAATCCGTTAAAAGACGTGCTGATTGGGCGGGCGGCTAAATTATTTATGATACCTTATAAGACGCTTTTATTTACTCTCTTTCTCAATCGAGACACTGAGCGAGGCAGTAAAATACGCGTTTTTGCAAAGCAAAACGCTAGCAACAGCAAGGAAAAACGTCAGTCAATTAGAGCAGCCACGGGATCAGCAACGAGACAAAGCGGCTCAAGCTTGATGCTCAGCCTAGGGCAAGGAAATTGCCCGCACGGGACACTCGCAATCCAAACCAAAACGCATCCTGTACAGGCTCATGCTCAACTCGCCGACGTTTAACTTTATTTCCCCTCCCCACACCTACTCCCCCTATCCACACCATGTCGCTTAATTTGCAAGAAGTACAGCGCATCGCGCAGCTCGCACGCATAGAAACAAGCCCCGCACAAGCAGAGCACACCTTGACGCACTTGCAGCAGGTGTTCACCTTGATCGAAGCCATGCAGACTGTTGATACACAAGGAATTTCGCCGATGGCGCACGCCCAAGATCTAGGCCAACGCCTGCGCGATGACGGTGTTACGGAAGCCACAAACGAGGCAGACATGCTGGCGCAACGCGCGCTATTTCAATCGATCGCCCCAGAAACCGAAGCCGGTTTGTATTTATTACCGCAGGTGATCGAATGATCAAGCAAGGTTTGAAAGCGCTGGCGGATGCCTTGCGCAAAAAAGAGATTTCTAGCGTCGAACTAACCCAGCTCTACCTAGATCGCATCGCCCAACACAACCCTAGCCTCAACGCCTACATCACGGTCGATCGCGACAAAAGTCTGGCGCAGGCACGCGCTGCCGACCAACGTCTGGCAGCCAAAACAGCGGACGCAGCGACTGCCCTAACCGGCATTCCGCTGGCGCAAAAAGATATTTTTTGCGCTAAGGCTTGGCGTACCAGCTGCGGCTCAAAAATGCTCGACAACTTCATTAGCCCTTATGACGCAACGGTGATCGAGCGCTTCAACGCAGCTGGCGCGGTGAATTTGGGCAAAACGAATATGGACGAGTTCGCCATGGGCTCGTCAAACGAAACCTCCTACTACGGCCCCGTCAAGAACCCTTGGGATTTAAGCCGTGTTCCAGGCGGTTCCTCAGGCGGTTCAGCCGCCGCCGTAGCGGCACTGTTAGCGCCGGCGGCGACTGGCACTGACACCGGTGGCTCGATCCGCCAACCCGCCGCACTATGCAACTTAAGCGGACTGAAGCCGACCTATGGCCTAGTCTCGCGCTACGGCATGATCGCGTTTGCCTCGTCGCTTGACCAAGCCGGCCCGATGGCACGCTCAGCCGAAGACTGCGCCATCCTACTCAACACCATGGCAGGGTTTGACGAGCGGGACTCGACCAGCCTCAAACGTCCAGCCGAAGACTACTGCGCTAGCTTATCCACCCCCCCCTCGGGCAAACCTCTTGCCGGTCTACGCATCGGCTTACCCGACGCTTTTTTTGGCGCCCAAGCGCGTCTAGGATGTGCGCCTGAGATCATGCAGCAGGTCGAAGCCGCTGTCGCCGAGTACCGTAAGCTTGGCGCCAGCACCGTCACGGTAGCGCTACCAAATATGCAGCACTCAGTCGCTGCGTACTACGTCATTGCCCCAGCCGAGGCCAGCTCTAATCTGTCTCGCTTCGACGGCGTGCGTTATGGCTATCGCGCGCCCGAGTACGCCAACCTCGACGAGCTATACAGCAAAAGCCGCGCACAAGGTTTTGGTGACGAAGTCAAACGCCGTATTCTGATCGGCACCTACGTCTTATCGCACGGCTATTACGACGCCTACTACCTGCAAGCGCAACGAATTCGCCGCCTCATCGCCAACGACTTTGCCGCCGCTTTTAAACAATGTGACGTCATCATCGGGCCGACCAGCCCCTGTACGGCATTCAAATTGGGCGAGAAGGCCGCCGACCCGGTGCAGATGTATCTTTCAGACATCTACACCATCGCCGTCAATCTTGCTGGCTTACCCGGCATGTCGATTCCCTGCGGCCTAGCTGGTGGCCTGCCCGCCGGTTTGCAGTTGATTGGCGACTATTTCAGCGAAGCGAAATTGCTCAACATCGCGCACCGTTATCAGCAAACAAGCGATTTCCATTTAGCTAGTCCGCCGCTGTTCTCCGCCTAATGCGTGGTTTTGTTAAAAACGCAGCGCACGACACGGTATCGGCATTAAGGAAAATCGGCGCAAACCCGCTTCGACACAGAAAAACATAGAGATAGCTCAGCAACAAGGGATAATGCAATGACACAGTGGGAAGTCGTAATTGGTTTTGAAACACACGCACAACTGGCCAGCCAATCTAAAATTTTCTCAGGCGCCGCGACGGCCTTCGGCGCTGCGCCTAACACGCAAGCCTGCGCGGTCGACCTTGCGCTACCCGGCGTACTCCCGGTGCTGAATCGTCAAGCTGTGCAATACGCGATCCAATTTGGTCTCGCCGTCGGCGCACAAATTGCCCCGACCTCGGTTTTCGCACGCAAAAACTATTTTTACCCAGACCTGCCCAAAGGCTATCAAATCAGCCAATACGAGCACCCTGTGGTCATCGGCGGGCAACTCAGCGTGCAAGTTGGCGAGCAAGAAAAAATCGTTCGTCTGACGCGCGCGCACCTAGAAGAAGACGCAGGAAAATCCTTACACGAGGCGTTTCCAGGCAAAACAGGAATCGACCTAAACCGTGCCGGCACGCCCCTGCTGGAGATTGTGACCGAGCCCGATATGCGCTCCTCAGCCGAAGCCGTTGCCTACGCCAAAACACTGCATGCTTTGGTCCGCTGGATCGGGATTTGCGACGGCAATATGCAAGAAGGCTCTTTCCGCTGCGACGCCAACGTCTCGGTACGCCCGCTTGGCCAACAAGCCTTTGGCACCCGGCGTGAAATCAAAAATCTCAACTCGTTTCGCTTCATGCAGCAAGCCATAGACTATGAAATCGCCTGGCAGATTGCGCACATCGAAGACGGGGGTCGCGTCGAGCAAGCCACCGTCTTGTTCGACCCCGTCAGCGGCGAAACACGCGCCATGCGCTCAAAAGAAGACGCACAAGACTATCGCTACTTCCCCGATCCTGACCTGCTGCCCCTCAACATCGACTCGGACTGGATCAAGCAAACGCAAGCGCGTATGCCAGAACTACCAGCGGCACGCTGCGCCCGCTTCAGCAACGACTACAAACTCTCCGCCTACGACGCCCGTGGCTTAACCAGCACCTTAGAAATGGCGGATTTTTTTGAGGCAACGCTTGCTGTTTGTGGCCAAGAGAACGCCAAAATTTGCGCCAACTGGCTCATGGTTGACTTGAGCGCGCAACTCAACCGCGCCGGATTAGAGCTCAGCACCTCACCCGTTTCGGCAGAGCAACTAGGCGGCTTGCTCAAACGCATCGCCGATCAAACCATTTCCAACAACATCGCCAAACAAGTGTTTGAAGCCCTCTGGCAAGGCGCTGGCGGCAGCAATGCCAACGCAGCAGACCAGATCATCGAGCAACAAGGCTTACGGCAAATTACCGATAGCAGCGCGATAGAAGCCTTAATTGACCGCGTGTTGCAAGAAAACGCAGCCATGGTTGCGGAATTTAAAGCGGGAAAAGAGAAAGCATTCAACGCCCTCGTCGGCCAAGCCATGAAAGCAACCAAGGGCAAAGCGAATCCACAACAGGTGAATGAGTTATTGCGGCAGAAGCTGGGATAAAGCCATCGCACGAAACGCAGGAACCATGGGGCAGCGGCTCTAGAGCGACATCATGCGCCTACGCGCGCGTGGCGGCGCATAAAGAAAGCCAGCATGAGCAAGGCAAAGCGCGAATCAGCCGCAGACCTTGCTGGAGCAAGGTGAGTCGGCACGCAGTCGACAAAGTGCCGATTTTAATGCGAATTGAGACAAGAAAAGAGACAAGACTCGAGTTTTGTTCAACCAGAAGAAAGTGCGGGTCAAACCGGCAGATTCATGATGTCGTGATAAGCGGTGACTAGCTTGGTGCGCACTTCTTTCATTTCTTGGAACGAGATACTGGCTTTCTGCAGCGCGAGCATTACTTCGTGCAGATTGGCATTTTTGTCGCCGGCGGCAAAACTTGCCGCTGCTTGCTCCGCCTGATGCTGCTGTTGATCGACTTGCGCGATCGAATTTTTCAAGACTTCGGCAAAATCGACTTGCGCCCCGGTTGGCGGACGTGCACCTGGCACAACGCCAAGTGCATCGGGACGCGCCGCCGCTTTTGCAGTGCCGGCGCGCATCATTTCCAGCAGTTCGGTGACGTTCTGACTCATTATTTCTCCGATGACTGTACGGTTTGTAAACTGCTTAGCCCTAGCGTCAAAGCCGGCCTGACGAAGGATTATTACCTTAGCTAAAAACCTAGCAATAAACGCGCCTGATTGTTAGAAAACGCGGCCCGTCAGCACATTCATTCTTTAAAAAATCCCGCCTCGCGATACTGCTTTAGCTTATGCCGCAAGGTTCTTTCGGGAATGCCTAAGCGTGCGCCCGCCAATTTCCTAAAGCCGCCGACTGCGGCTAGCGTTTCTAATATGCGTTCTCGCTCAAGATCTTGCAGGCTTGAGTGATTGTTGCTATCGGCGCGCAGCGTAGGCAAAGCAGCAGGCACTTCATCTACCGCCAACGGGATGCTGGTCGCCGGCAAATTCAGCGCTTCAAGATCAATTAAATCACCTGAGGCCATAATAATCGCACGCTGCATCACGTTTTCCAACTCTCTGACGTTGCCCGGCCAACTATAGCTGTGCAAACGGCTGGTCGCAGCTTCGGTCAGACGCAGAGCAGGACGCCCCGCGCGTGCGCCTTGTTCGGCTAAGAAACAGCTGGCGAGCGCGACAATATCGCCTGGCCTTTGGCGTAGCGCCGGGATGAGCAAAGGAAAAACGTTGAGGCGATAAAACAGGTCTTCGCGAAACAGGCCTTTGGCAACGGCTTGCGCCATATCGCGGTTAGAGGTGGCAATGATACGAATGTCGAGTTTAATCGGCGCTTTGCCGCCCACACGTTCAACTTCACGCTCTTGCAAGACGCGCAGTAATTTGGCCTGCAAAGCAAGCGGCATTTCGGTCGCTTCGTCGAGCAATAAGGTGCCTTTTTGCGCTTGCTCAAACTTGCCGGCTTGCGCTTGTTGCGCGCCCGTAAAAGCGCCCTTCTCGTAGCCAAAGAGCGTCGCTTCGAGCAGATTATCGGGGATCGCCGCACAGTTGATTGCGACAAAGGGGGCTTGACTGCGCGCCGAGCGCTGGTGAATGTAGCGTGCAACCACTTCTTTGCCCACCCCACTTTCGCCCGTGAGTAATACCGTGGCATCGCTTTGCGCTACACGTGCCGCCAGCGAAAATAACGAGCGCATCGCCGGATCCGTGCTCACCACTTTGGCGTCGCTGGCTGAAGCAGGTAGTTGATAGCGCGTGACGTGTTCGAGCAAGGCTTTGGGATCAAAAGGCTTGAGCAGAAAATTACACGCACCGGCACGCATCGCCTCAACAGCCCGATCAACATCGGCAAACGCGGTCATTAAAACCACCGGCAAATGGGGAACGCGCGCGCGTATTTTTTTCAGCAGGGTCATTCCATCCATCGGCATCATGCGGACATCGCTGACCACCAGAGCGACATCTTGCTTATCCAGAAGCGCTAGCGCTTCATCACCGCCTTCTACCGCCACAGCGTTCTGGCCGGCCAGCTCAAGCGTGTCGCAAATGGCGCCGCGCAAAGCCAAATCGTCCTCGACAACCAGGATCGGCAATTTCTGATCGTTCATTTGTTCAATTCTCCGCAGACGCCAATGTGTTACTTCCCTACTGCTACTGTCTTTCCTGCATTGCACTCGCCGTGAGCGATTTAGAAGAAATGCCTGGGGACTCCGCCAAAACAGTCTGCTCACGGCTTAGGTCGGAGGGCAGTCCAGCCGGTAGGCGCATCAGGAATTCGGCGCCTTGCCCTGGCGGCGAATGAATCTCAATCGTTCCCCCATGGGCTCGCGCCACGCCTAAAGCAATGGCCAAACCAAGCCCGCTGCCTTCGGCTCGCGTCGTAAAGAAAGGGTCAAAAATCCGCGCCTGCGCTTCAAAAGCCACGCCGACACCACTATCACGCACGCTCAGTTGCACTGATTGCTCAAGCACACGCGCAGTCAATACGATTTTGCCGCCACGCGAGCAAGCTTGCAAAGCATTCTCCAACAAATTGAGCAAAGCGCTACTCAGCGCTTTGGCATTACCCACGATGATGCTGTCACCCAGCGCCGAGTCGACTGAGAAAGTAACGCCTTTTTCCACACACAAAGGCGCCAAGGTTTGCGCTGCTTCGGCCACCCATTGCGCCACCACGATGCTGTCACGCCCAAGCCGCTCGCCACGCGCGAACAGCAGCACGTCCTGAATTAAGCGCTCAAGCCGGCGCAGTTGCTCGGTTGCTTTGTCCGAAAAACGCACGCGCGCGCTATCTGACAAATTGGCTTGCGCCAGATTGGCGCTATACAGCAGCGCCGTCGCCAACGGGGTGCGCAATTGGTGCACTAAAGAAGCGGCCATTTCGCCCATGGCCGCCAGGCGTTGGCTACGCTCAACGTCTACCTTGAGCGCATGCGCGGCAGTAATGTCGTGCAGTAAAAGCAAACGTCCCCCCGCTGAGTCAAGCGGACTTTCGGCGATGGACACACGACGCAATCCGAGCTGCCATTCGTCAGGAACATCGCAAGGCAGCAGCTGGGACTGCGCCAAAGCAGGCCAGTTCACGCCGAGTAAGGCGGCACCAAACATATCTAGCGCAGCGGGATTGGCTTCGCGCACACAGGCGTCGCTGGACAAGACAATGACTCCGGCGGGCAAAGCATTCAAAAGCAAACCAAGGCGCTCAGAAAGCGCTTCTTTCTCCAAGTACTGCCGGCGCAATTCGCCATTCGCAATCGCCAACTCGTCAGCCAAGGCTGCGGCGCGACGTTGCAGGCCATCGTAAGCTTGGGTCAGCTCTAATGAAACCTGGTTAAAAACGTGGAAGGCGTGTTTTAATTCTTCAGCGCTGTGTTCGTTCATGGCTGTCGTCGCCATCGATTGAAGCGAGGGTTCCGTCATAGATGGCGCACTTTCTGGGGCACAAAGATCACTGTTGTAAGACGGGCGAAGCAATTCGCGAATTAACGATAGCGCACCACTGAACAAGATTGAGTTTGGCATGAAGCGCAGCGTGAAAATCATCGCTTTGACGCATCAACGCATCGATTCGACGGCAAACATACCGTCATTAGCGGCTACAATAGTAGGGTATTTGAGCGCGTTTTCCGTATTTTTCGCTTTTTGCTTGATTGACTTCAGAATTGATAACTTAGCGCAAGCATGGCGGCAACCGAAAACAACACAACCGAGAGAACCAATTCAGGCAGCCTGACCGAGCGCCTGAGTGAGGTGCTGGTGCGCATGAGCAATCAGCAGAAAGTCATGGTGCTGGTCGCCCTGGCGCTGGTTATTGCCCTGTTCGTTGCCAGCAGTGCATGGCTTAAAAGCGCTGACTACCGCGTTTTATTCTCCAACATCTCTGAGCGCGACGGGGGCGCCATCATCGCCGCCCTAGAGCAACTCAACATCCCCTACCGCTTCAATGACGGCGGCAGCGCCATATTGGTTCCCGGCGACAAGGTGCATGAGGTACGCTTACGCCTCGCCTCACAGGGTTTGCCGAAAGGCGGCGCGGTCGGCTTCGAGCTCATGGAAGGGCAGAAATTCGGCACCAGCCAGTTTGCTGAACAGGTGAACTATCAGCGTGGTCTGGAAGGCGAGCTGGCGCGCACGATTCAATCGATTGCTGCGGTACAAATGGCGCGTGTGCATTTGGCCATTCCTAAGCCAACCGTTTTTATGCGCGAAGAACAAAAGCCCTCGGCATCGGTGCTGCTTTACCTACACCCCGGGAGAGCGCTAGAAGCAGCGCAGGTCGCGGGGATTCAAAACCTGGTCGCCGCTAGCGTGCCGCAGTTACCCGTCGCCAACGTGACCTTGCTCGATCAGAGCGGGATGATGCTGTCGCAGCTAAAAAATAAAACGCTAGATAGTGGCCTAGATCCGACGCAAATCAAATACATACAAGAAATTGAAGCCAGTGTTATCAAGCGCATTGAAGACATTCTGTCGCCCATCGTCGGTGCCGGCAACGCGCGCGTGCAAGTCGCGGCGGATATTGACTTTGCCCAATCCGAGCAAACCGCCGAATCGCACCGCCCGAACACAACGCCACCCGAAATCAGCATCCGCAGCCAGCAGATCAGCGAGTCGAGCAGCCCGGCGGCGACGGCCGTCCAGGGCGTTCCGGGCGCGCTGAGCAATCAGCCAGCCGAAGCCAACAGCGCACCGATTCAAACACCGCCAGCGGCGCCAGGTGCGGGGGCAGGCAATCCAAATCAAGCGGCTCAACTCAACGTGCGCAAAGATTCAACGATCAATTACGAAGTCGATAAAACGATTCGTCACACCAAAGACGCAGTCGGCATGATCAAACGGCTATCGGCGGCAGTCGTCGTCAATCACCGCAAAGACGGCGAAAAAAGCAAGCCGCTCGCAGACACAGAAATAAAACAGATCAACGAACTGGTCAAAGAGGCCATGGGCTTTAGCAAGGAACGCGGCGACACCCTCTCAGTCGCCAACGCCCCTTTCACGATCAGCGAAAAGAACGATGACAGTGCGCCGATTTGGAAAGATCCAGAGTTGTTATTTACGCTCAAAGAACTCCTCAAGTACCTTGCCATCGCTGGAATCATCGCTTATCTGATGCTGGGCGTATTGCGCCCTTTCTTCAAAACCATGCTCGAAGCCCTGCCGCGCGCAGAACCCTCAAACAACTCGAACTTGAACGCGATTATCGCTGACGGCGCAGGAAATTCATCTGACCCAGCAGAACCCTCTAGCGCCTCTAGTTTGAACAAAAAACTAGAGGAGGCGCGCAAGATCGCACAACAAGACCCAAGAGCCGTAGCCAACATCATTCAAGGATGGAGCAACTCTGATGGCGGCTGACGAGGACGGGGTTGAAAAAGGCGCCATTTTGCTCATTTCACTGGGCGAAGAACAGGCTGCCGAAATTCTCAAACTGCTCTCGCCGAAAGACGTGCAACGCCTAGGGCAAGCGATGGCAGCACTGAAATCGGTGCCGCGTACGCGTGTCGAGGAGGTGCTGACCGAGTTCCAACAAACGGCAAACGATGCCAATTCGGTTTATTACGACAGTGATAGCTATGTGCGTTCGGTCCTGACCAAAGCCCTTGGCGACGACAAAGCCTATAACCTAATCTCGCGCACTTTAGAGCCGGGCGATGTCAACGGCATCGAAGGGCTTAAATGGATGGATGCACCAACGGTCGCTGACCTAATCAAAAACGAGCACCCACAAATCATCGCCACCATTTTGGTCTACCTCGAGAACGACCATGCCAGCGGCATTTTGAACAGCTTTACCGAGCGCCTACGCAACGACGTAGTGCTACGCATAGCAACGCTTGATGGCATAGAGCCGATTGCATTACAAGAGCTGAACGACGTCATGCTCGGTCAACTGGCAGGCTCGTCAAGCATGAAAAAGGCCGCCATGGGGGGCGCCCGCACTGCGGCGGAAATCCTCAACTTTATTGGCAGCACAAACGAAACCTCAGTCCTCGAATCAATCCGCGAATACGACCCGGATCTGGCGCAAAAAATCCTTGACGAAATGTTCGTTTTTGAGAATCTTAACGACGTTGACGACCGTGGAATTCAGTTGCTTCTACGCGAAGTTCAGTCCGACTCTTTGATTCTGGCGCTCAAAGGCGTTTCCGAACCCTTGCGTGAAAAAATCTTCAAAAACATGTCGCAACGCGCCGCCGAAATGCTGCGCGAGGATTTAGAGGCGCGGGGTCCGGTACGGCTTTCAGAAGTCGAGAACGAGCAAAAAGAAATCCTCAAAATTGTCCGCCGCCTGGCTGACGAAGGCCAGATTATGCTCGGCGGCGCCGGTGGCGAACCCATGGTTTAAGGCAGTACGGATGACTGTCAAAGCATCGTTCAAACGCAGCAACAAGCAGGACAAGATAAAGCGGCGCACAGCGGAGCAAGGCCACGGCGTGCTTATCATCAACCCAAAGGATCTGCGATGAGTTTTTTTGTACCGAAAGACCAGCGCGCCGCCTATCAACGCTGGTCTTTTTCGACACTCGACGCAGCTGGAAACGAATTAAACGAGCCCACTACGGCGAACGCAGCGCCAATGCCTAAAGCAGCCGAAGCAGAAACAGCCAGCTCGGCGACAAAGCTCCCTACCGCCGAAGCAATTGAACGTCTATACCTGGACACGCAAGCCTCGGCACACGCCACTGGCTACCAGGAAGGGCAAACACAAGCACAGAACGAAGCCGCGAAAATAACGCAATTGCTGACCGGGATTGAGCTTGCCTTACACAAAATAGAACAAGACGTGGCCGAACAACTGCTTAACTTGGCGATTGAAATTGCCAAGCAAATGGTCGGACAAAGCTTGCGCGTCAAACCAGAATTGCTATTGCCTATCGTGCGTGATGCCATCGCCACACTGGCACCGCAACAAGATCACCCGACCCTGTTTGTCCCACCACAAGACGTAGCCTTAGTCGAACAGCATTTGGGCGAACAGCTAGCGCACAAACGTTGGCGCATCATCGCCGACGCCTCGCTAGAAGCGGGCGGCTGTCGCGCCGAGGTCGGCCATAGCGAAGTCGATGCCAGCACGAGTACACGCTGGCGTCGCGTCATTGAAGCAATCGGTGTCAACGACGAATGGCTGGACACTTAAAAACGTACTCGACTGCCGTGCAACGCAGCAGCAACAGTCGACACGCGTCAATCAGAAGCAAGGCAAGGCCGAAGCAATAACAAGCACTTGGGCAGGGATAAGGGCGATGAGCGAGCACGAGAACCCAGAGCAGATAGAAGCAAACGCAGCGCCAAGTCCTCTTGCAACGACGGCTGGACTCGACCACGGCGCACGTTGGCGCGACTTTCTTGAAGGCTGCCGTGACGCCGTTGTGCAAGCCAAACCTTTGCTCGCGAGTGGTTACCTAACACGCATCAATGGCCTCGTCATGGAGGCCTCGGGGCTAAAGCTTGCGCTCGGCAGCTCTTGCCGAATTCTGCCCGCAGGTGGCTCGCCCATCGAAGCGGAAGTAGTCGGCTTCAACGGAGATAAGCTTTACCTAATGCCATCCGAAGACGTGTACGGCTTATCGCCCGGCGCACGCGTGATCGCGATCGAACCTACTGTTCTAGCGCCCAAAGTCGGCCAGACACGCTATATCCGTCGGCGTGCCGTTGATCGCGCCAAACTACTGCCCGTCGGCGAAGCGCTATTGGGTCGTGTTCTAGATGCTGCAGGGCGTCCATTAGATAAACACGGGCCGGTCAACACCGAAACGCTGCGCGCCCTACAAAGCCGCCCCGTAAACCCCATGTCACGCGCACCGATCACCCAGGTGCTCGACGTCGGCGTACGCGCCATCAACGCACTGCTGACCATCGGTCGCGGCCAGCGCATGGGCTTATTTGCCGGCTCTGGGGTAGGCAAAAGTGTATTGCTCGGCATGATGGCGCGCTACACCTCGGCCGACATCATTGTGGTCGGCTTGATCGGCGAACGGGGTCGTGAAGTCAAAGAGTTCATCGAACAAATTCTCGGCGAGCAAAGCTTGCACCGTTCCGTCGTCATCGCCGCGCCAGCCGATGTCAGCCCATTGATGCGCATGCAAGGTGCGTCTTACGCCACAGCGATTGCCGAAGACTTTCGCGATCAGGGCAAACACGTTTTATTGATCATGGATTCGCTTACGCGTTACGCCATGGCGCAACGCGAAATCGCCCTAGCCATTGGCGAACCGCCAGTCACGCGTGGCTACCCGCCTTCGGTCTTTGCCCGTTTACCGCAACTGGTTGAGCGGGCGGGCAACGGTATCGACGGAGGTGGTTCGATCACCGCGATTTACACCGTGCTGACCGAGGGTGACGACCAACTCGATCCGATTGCCGACGCGGCCAGAGCCATCCTCGACGGACACGTTGTGCTCTCGCGCTCGCTGGCAGACGCCGGACACTATCCGGCGATTGACATTGAGCAATCAATATCGCGCGCCATGATCAATTTGATCGAACCCCGTCAAAACGAAGAAATACGTCTGTTCAAACAACTCTATTCGCGCTACCAACGTTCGCGCGATTTGATCAATGTCGGCGCCTACGTCGCAGGTAGCGACCCCCTGCTCGACCAAGCAATTTTGCTTTACCCAAGATTCGAGACATTTTTACAGCAGAATCTCGAGCAAGCTGCGCATTTTGCAGGCAGTATTGAGCAATTAAGTAGCTTAATTCAGGTGCAACGTTAACAAGGCCATGATCTAGCAGGGAAACAAGCCTAAGGCGTTCATTTTTAACTAGCTTAGCGGTGACCGATGAAACCATTTCCTTTGCAAGCCGTCGTCGATCTGATGCAAAACCGTGCCGACGAAACCATGCGTAAACTGGCACAGCTAATCACGGCAGAACAAAGCGCATGCCGCCAGCTCACGATGTTAGAACAGTACCGCGACGAATACGCGCTACGCTTCCAGCAGGCGATTCATCAAGGGGTTAGTCGCCAGGGCTGGCAGAATTATCAAGATTTTCTGGCTCGGCTCGACGCAGCAATCGAACAGCAAGCCCTCCTCGTAGTGCAGCAAAAGCAACACACAGCGCACGGCCAGACAGTTTGGCAACAACAGCAAAACAAACTCAAAGCCTTCGACACCCTCTCCGAACGACATCAACGCAAAACCTCAGTCGCAGAACTGCGGCACGAACAAAAAATCCAAGACGAATTTGCCGCCAGTCGGCACAAGCACGACTCTTGACTTTAGCGCGACCCGATGGCGCTGCCCATCGATCATGATCAAGCCGCTTGACCACATGGCACGTACCTTGCTGTAGAAGGGGACGTACTTGACCGTGAGGAACAACGATGTCCATTAAAATCACCCCGCTGCAGGATGTTTTACCCAACTCATCTGCCGTGCTCAACAGCCCTGGTGGCGCCAAAGACGTTAGCGCAATAGGTCAGGGCAGCGACACTAGCGCGTTCGGCGAAGCGCTCAACTTCTCCGCGTTATTGCTTAATTTGCTCAGTCCCAACAGCAGACTAAAAGATGCTTCAGCCACCGTTGAGGCTGACAAAACAAAGCACAACGACGACACCAGCTCGTCTAAGCAAACTGAGTCACAAGATCCAACTGATTTGCTCACCAAGCTCGATACGCTTGGCCAGGATTTACAGCAGCTAACGCAAAATCTAGCGCTCGCTACAACGGCGGCAGCGCAGAACACACAACAAAGCAACACTGAAACACAAGTTGTCCTCACACAAGATGAAACGACGCGGGGTTCAGCAACACTTGCCTTGCTTGCCGCAAGTACCTTGCCGGCTTCCCAAAAAACCGATCCGAAAGCGGCAAAATTTGCCGCCGAAGAAAACGTCCTGCCGCGCCAAACCGACACCAATGCAACGCAGCAAAGCGAGGTCATGGCGCCCACCTCAAACTTTCTGCAAAACATCAGCAATGTTACCCATCGAGCCAATGCACCTACATCGGGCGTACCGTTAGTACTGGCTCAAGGCAGCCACATTGCCCCAAGCGCAGACAGCGCTCAGTTCGCACCAGCGCTCGAAACAAGCGCCCTGCACAACCAACACGCCGACGTATTGCCCGCACCCATAGCGCAACCGCCAATGACCAACAGCACAAGCAGCGCAACGCCGTCGACGGTCTCGGCAAGCGTACACACGCCGCTACATCACAACGACTGGGCAAACGATTTCAGCCAGAAAATAGTTTGGCTCGCCAATAACGACAAACAATTCGCCCAACTGAGCTTGAACCCAGCGCAAATGGGGCCTATCGAGATTTCTCTCAATGTCAGCAAAGACAACGCCAGCGCTTTCTTTACCTCACCCCACCCCGAGGTTAGAGAAGCAATGGAAGCTGCGCTGCCACGTCTGCGCGAAATGCTCTCCGCCGTCGGCATTGAGTTAGGACAAACCAATGTCAGCGCAGAATCGTTCAAACAGCAGTCAGAGCAAGGAAAAACCCCAGCAGGTTTATCCCATTGGAACGCCGATAACGCTATACTCGATCCGCTTTCTACGGCGCATAGCTCAGTTGTGCCGCAGTCTCAAAACAAGGGCAACTCACTCGTTGATTTGTTCGCTTAAAGCGCGACGCAATTTCATTCTTCGTCGCGCCCACGCCTAGGCGTGTGGCTTAGCTCAATCCGTTAAACATCTAGGAGACTAATGCGATGTCAAGCAAACCTGCTGCGCAGGCCGCCGAGGCTGCGCCACCGAAAAAAAGCAAAAAACTCTTGATTATTATCGTTGCCGCGCTCTTGATTCTCGTCGGCGGTGGCGCCGGCGTTTATATGATGATCCAGAAGAATGCCGCGCAACACGAGGCTGAAGCCAGCGCTGAAGGCGACGCCGAAAGCAGCGCAGAAGAGGGCGACAAGAAACCAAAACACGGCAAGAAAAAGAAAGGCGAGAAAGAAGCACCGCCCGTCTATGTGACGATGGAACCGTTTACGGTCAATTTACAGGCCGAAGAAGGAGATCAGTTTCTACAACTCACGATCGCCTTAGAAACCGAAGATAACCATACCGCTGAGCATGTGCGCCTCTACACGCCGAAATTACGCAACAAGATCATGTTGTTGCTATCAGGGCACAAGGCATCCGAGCTAATGGACAAAGAAAGCAAGCAAGCGCTGGCTGAAGAAATAGGCACCCAGGTGAACGAGCTGTTGGGCGAATCAGGCGACGCCAAATTGCCTGAAAAAATGGTCAAGGAAGTCTTGTTCACCTCATTCATCATTCAATAACAATCAGCCCAGATCGAAGCGCGCAATGAGTACCGATTTTCTCTCCCAAGACGAGGTAGACGCCCTACTCAAAGGCGTCACCGGCGAAGAGGACGACGCGGGCAAAGCTGCGGCAGCCGGAGAGCCTGGGGTACGCGCTTATCACCTCGGCACGCAAGAGCGGATCGTGCGTGGGCGGATGCCCACGCTTGAGCTGATTCACGAACGCTTCGCCCGTTATTTACGCATCGGGCTATTCAACTACATGCACCGCAACGCCGAAATTTCGGCAGGCCCGGTACGCGTACAAAAATACAGCGACTTTGTGCGCAATCTAGTCGTGCCGACCAATCTCAACCTGATATTGGCCAAACCATTGCGCGGAACTGCGCTGATTATCTTTGATCCGAATTTGGTTTTTCTGATCATCGACAATATGTTTGGCGGCGATGGCCGTTTTCACACACGAGTAGAAGGGCGAGACTTCACACAAACTGAGCAACGCATGATTCAGCGCCTGCTCGAGGTGGTATTTACGGAATACGCCCGCGCCTGGAAACCCGTCTACCCCCTTGATTTTGAATATGTACGCTCGGAAATGAACTCGCAGTTTGCCAATATCGCCACGCCCGCCGAGATCGTCGCCTCGACGACCTTCTCGCTAGAGTTTGGCGGCGTTGCCTCCGATATGCACATTTGCTTCCCCTACGCGATGATTGAGCCCATACGCAGCGTGCTCGACAGCACCACGCAAAGCGATCAACTCTCGAACGACAAACACTGGATTAGCATGTTGCGGCAGCAACTAAAAGACGCTGAAATTGAGATTGTGGCGCCTTTAACGCAGATCAATATCACCCTGGGTCATATTCTCAAAATGCAGGTGGGCGATATTATCCCTGTACAAATTAACGAACAAATCACCGCCTACGTCGATAACACCCCCCTCATGGAATGCCGATACGGGCAACGAGACGGGCAATATGCGCTTAAAATCGAGCGCTTTTTAACATCAGAAGATCCAAGCACCTCGTAGGGAGAACACAATGGCCGACGACGTTGAAAATGCCGAAACACCTGCGGCTGAAGATGACTGGGCGGCAGCCATGTCGGAGCAAGCCGCTGCCGAAAGTGCCAGCGCGGTAGTCCAACCCGCCGCGATTTTCCCACCGCTCAACGGCGGGGGGGACGCCAAGGCCTCAATGATGAGCGAGCTAGACATGATTCTGGATATTCCCATCCAGCTATCAGTCGAGCTCGGGCGCACCAAAGTCACCATTAAAAATTTGCTCCAACTAGCGCACGGTTCGGTTGTCGAACTCGACGCCATGGCCGGCGAACCGATGGACGTATTGGTCAACGGAACCTTGATTGCGCAAGGCGAAGTGGTCATCGTGAATGACAAATTCGGCATCCGCCTCACCGACATCATCACCCCCGCCGAGCGTATGCGCAAAATCGGGCGCTAACACTTGCGCCTTGTTGTTCTTAGCTTTCTACCCCGTTTAGCCAATCAGCGAGTTTATTGCCTTGATCCCTAACCTATCCTCCATAACGCGCTGCGTAAACGACACATACAACGGCGTGTGCAAACATCGCATGCTCGGCGTCATGACCAGCGCCTTGCTAGCAACGCCAAGCGCTTGGGCAGCAGACAATAGCGCCCAAGCGCCTGGCGTTTCTTCCGGCATGATGCTGCAAACCGGATTAGGACTGCTCTTGATTCTGGGCTTGTTATTTCTGGCCGCTTATTTGCTGAAAAAGAACACCAGTGGCCGTGGCTTCGGCGCAGCGCACAACCCACTGCGCAGCGTCGGCGGCTTAATGATTGGTACCCGCGAGCGCGTCGTGTTGCTCGAAATCGGAGACACCTGGCTATTAGTCGGCGTCGGCCCCAGTCAAATTAGAACCTTACACACCATGCCCAAAGGCACGCTAGAGGCCGCCAGCCAGCCAGAGCAGCCCTTTGCTTTGTGGTTGAAACAAATCCTCGAGCGTAAAAATGCAGGCAAGTAGCGTGCAACGTTTGCTCGCCGGCGTGGCTTTGCTCATACCGCTAGTAGCCGCCGCAGCCGAACCGAGCGGTGTACTCGCACTCACCAGCGCCCCCGCGCCGGGTGGCGGGCAAACCTACACCCTACCCGTTCAAACCCTGCTGACACTCACCTCGCTCGGCTTTCTTCCCTCGGTTTTGCTGATGATGACGGGCTTCACGCGCATCATCATCGTGCTCTCGCTATTGCGCCACGCCCTCGGCACGCAAACCTCGCCACCCAACCAGGTGCTGGTCGGATTAGCTTTGTTTTTAACCTTTTTTGTCATGTCACCGGTGCTGGACACGGTCTACAAAGAAGCGTATCTGCCGCTATCAGAAAACAAAATTACGTTCTTACAAGCCGTCGAGCGCGGCAGCGTCCCGGTTCGCGCATTTATGCTGAAACAGACGCGCGAAAGCGATATTGGTTTATTTGCACGCATGGCAAATACACCAAGCATGGCATCGCCCGACGAAGTGCCCATGCGGGTGCTGATTCCCGCCTTTGTCACCAGCGAATTAAAAACCGCATTCCAAATCGGCTTCGTCATCTTTATCCCGTTTCTGGTCATTGACATGGTGGTAGCCAGCGTTTTGATGTCTATGGGGATGATGATGATGTCGCCGGTAATGGTGTCGATGCCGTTTAAATTGATGCTATTTGTCTTAGTCGATGGCTGGCATCTGATTCTTGGATCGCTAGTACAAAGCTTCGTACTATGACCCCCGAAATCGTCATGGATATCGGTCGCCAGGCAATGGAGATCACCTTGATGGTTTCCGGCCCGCTGTTGCTCGCCGGTCTGCTGGCCGGGCTGATCGTCAGTATTTTTCAAGCGGCGACGCAGATTAACGAGGCAACGCTGTCTTTTATCCCCAAACTCGTGGTGATGTTCGTCACCCTGCTCTTGGCCGGGCCGTGGATGTTGCAAACGATGGTTGACTATATTCGTCGGCTGTTTGAAAGCATTCCGCAGCTGATTGGTTAAGGGTTCGCGCGCAGCCATGTTGAGTTTTACCAGCGGCGAACTCAACGGCTGGATCGTCGCCTTTTTCTTCCCGCTCACGCGCATTCTGGCGCTTTTGGTTTTAGCTCCGCCTTTCAACAATGCCGCTTTGTCGCCGCGCGTACGCGTCACCCTAGGCGTCGCGATTGCGCTGGCGATCACGCCAGCGTTGCCGCCCATGCCCAACATTGATCCTGCTTCTGGCCTTGGCTTGTGGATTATGGCGCAGCAAATGCTGATCGGCTTCGCCATGGGTTTTGCCATGCGGCTGGTATTTAGCGCGATCGATATGGCGGGCAACTTAATCAGTGCACAGATGGGTCTCGGCTTTGCGACGTTCTACGACCCGATGAGCAGCGCACAAACCCCCGTCATCTCAGAAGTACTCGGCATGCTTGCGCTGATGCTGCTGATGGCCAGCAACGGTCATCTGATGATCTTGGCCACCTTGACCTACAGCTTTACGGCGCTACCGATCAGCTTGACCGCATTGGGCAGTGCCCCGTGGTTAAGTTTGGCTGAGTCGGGAGGAAAGGTTTTTTATTCCGGTTTATTGCTGGCATTGCCCATCATCGTGGCCTTACTGATTACGAATATCGCGCTGAGCGTCCTCAGTCGCGCCGCGCCACAGCTCAATTTATTCGCGATCGGCTTCGGCGTCACCTTAGCGATTGGCTTTGGCCTTCTGATCATCGGCATGTCCTACCTGGCCGAACCCTTACAGAAGCTATTTGAGCTAGGTTTGCAAGCCATGCTCGGCCACTTTCCCAGCAGCGCCAACACAGCAGCAACCACGGCGCTCGCGCACTAAGAGCGAAAAAAACCAGAATGTAATTCAGCACAGTAACTCAGGAGGCAAAACAGCTGAATTCGTCCGCCTGCGCAGCTTTATCGTACAGATCCGGTGGAATTATTAGCTTGAGCGTAATGAACCGAATAGAGGTGATGGGTTCGAACTACGCATAGCCCTATGCTGGGTTGCCATGGTTGCTATTTAGGCTTTCCTTGCGCAGGTTCAGAAACATCAGTCTGCCTTGCTTCGCTCAAACAAACAGCCCGGTACAAAGCGGACTTCTCTGCCTCAATTCCTTTGTATACCAACGGATTACGGTAATAGGTATAAGACTTTGTGACCACCCCTTCCCCTTTTTCACCGTCTATAAAGAGCACTCCTTGAGAAACTGCCGTCTTGTTATTGCATGAAATGAATTTTCTATCTGCGCTTGATTTTGGTGGTTTTTCGTCATAGAGGGTGCTCAAAATGAGCCAGTATTCCGTAAAGCCAAATTCATTCTTTTCAGCGGAAGACAAGTTGGCATAGCGCGTATACGAATATCTGTCTTTATCATTGCGCCCCTGCTCGATTTCCACAAAGCCACCCTTCTCTTTTGCCAGTATCCAACGCTCTTTGACTTTAGCTTCTTCTTCCTCTTTGCTCACGCGCTCAGCGGAAGGGAAGTCTGTAAGTCGCAACATCTTTTCCTCAGCGGTGAGGCTTCGTGTCCCCATGGAGCCAGCAGCATTAATGGCACCCACAAGAAACTCCAAGCCGAACGCCTCGCACCGTAACGCGAATAGACTTAAAAACAATATTAGAAGAGTAAAGCTGGGGCTGAAATTCAATTTCATATGTTTCTTCTGACCGAGTTGTTGATGGTTGCATAAGAATCACACGGGGCGCAGTCAATCAAAAGACCCCTGCACGACCGTAATTTTTGAGGTGCCCAGATAGCGTGCGTGCTATGCCGCATAGACGCTTGGCGGTGCCAAAGCATTGTTCAAAAGCGTATTGTGGCGAGCGTTGAGGATAAAACGGTGTTTCAAGTGCCCTGCGCGGCGGCGCATACACTGGACAAACTGCCTTAAAATCACCCTGCCAGTTTGTCTGAGGCATCTGCCTAAGCCTCTCTAGACTTTTTAAGCCTTTCAGACCCTTCAAAAAATACCAGCAGTTGATTCAACTCGGCGATCGTCGTTCTAGCTGATTCAAGCAGCGCTTTCGAGAAATATTCGGCATAGCCGTGCCAGTCTGTTAGATCGAGGCTGAGCAATTGCTGAACCGTTTTTTTGCAATCGGCAGACTGCGCGGAACGACGTTTACCCAAAATCGCTAGCAACAGCCCTTCCAAACAAGGGCTAGAACCGACCATGACGACCTTAGCTTTACGGGCTTCTTTCTTTAGCTTGTCAGTCCAGGGAATGTCTGTATCGAGCAGAGCAACACGTGCGTCGTAGCTGTAAATCCGAGCCTGCCCGGCAGCATAATCAACCACGTGCTCCGGTCCTTTACCGTGCGCATTGCGTACCGTGACAGCGACTCCAGCGCCACCAGAACAGTACAGAGCACGCAGATGCTTGATAAATGCGCACTCTGAGTCACCTTCGCCAACGACCAATAAAGTTTTGCGAACCTGAGCTTGCGTGCGTGCCATCTCAGCCCCTCACAGCTGAGGAATGGCGCCATATGCGCCAGCCATATACTTGGCGTAGAGGTTATCGTCAGCACGCACCCCCTTGACGCTATCCAAGCGCCACGCATGACTTTCGCAGCGCTCGTCTTTCTCTACCAGAACCACCTGTGCTTTATGCAGCAGGCTCAACACCTCAATCGAGTGGCAGGTGAAAATAATCTGCGCGTGGTGCGGATTGGTTTTGGGTGAGAAGAATAGATCCAGAATGGGTATCAACATATGCGGATGTAGATCGGCCTCCAGTTCGTCGATGACAACCAAGCCACCCACTTGCAACACTGGCAAGATAAGGGACAACAAAATGAAAGCCCCTTGGGTGCCACTCGACTCGTACCAGAACCTCAAAAGATGCTCTTCTTCGCCTACACGGTGGATACCGAACGGAATGTGGATCTCCTCCGTCGCACCGCTGTCGCGCGTCACCGTACGCTGCTCAAAACGCACATCCGCCAGACCAAAATCCCACTGACTCAGCAATTTCGCCATCTGGCTGCGGATCGCGGTGTTTTCTGCGTAGAGCTGGGATACGCGCATGATCTCATCGTGATCTGTAGCTTGACGACCCGAGGCATGCACGTTGCTAAATACCATGTAAGAGGTAAGCATCACCGCCAGATCAACTTTGTATTGCGCGGCAGTTGAGATCAGTGAAGCATTCTCGCGAACGTTTTCAGCTTCTTTCTGCAGCAGACCAAACTGCTGCTGCTTGACCGTATACCCCTTACGTTCGGGATCCCAGTCGCGGATAAAAACATACGAGAAAGCACGGCTTTGCTTGCTGTAAAGCGCTTCGTGATACACGCGATCTTTTGAGGCAGTCAGGCAATAACGCCACACACGATGATCGCACTCGAACACCAGCTCAAAAATACTGGGTTCGGCAGTTGCTGAAAAATGTGCGGTTAGCGGAATCGACTCGTCGGGCTTCGCATGAAAAGAGTGTTTGACGAACCAGTCGACAAAAGCAAGCGACTTGATCAACGTTGTTTTGCCGCTCGCGTTAGCGCCAATCACAGCGATAGCTTTCGCCAGCCGAGCCCCCGTGACAGACATGCAAGATCGTTCGTCTTCGGGCGTGTGACGGTTCAGTTCTAGTGAAATCTGTACTGGCTCTTTAAACGACTGGAAATTTTGCAAAGTGAACGAACGTAACATAATCGACCTATTCTGCTTTTTTCAACAAAATTTTGTTAATTATGTCGCAAAATAGAAATAAACGGGATTTTATTGCGGAATAAAATGGCGCCGGGGCGATTCAGATACCGGCCTTCGTCGGCACTCAGAGATTGCGGGGCTTTTATAGGTAGCGTGAAGTTGCGCGAGCCAGCGGAGCAGGAGATCAAGCAGTGCGCTATGCACTGCACACTCGTGCTTTGATAAGGCGAGCGAGCCTGCTCAAGCAGGCGTTAAAAATCAGCTTAGCGCGGCTCACAAAGCACTGGGGCGCAACGCTACGCCGAGCTCTAGCTCAACACCAAGCTACGGTTTTTCCTCTTGGCGTTTCTTAGCTCGATACTTAAAAGAGTATGAACACATCACACTAAGAACGATCGCCCGCGATCAGCTCGATTGTCCCTTGCGAATAGCGCTGCGGCCACGGCGTGCTCGACTCCACGCCTTCTGAAAAATCGATAATCCGATAGCTGGCAAAGCCTTTTTCGCGCTGTAGTTGCAAGGCACGACGTTTGAAAATCGAGATTGCCTCACCATCGCCGCCTGTGCGAAAGCGTTTGGCGCGCAAGGATAGAGAGAACGTTTGTGTATCGACGGAGCGTTCCTGGATGCTCCAGTTCGGCGCCAGGGGATCGTAAATCGCGTAAAACAAAGCGGCGCTGGCGACGGTCTCAAACGAATAACTCAAGGTGGGCGATAACTGAACTTTCCCAGCGGGAATCAACGGCCCACTCTGTGGCCAATCGCCCGTCGTGGTCGTGCCACAAGCCGACAACAGCCCTGCGAATAGAGCCAAGCAAGCGCGCAATCGCATGGCGCGTCAGATCAAATTGAACAAACTTAAATCGCTGGCCGCTCTAAACGTTTTTTGCGCTGCCTGCAACATAGTCTGTTGTTGGGTGAATTCCGAAATCGCTTTGGCGTAATCGAGATCCTCTAAATTCGATCTGGAGGTTTGCAGCTGTTCATCGGTCGCCGAAGCAGCAACGCCCAGTGAATCAATTTCGTCCAGACGCGCACCGACCGCCGCGCGAAGACGCACGGTATTGTCGAGAAAGGCTCTGAGCTCAGCCGTTTGCCCGGCCAAATCAGTTTGGAAGGTGGTATTCGTTGCTGACGGTTTTTCGACGGTATCAATCAGATTCTTGATGGCGTCAAAAACGCTGCCTGTAGTCAGATTCCCATTTTTGTCTTTGGGACGCATAAACACGGCAAAACCGGTTTCTGTCGTTGGCATGATGCGCGAAGAATCAACTTGCAAGCGTTGCTGCGTTTGGTCACCGCTGTAGGTAGCGTATGAGTTGGTCGCGGAATGCGGCGTGGCTGAAGCGGGAACGCTGGCGTCGACCGGATCCGAGACGGGATTAAACGGCTGCGTAGCACTCTTCGATCCAGAAAACATGTATTGGCCGTTAGCGTCTTGTGCATTCGCAATCGAGAGCAGTTGCGCCAGTTTTTGCCGTAACTCAACGGCAATCGACTGCCGATCACCGTCGCTCAAGGTCGCTGAGTTACCCACCTGAACACTACGATCCAAAATGTCCTGCATGGTCTCCGTTGCTTGACCGAACTTGGTTTCAAGGGCACTTAGCTGACTCGTAGCGTAAGCTTGATTTTCAATATGACGGTTATTGACTTCGACCGATTGTGTGATTTCCAGGATGCGCGCCGCCGCTACCGGGTCGTCGGAAGGAACGCGCACACGTTTGCCCGTGCTTAAATCTTGCTGCGTTTTGAGCATACGCGACTGAACGTTCTCAATACCTTGTAAGCCGCTGTCAAAAATCTGATTCGTACTAGCACGTCCCGCCATGGCAATTCCTTTCGCGGTTAGATAGCGAGAATGGTGTCGAGTATCTTTCCACCATATTCGATAAGCTTTGCAGACGCCTGAAAAGCTTGTTGATAACGCAGCAAATTAGCTGCCTCTTCGTCGAGATTCACCCCGGATTGCGCCTCACGCGCGGCGACGCTTTGATCAAGCAAAGATTGCTGCGCTTTTTGTTTGAGCTGTATTTCGCGGGTTTTATTCCCGATATCGCTGACCAACTGGCTATAAGCAGTTTGGTAGCTGGCGGTACCGCCTAGCATGGTTTTTTGCGTCAGCAATTTGCCGAGCAAAACCGAGTTCGTCCCATCAGAAACGCCACTGCTATTGGCTTCCACCGTAAAGCTATCGCCCGCACCCGGGGTACCGTTAATTTGTGTCGTGAGTCCGTTAAACGCGATGGTGTCGCCCGAGGAATAAACAAAACTCGCCGTGCCCGCAGCCACTGTGTAGTTTGTGCTGACGCCAGCGCTGGTCACTGTCAGCACCGTGCCATTCGCTAGGCCAGACACCGCAAGATTGCCTGCAGCAAAGGTAAATCTGGCGGGCGTTCCGGCCACTGGCGCGGTATAGCCGGTGGCGACGGTAGGCGCAACGATGCTGGCTGTGCCGCTGTTGGTACCCGTGACTTGTGCACGCACCGGAGAAGCCGCCGCAATTAAACGCGGATCGGCAGCAATGCTGCTGTTGAGCGTCAATCTACCCGGCGCGTCGTGCGTCGGTTTAATGATGAAGGAATCGTTGGTGCTAATCACCCCAGAGCCAAGCTGTATCGAGAATCCCTCAGTCGGCAAAGCAAAAGGCAGGGTCGCGCTGCTAAACACTGTTTGATCGGATAAACGAGTCACTGTGTAGTTGGTGCCGTCGTAGGCTAGTCGATAATCGCTTACGTTTAGATTGCTATAGAAATTAGTCGCGTTGGCGCTAGGCGCGTCAAATGTGGCAGTCAGACTGGCCGTACCCGTATTGCTGGTGTTACTAAAAATCGTCGGGGCATTCGGGCTAACGACAAAAAAATCTGGCTCAAAATTCGCGTCGCCAGCTTTATTACCCGACAGATCTTGGCCCAGTGCGTGCTGTGCATTAAAGGTTTGTACCAGATCCAGCGCAACACGCCCCAGCTGATTCGCCGTCGGCTCTAGCGAATCACGGCGAAACGCAAGCAGCCCGCCCAGACTCCCGCCAGAAACTAAGTTTTCCGGCAGCTCAACGCTGGTGCTCAACACCTGCAAACCCACCGCCACCCGCGTCGGATCAGCCGCCGAGGGCGTTGCCGTCATGGTGTTAGCGGAACTACCGATGACCAATTGCTGCCCGCTGCCCATAAACACGTTGAGGCTACCGCTATCAGACATCAAGGTGCGCACGCCAACCAATTTGTTGAGCTCAATAACTTGTTGATCGCGCTGATCTAACAAATCATTCGGCGGTTGCCCGTTGGCGGTCGCTTGCGCGACAAAAATCTGTTGATTCAGGTCGGCAATTTGTTTGGCATAGGCGTTGATCGAAGTCACTGCGCTGACCAAGCCAGCATTAACCCCATCGTTAATTTCGCTCAAACGGCTATTCACGCTGTTAAAACGCGCTGTCAGCACCTGCGCCAGAGAGATTAAAGACTGTCTTGAGGAAGTAGATGCGGGTTCAACAGCAACCTGCTGCACGCCCTTAAAAAACCCTTGTAGCGCGGGCGAAATACCCACATTGACGTCAGCCAAC
>JAZKFR010000015.1:13537-20631 GCA_040386295.1 Pseudomonadota bacterium | reverse complement strand
GCTATAAGTGTCAAGCTGACTCAGCTGCCCCTGCGTATTGGTCACCTGATTGGTCAGCGACTGGCTAAACAAACGCGTGATGGTCGTTACATGCACGCCGCGACCAATAAAGCCAACACCGGTCGCGCTCGACGTTTCCGTCCCTTGCACGGTACGTTGCCGGGTATAGCCAAGCGTATTGGCGTTAACGGTATTGTGGCCAGTGACGGCCATACCGAGTTGCGCAGCGCGCATACCGCCAATTCCAATTTGTAAAATATCACCAGGCACGAGATGTTCCCTCCTTAGTCAGGGTTAACGGCGAGCGCAAAGAATGATTGAGCTCTTAAACCGCTGCCGCAGTCCCTATCAACGCCATCAGTCGGCCTTTAAGCCAAACGTGATGAGCGCAAGGTGCTGCCATTGATGATGCGCGCCAATTTATCGGCGTAATGCGGATCAGTTGCGTAGCCGGACTGTTGTAGCGACTGGGCAAATTGCTGCGCGTCTTGCTGGCCCAGCACAGGGGCAAAGCGCGTGTTGTTTTGCAGAAGCCTGGCGTAGTCACCAAAGGCTTCTGCGTAAGAGCCGTAGACCCTGAATTTTTCGCGTGACGATTGCGCCACCCCTTGCACATATTCGGTCGTAGCCACCTCTGCTGTGGCGCCTTGCCAGTTCGCCCCGGCCTTGACGCCAAAGAGGTTGTAACTCGGCGCGCCGTCAGCACGACGAATTTCACTTTTACCCCAACCGCTTTCTAAGGCTGCATGCGCCGCAACGAAATGCGCTGGCACGCCCAAAGTGTTTGCCGCAGCCTGCGCATAAGGCCAAATCCGCCCGACGAAACGATCCGCCGGTGTGCCGCCTGCTACGCCCGCTGTCGATGCGGCCTGAGCAGCATCGGCGCCGCGTTGTGGCGAGCCGTTGTCGACGCCAGCGGGACGCACCGACGAAGTCGGCGCCATCCCTGCGGCCGTGCCCGACATTTGCTCAGATAACAGGCTTCTTTGTAGCGACTCCAAAACTGCTGCAGGATTCACCAGATTCTGGTTGCTCGAATTCAGTGCTGCGTTGTTTTGCACACTCGTTGGCAAATTTGCTGCGCCAACAGGCAGCTGACGACCCAGCTGTTTCTCGATCAATTTGGCAAACCCCAGCTTGCCTTGCGCCGACAGGTTTTGCGCCCACTGCTGATCTAAAACCGAAGTAAAAAACCGCGTCTGATCGCTATCAAACATCCCTTCTTGCGAACTCGCGTCGCGCATGCTTTTCAGCATCATTTGCAGCATTAAGCTCTCAAACTGTTGCGCTGCCTGATGTAGACCCGCTTGCGGATCTTGCTTGGATTGCGCACGCAACTTCGCTGCGGCGTTGACGTCCAAAACAAAATTTTGCGTGTTGAGCGAGTCCGGTTTCATATTGATGCCCATCGTGGATCAGATAATTTCAAGCTCAGCGTGCAAAGCGCCGGCTGCTTTCATCGCTTGCAAAATAGCCAACAAGTCTTGCGGATTGGCGCCCAAGGCATTCAAGGCCTTGATCAAATCAGCCAAATTAGCGGCCGCTTTCACCTGCATGAGCACACCCGCGTCTTGTTTAATCTGAATATCGTTTTGCGTCGTCGTCGTAGTTTGCCCGCCAGAAAAAGCATTGGGCTGACTGACCTGGGTTTCGGCAGTGACGACCACCGTCAGATTGCCGTGGGCGACGGCGCAAGCGTCGATCATCACAGCCTGATTCATCACGATAGAACCGGTGCGCGGATTGACGATGACTTTGGCCACGCCCTGCATCGGGCGCACTTCAAGATTCTCAATCCGTCCCATGAAGGCGACCCGGCTATTGCTGTCTTCCGGCGCAGCAACACGAATCAAACGCCCATCGATTGCTTGCGCAGCGCCGGCCCCCATTTCTCGGTTAATCACGTCCACCACGCGCTGCGTCGTCGCAAAATCCGCCTGATTCATTTCGTAGTGGATAAACGCCCCCTGCCCTAGCGTCGTCGCGATTTCACGTTCGACGGTGGCGCCCCCAGCAATACGTCCCGCCAGTAAATGATTGATCGTCACCTTGCTGCCGCCCGCCGCTGCACCCGCGCCGACCACCAGGACATTGCCCTGCGCCATCGCGTAAATCTGGTTATCTGCCCCTTTCAGAGGCGTCATCAGCAAGGTTCCACCACGCAAGCTTTTGGCGTTACCCATGGAGGCAACGGTGATATCGATTTGCTGCCCAGGCTTAGCAAACGGGGGCAAATTAGCCGTCACCATCACAGCGGCAACGTTCTTCAGCTGTAGCGACTGCGTTGTCGGCAATGTAGTGCCCAGCTGCGCCAACATATTGATGATGCTTTGCGTTGTGAACGGCGTTTGCGTTGTCTGATCGCCGGTGCCGTCTAGACCGACGACCAAGCCATAGCCCACCAGCTGATTGGTGCGAATACCTTGTACCGAGGAGAGATCCTTAATGCGATCAGCCCAGGCTGATCCATTGCCCAGGCCGAACAACAAAGCCGTCGCCAACATCAGGCATGGCAGCCAATTTTTTGTGCGATGTGCTTGCATGATACTGATCCTCTTATTGATGCTGACGCTGCGCGGTGGGCGCCGACTCAGAAAGGCAGAGTGCTCAAGAAAAAGCGTGCCAACCAGCCCATCGCCTGCGCTTCACCGATATATCCGCTCTCTTTGTATTCAATCCGCGCATCCGCCACCTGCGATGAAGCAATGGTGTTGGCAGCGTTAAGAAAAACCGGATTGATCACGCCAGAGAGGCGAACATATTCTTGACCGTAACCAACACCGACCTGTTTCTCGCCTGATACCAACAAATTCCCGTTCGCTAAAACCTCAATCACGGTGACGGTAATCGATCCCGTGAACGCGTTATTCGCTGCCGCTTCACCCTTGCCCGCCGTCGCGTTGGCGTTGCTGCCTGTAACCGACAAGCCGTCAAAGCTTTTACCGGGCACGCCGATGATCGGCCCGGCTGACGCGTTAATACTGCCCGCGCGCTGCGCCGAGCTATTCGACTTGCTCGATGCGCTGGTGCTTTCAACAATATTGATCGTCAGCGTGTCGCCGACGTAACGTGCGCGCCGATCTTCAAACAAAGTACGCGCACTGCCGGGTTGAAAAATGCTGCCGTTGCTCGCAACGACAGGGGTTCGTTCGGCAGGTCTAGCGCTCATCGGCTGATGCACGTTGGTCGGCGGTACGGTATTGCACGCCGCCGTCAGCAAGCCCAACAGAACAAAACCAAAAAATGAGATTAAGCGCATAACAGCCTCATTACATCTGCGATAGACGCGACAACATCTGATCCGAAGTCGACACCACCTTGGAATTAAGTTCGTAAGCACGTTGCGTTTGGATCATCGAAATTAACTCTTCCGCCACGTTTACGTTCGACGTTTCAACGTAACGCTGATTCAGTGAGCCAGCACCATTGGTCCCCGGGGTATTGGGAATAGGCGCGCCACTGGAGGCGGTTTCCAAATAAAGATTCTCACCAATGCTTTGCAGACCGCCGACGTTAGCAAAGGTATTTACCTGTACCGTGCCGACCTGCACCGGGGCCGCAATGCCTTGCTGTGCGACGCTGACCACCCCATCTTTGCCAATCGTCACCGAGGTCGCATTGGACGGAATCGTGATGCTGGGCTGTAGCGGGTAGCCGCTTGAGGTGACCAGCTGCCCCTGGTTGTCCTTCTGAAACGAGCCGTCACGGGTATAAGCCGTATTGCCATCCGGCATCAACACCGAGAAAAAACCGGAGCCATCAATGGCTATATCCAAGTCGTTGCCGGTCTGCTGCAAGGCACCTTGAATATGGATACGCGCAGTACTCACTGGCCGTACCCCAGTCCCCAATTGCAAACCAGAGGGAATTTGCGTCTGTTGCGAAGACTGAGCGCCTGGCTGACGCAAGGTTTGATAGAGCAAATCTTCAAACACAGCGCGCGCACGTTTATAGCCGTTTGAGCTGACGTTAGCCAAGTTATTGGCGATCACATCCATTTGCGTTTGTTGCGCGTCAAGCCCAGTGCGGGCAATCCAAAGTGAGCGGAGCATAGTTGTGTACTCTTGTTTTAACGTGCAGTGAGGAGTTGTCCAGCCTTATTGGCGTTTTCGTCAGCCGCTTTGATCACCTTCATCTGCATATCGAAGAAGCGTGCCGCGCCGATCATGTCGATCATCGATCTGACCGAATTCACATTGCTGCCTTCTAAGGTTTCTGACGCCAGCTTAACGTTGGCGTCAGCATCTGCTGGCGTACCGCTTTTGAGACGGAACAAGCCATCGGCACCGCGCAGCAAATCTGCTTCAGGCGGATTGACCAGCTTGATTCGCCCAACCACGCTGACATTGTTCGGCACACCGAACAAGGGAATCGCCGACACCGTACCGTCCGCTGCAATCAGCACACGGCTGTCTGGCGGCAAGGTCAGTGCACCATCCTCACCCAGCACGTTAAAGCCAGCCGCCGTTTGCAACTGTCCGTTGGCGTTCGGCTGCAAATTGCCAGCACGGGTATAGGCCTCGTTCCCGTCCGCCCCTTGCACCGCAATCCAACCAGCGCCTTGCACCGCAACATCGAGCGGACGCCCCGTCGAAATCATCGGGCCAGGCTCAAACAAACCGGAAGAAGAGGTTTCGACGACAAAGGCGCGCGTAGGCAAACCAGCGCCCTGCACCGACACAGCACGAAACGCTTTGACAATGTCACGGTAGCCCGTCGTCGTGGCGTTGGCCAAGCTTTGCGCCACCCCAGCTTGGCGCGAGAAGGCCTGTTTGGCGCCGCTCATGGCGGTATAAATCAAATGATCCATCGATGACTGCTCCTCACTGGGCGGATCGTCTGCATCACCAGCTCGTTAAAAAGGGATAAACAGCGCCGAAGATCAACGCAAATTGATCAGCGTTTGCGCGATCTGGTCTTGTGTTTTGATCGTCTGCGCATTCGCCTGGTAATTGCGTTGCGCCGTAATCATGCGCACCAACTGCCCGGTCATATCGGTGTTCGACTCCTCAACCGAAGACGACTGCAAGCTGCCAAAACGTCCGCTCGTGGGCGCACCTAATAACGCCAGACCAGAAGCCGAGGTCTCCGCCCACAAATTATTCCCTTCTGGCGCCAAACCATTCAGGTTAGGGAAGTTGGCGAGCAAGACTTGGCCTAGCAAACGCGATTGGCCATTGCTGTACTTACCCTGAATCAAGCCGTCTTTGCTAATGCCTAAGCCACTGAAACTGCCTGAGGAATAGCCGTCTTGCTCTAAAGCATTGGTGCCCGAGGTATTACCGAACTGCGTACTCCCCGTGAAATCAACGTCAAAAACCAAAGGCGTTGCAGCACTGTTTGAGCCGCCTAAATCGGTCATCACACCGGCCAGATCAATGCTGCAGCTAATCGTGCTATTGGTCGTCAGAACGCCAGAGGTGCTAAAGCCAAGGGGTCCGCCGAGCTGACCAGCGGCGGTCGGCGTCAGCGAAACACGCTGATTCGTCGTGCCATCAACGTTGGCGCGCACATTCCAACTGTTCGCCGCCGCCTTCTCGAAATACATCGTTAAATTGTGCGGAATACCCTGCGAATCAAAGACCGTGACGGCAGTTGAATAGTTGTAGGTGGTTGTTACGGGCGTCGCCATGCCGGTGGCTGGGCCGTTCGCCCAAGTCCCCAGCACACTTTCACGCGCATCGAGATTAACGCTCGCTTTGACCCCCTGAAAAGTGCCCCCGACTGACGCTCCAGTGGCTACAGCAGGAATATCGTCGGTGCTAATTTGCAACACCCCTGGAGCAGAAGGATCTAACACCCCAGACGAGTTAACCGGGAAACCGGAGAGCTTCGCACCGCCATCATTGACAATGAAACCATTGCGATCCATCTGGAACTGGCCGTTACGCGTGTAGTGCGAAGTCCCGTTGATGTCGACACGAAAAAAGCCCCCGCCATTGATCGCCAGATCCAATGGATTATTGGTTGCCGAGATATTGCCCTGCGAAAACTGCTGCACGATATTGGCCGTCTTAACCCCGGTACCAATCGGCGACGCGCCAGAGCCGCTAAGCGATGCGGCAAACACATCTGAGAAATGGATCTCTGACGCTTTGTATCCCACTGTTGCGACGTTGGCGATGTTGTTGCCGAGTACATCTAGTTCCTGAGACGCGGCATTCAGACCACTAAGACCCTGTTGTGATGACATTTTTTACCCCTAGCCTAAAAAACAATCGGTACGGCCCAAGCAGCGCCTAAAGAATTTGTTGTACATCCTTGAAATCAACGGTGCCGAACGCGCCCAGATCAAGCTGAAAACCGTTGCCTGAACGCGTCACCGCGAGCACGCTGCCGATTTGTAAGGGACTGGCAGCAAGCTCTTTGCCGCCCTGCGTCGCCGTCACCTTAAAGTGGTACAGCCCGTCCGGCGAGGTTTGATTTAGCGCATTAGCGCCGTCCCAAACAAAGCCAAAAACACCTGCTGGGCGGGCGCCTAAATCTTCGGTTTGCACCACGTTGCCGCTAGCGTCGAGCACCGTGACGCTGACCTTATCTGCCGCGCTCGATAGCGAAACTCCGCCCACCGCTTGCCCACCCTGCAAAACCATTTGTGAGCCCGACACCATGGCGCTCTTACCAATCATTCCGGCAGCCTGGATCGCCTGGCTACTGTTATAAACGTCAAGCAATTGGCCTAAAGAAGTATTGAGTTTCTCAATCCCGCTCACCGTGCTGATTTGCGATAACTGACTGGTCACCTGGCCGTTATCCATTGGATTTAAAGGATCTTGATTTTTCAGCTGAGTCACCAGCATGGTTAAAAACCGATTCTGAATTTCTTGCGCTGAATTTCCCGTGCCTACCGCACCCTTAGCTGCTGCATTCGCTGCCTTGGCTTGGGTCGTGCTGTTTGAACTGGCAAGAACGTCTACCGCGCTATTCGTACTCATCACATCCTCCTCAGATTACTGACCCAAGGTCAGCGCTTTGCTCAACATTTTTTGCTCGGTCAAAATCAAATCTGCGTTTGCTTGATAAGCGCGTGAGGCGGACATCATGTCGACCATGGACTCGACCGCATCGACGTTCGGCATCTGCACATAACCCTG
>JAZKFR010000015.1:0-13527 GCA_040386295.1 Pseudomonadota bacterium | reverse complement strand
CTGTTCGTCGGCAATCGGGTTGTGCGGCTCATAAACCAAACGCGGTGGACGCGGATCTTCGATCACCTGTTTGACGCGTACACCCGCACCCCCCGCACCCACCGGTGCAGACTCAAACACTACGTGCTTCGGACGATACGGCTTGCCCGTCGGTCCGCTCACACTTTCCGCATTCGCCATATTGCTCGCCACCGCATTGAGTCGTATCGACTGCGCCTTCATCGCGCTGCCGGCAATCTCAAAAACGTCAAAGGTACTCATCAGTGGTCGCCTTAATTTTGCGTTGCGGATAACAACATTTTGATTTGATGCGAGATGAACGTCATGCTCGCCTCATATTGCACGCTGTTCTCGGCAAAGTTCGCACGCTCAACGTCCAGATCAACCGTGTTGTTATCCAAGCTTGCCTGCACCGCTGGCCGATACATCAAAACAGGCTGCGTCGGTGCAGCTCGGGTATTCGTCGTTTGCATATGCCCGGTGGCGCTCATCGCCAGAGCCAACCCACCTTGCCCACGCCCAGACACTGCATTGGCCAAAGCGTTTGAAAAATCAAAATCGCGCGCCTGGTAGCCCGGCGTATCGGCATTCGCAATATTGCTGGCCAACACCTTTTGCCGTTGTCCCCGTAAGTTCATGGCCTGTTGCTGAACAAACAAGGCTTGATCTAACTTGCTCGACACAATCAATCCAATCAAAAAAGTTCACGCTTGAAGCCATCGCAATAGCCATGCCAGGTGCGCAGTCAGCTCTGAAGAAACGTCCAAAACAAGGCGCAAACGCAGTTCTGGCAAGACCAAGCCATAACGGAGAAAATGATTGTGGGGTGCCACGCTGGGCGTGATGGAAACAGCAAGCCAACAGGCTCAATTGCCGTCATGCCGGGAAAGCGGCAAATCTTGCCGAAAAGCAAAAGCCTGGGCGATCAGGCACAATGCTCGGATGAACCTTCACGCCACCTTAATGCGCAGCTTACGCACCTGCTTGGTCGTACAGCTAGTGCTCGCCCCGCCCCTCGCCCTGGCTGAAATAACGCTGAAAAGCGTGCTCGACGACTATCTCCAAACGCAAACCCAGGGTCTCCCTGGCAAAGTGCGCTACAGCATTGGCGCCCTAGACCCGCGCGTACAGCTGGCGCCATGCAGCGCATTTGAACCCTTTCTACCGCACGGTACGCGCTTGTGGGGACAAAGCACGGTCGGCGTGCGCTGTCTGGCGCCCGCAAGCTGGACGGTCTACGTCCCTGTACAAGTCAGCATCTCGGGCAAATATTTACTGGCGGCAAAAGCCCTCGGCGCGGGCAAGTTGATCAACGCCGACGATTTTGTCGTACGCAACGGCGACCTCAACACACTGCCGACTAGCGTCATCACCGAACCCGCTCAAGCGCTAGGCAAAACCATGAAACACAGCCTTGCCGCCGGCCAACCCTTGCGCGCAGAGCAACTCATCGAGCCCTGGGCGGTACAACAGGGACAGCGCGTCAAACTCGTATCCAAAAACAGCGCCGCCAATTCAGCCAACCCAAGCAGCAGTTTCAGCGTCAGCAGTGAAGGCAGCGCCTTAAACAACGCGGTCAACGGCCAACTCGTGCAAGTTCGCGTACAGAGCGGACAAGCCATCAGCGGCACCGCCCGGACTGGCGGCATCGTTGAGGTTTCCTATTAGCCGCATTGATCACTCAGGGTGCAAAACATCGCATTGTCTTGACGCCAGCACGCCTTAATTAAGCGCTGTTATGTGACCGCAACAGCCTAATTGCGTTCCCTGATTAGTCGACAAGTTGATATGGCAACATGGCGTGAACAATCAAACCTGGGTGCATAGGGCTTTAGAAAAAATCAGATTGACCTCCTAAAACAGGTCACGATCAGCCCCGACACCCTGAGGCCTAGGGATGATGAGGGTAGGACACCTCTGCACATTGCAGCCGCTTTGGGTCATACAAACATCATTGAACAGCTAATCATTCGCGATTCGGAATTAGTACCAGAGATTTGTTATAACTCTAGAGGCGACACCCCTTCAGCCGATGCTCAGCGCAAAACACCGGCTGACTACTACCGTGAAAGCACAAACCCAGATGCTGAATTACTCTTAAATCTTGTCCTCAGACCAAGGCCAGTCGGCGATGGGCGCGGCAATTATCGAACCGTTTTCAGGAGAAAGAAGTGATCACTGCGCGCTGGCCGCGCGCCAGGATTTCGACCATCTCAACCCATCGACCATGCCAGCCGCGAATGCAGCACAATAAAAAGCCGTAGCGCAAAATATAGTGCTAAAGTTTCTGCGTATATTGCCGTTCAGTCCTATACATAGAGATCCATCGAAAGATAAGAGGCCGCATCATGAACATTGACGACAGCATCAAACCCAGTGGAAGTCCCCGCAACAGTGAAACACGCGGGACGCGCTCGAGCGAACGGGCAACGGAAAACACAAAAAGCGCCGGTTCGGCCAATACCGCTCCGGCGGACGCAACACGCGCCACAAGCAACGGCAACAACAGCGTTCAACTGAGCGATCTGTCGGCACAACTCAGCGCCACAAACGATGCCCAACCGTTCAACGTCGAACGCGTCGCGGAAATCAAAAGAGCCATCGACGAAGGGCGTTTCACGATTAACGCCGAAGCAATCGCCAGCAGCCTGATCAAATCCACACAAGATATGCTCGCCAGCGAACGCCCCAGCCTCAGCAGTACGGCGCATTAGCCCCTGGCGGCAATAGCATGGCCAGCATAAGCACGGCGCAAGATAAGCTTGCACCTAAGTTTGCACCTTTAGACGACACAATTAAGTTGGAGTGTGCTGCGCTGGCACGTTTTCTTGCTCTGTTAAAACAAGAGCAAACGGCACTCAGCCAAGTCGACAAAGAAGTACTGGCAGATCTAACGCCAAAAAAAGAGTCGGTAGTGCTTGAGCTTGCCGCACTGGCTGCTCAGCGTAATGCTGTGCTCTGTGCCGAAAATGACGGTAACGCTAAGCAGAGCATCACTGACTGGCTGGCGAGCAATCCAAATCGGAGTCAGAGCAAGGCCACTTGGGAAGAAACCGTCGCTCTCGCGACAGAAGCACGCGAGCTAAATCGGCTCAACGGCCTGCTGATTCAAACCTGCATGCG
Organism: Pseudomonadota bacterium; assembly: GCA_040386295.1. Classification (GTDB taxonomy): domain Bacteria; phylum Pseudomonadota; class Gammaproteobacteria; order Burkholderiales; family Rhodocyclaceae; genus JAZKFR01. The sequence continues at coordinate 10,404 of JAZKFR010000015.1, read as the reverse complement.
ACACAACGCACGCATACTCGACGCCCTACACAGCGCGTCTAACAGCTTCAATTTGTATAACGCCGACGGCAAAACCACGCCGCCGAACGGTGGCCGCATCAAAGCCAGCGTTTGAGCCAACTCATTCGAGACAAAGCGGCAAACCCTCAAAACGGCACCAGCCAAGCCAACAAACATCTGCTACGACGATCACATTGCCTCGCAATTACACCGCCGGATGCTCGTACTCGATAGACAAAGGCGCATGGTCAGAAAAGCGTTGCGCCTTATAAACGCTGGCGAAGCGCGCGCGAGCAGCTAAAGCCGGGGTAGCCAGTTGGTAATCCAAACGCCAACCAACATTGTTTGCCCAAGCCTGCCCACGGTTCGACCACCACGTATACGCTTCCTCTGTTGCCGTGGGATGCAGCGCACGGTAAACGTCAGACCAGCCCGCCTCGTGCAAAACACGGCTCATCCAAGCGCGCTCTTCGGGCAAAAAACCAGAATTCTTGCGATTGCTCTTCCAGTTCTTAAGGTCTATTTCTTGATGTGCGATATTCCAATCGGCGCAGACAACACAATCGCGTCCGCTACGCGCCAAATCGGCTAACAAAGGATAAAACGCGGCCAAAAAAGCAAATTTTGCCGTCTGCCGCTCCGGCGAACTGGCGCCCGAAGGCACATACAGTGAAATCACCGACAAATTACCAAAATCAGCACGCAGATAACGCCCTTCAGCGTCAAAAAATGGGTCGCCAAAGCCAGAGAAAACTGCGTCAGGCCGATTTCGGCACCATAAACCAACACCGCTATAGCCTTTTTTCTCTGCGCAATGATAGTAAGCATGAAAACCAGGCGGCGCTTTCATCTCGGGGCTGAGATCCGCCTCCTGTGCTTTGATTTCTTGCAAACAAATGACATCGGCGTGCTGCGCCAGCAGCCAAGCTGGCGCTTCTTTGCGCCAAGCCGAACGAATGCCGTTGAGATTTAAAGTGATGATGCGTAACATGCAGAATCCATGCCGAAAACGGCGTTAATACAAGGTTTTAATGTTTGACAATGCGAGACAGCGAATGAATCTCCGCCAAGAATTTATTGCCTTCACCCTGGCTCAAGGTGCGTTACGCTTCGGTGAGTTTGAGACAAAAGCGGGGCGCCTGTCGCCTTACTTTTTTAACGCAGGTCTGTTTAACGACGGCGACTCGCTAAATCGGCTGGCGCAATTCTACGCCAAGACCGTCATCGCCAGCGGTATCGTCATCGACGGCTTGTTTGGCCCAGCTTACAAAGGCATCCCCTTGGTTTCAGCCTGTGCCATTGCGCTTGCGCAAGCCGGACATAACTTGCCCTATACCTTTAACCGTAAAGAAGCCAAAGATCATGGCGAAGGGGGTAGTCTGGTCGGTGCGCCGCTGGCCGGACGTGTTTTGATCGTGGACGATGTCGTTTCGGCAGGCACATCGGTACGTGAATCCGTTGAGCTTATTCGGCAAGCTGGCGCAACGCCCTGCGGCGTGGTGATCGCGCTAGACCGTATGGAACGAGGCAAGACTGCCTTATCGGCAGTACAAGAAATCGAACAAAGCTATCAAATACCGGTCATCGCCGTCGCCGATTTAGACGATTTAATGTATTTCTTAAGCGAGCAGGCCGATTTTGAGCGCTACGCAGCCGCCGTAAAACGCTATCGATTAAGCTACGGAATCGCCAAAAATGCCGATCAAAACAACTAAGCTGCCACGATTACTCGTTCTGCTTCTATGCGCGTTCAGCGCACAATCAGTCAGCGCAGGCACTTTGTTTTGCTGCCTTGACGAACACAACAAACAAGTGTGCGGCGACCCTTTTCCTAGCAGCTGCTACGCTCGTGGTTACAGGGAAATCGGCGCATCGGGACGCACCAAGCGCTTAGTTAATCCCCCGCTTACGGCGGAGCAACGGACACAGCGCGAGTTAGCGCAAAAACGACAAGCTGAAGAAGAGACTTTAATCAAAGAACAACAACGCAAAGACCAAGCTCTGCTTGAAACTTACGCGAACGAAGAAGAGATTGAAACCCTACGCAAACGTGCTGAGCAGGAAATAAAGCAGTCGATTCAACAGATTGAAGAAAAACTCGTGACCAAACGCCAAGAGCGCCAAACCTTAGAAAACGAAGCCGAGTTTTACAAAAAACGTGCCTTGCCAGAAAAATTAGAAAAAAGCTTCAACAACCTTAATGGCGAAGTCAAATTGCTGCTCTCGGTAATCGACGCCAAAAGAAAAGAATTGGAGCAAATCCGCATCAAATATAGTGAAGACCAACGGCGTTATATCCAGCTGGTGCGCCAACGCGCTGCCGCCAGCGGTTCCGGTACAGGCAGCACGAGTCCGGCGCGTTAATTCCGGCTCGTATCAGACGCGAGAAGCGGAAGGTGAAGAAGTGCAGAGAAGCGCGAAAGCCGTCCCTAGAGCAGACCAGCCCCACGACAAACCGCGCAGTTCGGATCTTGGCGGAAATTGACGCAACGCCACTCCGTCGTCAAAGCGTCGAACAACCACAAACGGCCGACCGCCGGAGTGCCGAATTGAGCAATCAACTTCAACGCCTCTGCCGCTTGTAGAGAACCCATAATCCCCGTAAGCGGGGCAAAAACGCCCATCACGGCGCAACGAACTTCTTCGCTTTCTTCTGCTGCCGCCTCGTTTTCTGGGAACAAACAGTGATAACAAGGCGTGTTGTCTTGGCGCGCATCAAAAACCGACAATTGACCAGAAAAACGCAGTGCGGCGCCAGAAACCAAGGGTTTTTTGTGCTGTACGCAAGCACGATTGACCGCGTATCGCGTCGCGAAGTTATCGCAACAGTCGAGCACCACATCTGCTTCGCTCACCAGTTTTTCCAGCGCTGCGCCAACTAATCGCTGGCCAATCGGATAAACCCTCACTTCAGGATTCAGCGAGTTCAGCGCGCTTCTTCCAGACAGCACTTTGGACTGACCAATGCGTTCCTGCGTGTGCAGAATTTGTCGCTGTAAGTTGGTCAGATCAACCGTATCGTCGTCCGCTAAGGTGATGTGGCCCACGCCAGCAGACGCTAAATAAAGCGCCGCCGGCGAACCTAAACCACCAACACCAACGATCAGAACACGTGCGTCAAGAATCTTTTCTTGCCCCTCAATCCCGATAGGATCGAGCAACACGTGGCGGCTATAGCGCAGTAACTGCTCGTCGTTCATCGCGCCACAACAAAGCGCGACAGGTAAGGCTGTCCTCGCGCCGGCGAGCAAACCAGGGTGACAAGCACGGGGTTGCCTACTACTGTGGCTTGGCTTGCATAATCTGCAAGCCTTTGAGTAGATTAAGCGCCTGATTCAATTGGTAGTCGTTCTTAGACGCCAGCTCGCGAGTACCCGACTCACTATTGGCTGGCGCCTCATCACGCGACTCTTTTCCGTTCGTGGCAGTCGGCTTGCTGGGCGCTTTGCTTGTCGGTTTCGCTGGCTCTTTATTCGACGCTGCGTCTTTATCATTGGACAAATGATGCTCTAAATCAGCTTCGCGCAGCCACGGCGCGGCATCACCACGGTTATTCTCCTCGACCAAAATATCAGGCGTAATGCCTTTCGCCTGAATCGAGCGCCCTGAAGGTGTGTAATAACGCGCGGTGGTCAGCTTGATAGCAGCGTTGCCAGGCAACGGCAAAACAGTCTGCACCGAGCCCTTGCCGAAGGTTTGTGTCCCTAAAATCACGGCACGACGATGGTCTTGCAGCGCACCGGCAACGATCTCAGAAGCAGAAGCGGAGCCGCCATTTACCAACACGATCATCGGCACTTTGCGTGTTTCAGCAGGCAATTGCTTAATAAAATCTTCTGACTTACCGCGCAAATAATCTTCAGGGACGGCGAAAAATTGATGTTTCGCGTCTTGCGTCCGTCCATCTGTCGAGGTGATCAGCGTCTTGGTGGGCAAGAAGGCAGCGGAAACGCCCACCGCCCCATTGAGCAGACCACCAGGATCGTTACGCAAATCGAGCACAAGCCCTTTGAGAACGCCTGGTTTATACAATTCGTTCAAGTGCTTGCTTAATTCGGCGACGGTATTTTCTTGGAACGAAGTGATGCGTAAATAACCGTAACCCGGTTCTACCAGCTTCGATTTAACGCTTTGCACTTTGATTACTTCGCGCGTCAAAGTAAGTTCTAGCGGCTTGCTTTCGCCTTTGCGCAAAATTGATAATTTAATTTGCGTTTTGGCCTTGCCGCGCATGCGCTTCACGGCTTCGTTGAGCGTCAAGCCTTTGACCAAGGTGTCGTCGAGTTTAAAAATCAAGTCGCCAGGTTTAACGCCCGCGCGATCAGCCGGCGTATCTTCGATCGGTGAAACCACTTTGACCAAGCCATCTTCCATACCAACTTCGATACCCAAACCGCCAAATTCGCCCTGGGTACCCACTTGCAAGTCTTTGTAAGCATCCGCGTCGAGATACGCCGAGTGGGGATCAAGATTCGATAGCATGCCGCTGATGGCATGGGTAATCAGCTGCTTATCCTCTACCGGCTCAACATAACCCTGCTTAATCGCGTTAAAAACTTCGGCAAAAGTGCGCAGTTCTTCAATGGGTAAAGCGTTCCGTGCGGGCTTATCCGCCAGCGCCGAAAACTGAAAACTGATCAACACGCCGGCAATCAACCCCGTGCCAAGCAAACCGGCCTGTGCCCACCTACCGCTTTTTTTAACCCGCATGCTGAACATCCCTTTGTTGAAAATTAGACCGAGCGTTTCATTTCAAACTGACCCAACTCAGCGGGTCAAGCGCTTGCCCTTGATGGCGAATTTCAAAGTATAGCCCGGATTCTGGGCTGCCACCGCTGTTGCCAGCAACCCCGATTGAGTCGCCACCGCGCACGCTGTCGCCCACTTGTTTGAGCAAAGCGTCGTTGTTGCCATAAATCGACAAATAAGCGTCGCCGTGGTCGATGATCAAGAGATTACCAAAACCGCGCATCCAGTCAGCAAACACCACCCGACCCGCCGCAATGGCCTGCACATCGCTCCCCACTGCCGCACGTATAAACAAGCCTTTCCACAGGCTGCCTTCCTGCCGCGCCGTGCCAAAACGATTACGCACGCTGCCTTTGACTGGCAAACGCAAATTCCCTTTCAAGCGTGCGAAGCCCTGCGTTGAAGGCTGCGGTAATTGCTCGTTATTCAGCGTGGGCACTACGCTCTGCGTGGCTTTACTTGATTTTTCAGCACTTTTCTTTGCCGCTCCCTGCACTGCTGAGCCAGGCTGCGTTGCGCTGGCCGCTTGGCTGCGCCGCTTTTGCGCAGCGCGCGCTTCGTTGGCAATAATTTCCGATAGACGTTTAAGCAATTGCGTCAAACGCTGTTCATCGCGCTGCAAATGACCGATTTCTTGCCGCTGACGTGTCATTTTGGCGGCGATCTTCCCCAGCGTGGCTTTGTGTCGCGCACGCTGAGCCAGTAATTGCGCCTGCTCATCTTTCTGCTGCGCCTGAATGTGCTTGAGCTGCTCGGCCTGCGCCGATCGCTCGGCGGCGAGACTACGCAAACGCCCCAAGGTATCGCCCAGCTCAGTGAGCAAACGACTGCGCGCCTGAGCAATCAGCCCGAGATAATACCAATCGCGCGCCAGCTGATTTGGATCTTTGCCATTGAGTAAGCGCTGTAGCGTATCGGCGCTGCCTTGCACGTATTGCCGATAAATCAGCTTTTGTAACTGATTTTGCTGCGCTTTAAGTTGCGTCTCCAGCGTCTGCGATTGCGTTTGTAGGCTTTGCAAAGAGGTATTCAGCTGCGTCTGCTGTTCCGCTAGCTGACGTAAGCTGCGTTGCGTCATGGAAATATCACGCTCCGCTTCCTTTAGCTGATCCGCCGCATCTGCTCGCAAGCCTTCGGCGGCAGACATTTCTTTGCGTAGCGCGTCGATCTGTCCGCGTAATGCGCTGAGATCATTTTTTTTATCAGCGATTTCGGCACCACTGGCTGCGGCCTGGGGGCGCAGCGCCGCCGCTTTTTCTTTAGCCACGCACGAAAAAGTGCAGGCGAAGGTCAGCAGCACACCGCCCAGCAGGGGTAAGGCAATACGCAGCGCAGGCAAGATAGGATTCAACGTGGCGCGGACGCTTGCGCCTGTTGTGCAACGGCGGCGGCCGCTGCTTTGGCTGACTGTTCGTCCCCCAGGTAATAGTGACGGAGCGGCTTCAGCTCATCGTCCAACTCGTAGACCAGCGGAATCCCGGTCGGGATGTTCAGCGCAACAATATCTTGATCCGACACTTGATCGAGGTACTTGATCAGCGCACGAATACTATTGCCATGCGCTGCAATCAATACCGACTGCCCCGAGCGGACAACCGGCGCAATCTGGTTTTGCCAATACGGCACAAAGCGCGCGACGGTGTCTTTCAAGCACTCCGTCTGCGGCAATTGTTCTGCCGCAATCCCGCTAAAACGCTCGGCGTAGCGTGCGTCAAAACGCGGGTGGCGCGCATCGTTCACAGCCAGCTCAGGCGGTGCGATGTCGTAGCTACGACGCCAAATGAGCACCTGCTCAGCGCCATACTGAGCCGCTGTTTCGCTTTTATTCAAGCCTTGCAAGGCACCGTAGTGTCGCTCGTTCAGCCGCCAAGAGCGCGTCACAGGGATCCATAAACGATCCATTTCCTCAAGCGCAATCCACAAAGTGCGCATCGCGCGTTTAAGCACCGAGCTAAACGCCTGATCAAACAGAAAGCCAGCGTCACGCATCAATTTTCCGGCGGCTTTAGCTTCAGCAACCCCTTGTTCTGTTAGATCAACATCGGTCCAGCCAGTGAAGCGGTTTTCTTTATTCCAGGTCGATTCGCCGTGGCGCAAAAGCACTATTTTTTTCATGATGAGATACGCGTAGTAAGAGATGAGTTGGTCAGAGAAAATAAGTGGAATTTCCACCGGCTTGTTTATAATGGCCGCCGGCTTGCTGAGGTGTACGCACAGACTGCTTGCATCAAAATCAAACACAGCTAAGCCAGCTGATCAGCAAAGCGAAACAGTTTACCCAATGTTTCCGCCTGCCGATCTTAGCCCGACATTGTAATAGCCTTTTATTTGCCGCCCCCCGGAGAGTCGTTTGGAATTCATTCAGCAAAACATTTACCTGGTCGCCGTTGCCGTCTTGAGCGGTCTTATGCTGTTGGTCAGCACGCTGCGCAGCGCCAACCGTGCCAACACCCTGTCACCGACCGAGGCGACTTTAATGATTAACCGCCAACACGCGCAGATCATTGATGTGCGCGAAGAAAGCGAATACGCCACCGGGCACTTGCCCGAAGCGCGCAATATCCCGCTGGCTCAGGTTGAGATACGGGTTAGCGAATTGCAAAAACTAAAAAACCGTCCGCTGATTTTTGTCTGCCAATCTGGCGTCCGCTCTGCGGCCATTTGCGCCAAAATCGGCAAGCTGGAATGGGCCAATGCGCACCACCTTGCAGGCGGAATCAATGCGTGGATACGCAGCGGCCTGCCCGTGCACAAACCAGAGCCAACGCCAGCGAAAAAAGTGCCGAAAAACGAGGCGCAGGAGACAGAACAATGAGCGAACACGCGACGCGCCCACCCGATCTAGCACAAGCAAAAGTATCCATGTATTCGACCGCAGTCTGCCCTTATTGCTTGCGCGCCGAGCAATTGCTGCGTGCACGCGGGGTAGAAGAAATCGAGAAGCTGCGCATCGACTTAGACCCTAAACTGCGCGACGAAATGATGGACAGAACCGGACGGCGCACCGTGCCTCAGATTTATATCGGCGACACCCATGTCGGCGGCTACGACGACCTGGCAACACTGGATCGTGCAGGGCAACTGCTGCCTCTGCTCGGGGCAAAAGAAGCGTAACCACAAACGCAGCAAAATTTGCGCAACAGTCGTTCAATATCTAAGCCAACATCAACCCACCGGGCAATTTGCCCGCTAGCCGAGAGGAACCAGCATGAGCGAAACAAACACCCCCGAAACAGCAGCCGCAGCAGCCCCTGTCTTTGCTATCGAGAAAATTTATATCAAAGACTTATCGGTGGAAGTGCCCAATGCACCGCAAATCTACCTAGAGCGCGACACACCGAACATCAGCATTGGCTTGCAAACCAAAACACAAAGCCTAGTCGAAGGTGCTTTTGAAGTCGTTTTGTCGGCAACAGTCACCGCCACCCTCGGCGACAAAACTGTTTTCCTCGTCGAAGTCGGCCAAGGCGGCATCTTCCGTATTTTGAATGTGCCTAGCGAAAGCCTAGTCGGCCTGTTAGAGATTGCTTGCCCCAACATTCTGTTCCCTTACGTGCGCGAAGTCGTTGCGGATACCTTATCGCGCGCTGGGTTCGCGCCCGTCATGCTGCAACCAGTCAATTTCGAAGCCTTGTACGCACGCCGTCAAGAAGAACAAAAGGCGGCGGCAGCCAACGGCGACACGGCAACTCAGTAACCGCATTGGCTGATTACCCGATGCGCAACGCTAAACTCAACAGCCGCGACGACAAAGGCTGTTTGATGCGCTATTTGAGACCTTATGTGAAGCGTCATTGCACGCTGTTGCTGTGCGCTCTTGTTTGCGCTTTGCCCCTACCGGCGCAGGCTATCGAGTACCGCACCGTCGAGGTCGCAGCAGTGCTCTACGACGCCCCTTCGCAAAAAGGGCAAAAACGCTTCGTCATCAAGCGCAGCACGCCGGTCGAGCTGGTAGTCAACCTAGAAGCCTGGGCTAAGGTGCGTGACGCCGACGGGACGGTAGCGTGGATCGAGAAAAAATATCTAGCCGAGCGCCGCTCAGTGGTCGTCACCGTCGCACGCGCCAAGATCAAACAAAGCCCAGACGAAACAGCACCGCTTGTTTTTGAAGCACTCAAAGGCGTCGGACTAGATTACTTAGAAAGCCTACCCAACGCCTGGCTCAAAGTACGGCACCGTGACGGTCAAGTTGGTTTCGTCCGCGCCGACCAGGTTTGGGGCGGCTAACCCGCTATGCGCATCACGGTACTTGGGGCAGGTGCCTGGGGAACCGCTCTGGCGCTCGCTTGCAGCGCCAAACACTCGGTCACGCTGTGGGCGCGCCAGGCAGAACAGATCCGTGCCATGCAAACCCAAAGCGAGAATCGGCGCTTCTTACCAGGCCACCGCTTGCCCGACACCTTGGGCTTAAGCAACGATTTCTCAGCTGCCTTAAAAGACTCAGAATTGCTCATTTTGGCGATGCCGGTCAGCGGCTTACGTTCGACTTTAATCGCCTTGCGCGAGGCCGACTCGAACACTCCCTTCCTGTGGCTATGCAAAGGCCTAGAAGCAGGTAGCGCGCAACTACCGCATCAAATCGTCGCGGCAGAAATAGCCGCACCGATACGCTGCGGCGCACTCTCAGGCCCAAGCTTTGCTGCCGAGGTGGCGCAAGGGCTGCCGACGGCGCTCACATTGGCAGCAGACGACCGAGAATTTGCCAGAACGACCGCTCATGCCTTGCATAACAGCGCCTTACGCATTTACACCAGCGACGACGTGCCCGGGGTCGAGGTCGGCGGCGCCGTCAAAAATGTCATGGCGATTGCAAGCGGGATTTGTGACGGCCTCGGTCTTGGCCTCAACGCGCGCGCCGCGTTGATCACACGCGGGCTGGCAGAAATGGCGCGGCTAGGCGCGCAGCTGGGCGCAGCACAACAGACGTTCATGGGGCTCACCGGCATGGGTGATCTGATCCTCACCTGCACCGGCAGTCTTTCGCGCAACCGCCGAGTTGGGCTTGAGCTAGCGGCAGGTAAACCTCTAGTGCAGATATTGTCCGAGCTTGGGCATGTTGCAGAAGGCGTGAGCAGCACGCGTGAAGTGGCTCGCCTAGCGCAACGATTCGCCATCGAGATGCCGATCAGCCAGGCGATTAACGCCATTTTGTACGAACAAGAGCCGGTCGCCACTGCGGTTGAAAAACTGCTCAACCGCGACGCAAAAATTGAAGCCTGCTAAGGCGCCATCGCGCCGCATTCACGCACAGCCAAATTCAAACTGCGCCAGCAAAGCCTTGCTGGCGCCAAGCCTCAAAAACCGTCACCGCCACCGCGTTAGACAAATTTAAGCTGCGCTGCCCCGGCAACATAGGTAAGCGCAAGCGCTGCTGCGGCGGCACACTTTCGATCAGCTGAGCAGGTAAACCCCTCGTTTCCTGGCCAAACACAAACACGTCGCCACTCTGAAAAGAAGCAGCGCCGTGTCCCAGTTGGCCCCGCGTCGTCATGACAAATAAACGGCGTGCGCCAAGTGCCGCTTGGCAGGCCGCCCAATCGGCGTGGCGAGAAACGCAGGCAAACTCATGATAATCAAGGCCGGCACGTTTTAGCGCCTTATCTTCCCAGCGAAAACCAAGCGGTTCGACCAGGTGTAATTCACTTCCCGTATTCG
>JAZKFR010000014.1:11294-13996 GCA_040386295.1 Pseudomonadota bacterium | reverse complement strand
CGATAAGGTTGATCGGACAAACGCACAATCGTCGGCATTACGGCGTGCTGCCCTGCCAACGCGAACTCAAGCGCTGCCTTGCCGAGAGCATAGGCTTGCTCAACGTCGGTACGCGAAGCAATGTGGCGCGCCGAACGTTGCAGATAATCCGCCAAGGCCCAATGGTATTTATGCCCAAGGCGCTCTTGAATCAGACGCGCAACCCACTGCCCAACGCCCCCCAACTGGGCATGACCAAAAGCATCACGCGTTCCCATATCAGCGAGGAAACGTCCAGTACCGTCTTGCACCCCCTCAGATACAGCGATGGTGCAATAGCCATAACGTTTGACGCAGGCGCTCACCTGCTCCAGAAAAGACTCAGCAGCAAAAGGAATTTCGGGGAACAACAAAAGGTGCGGCGCTTGTCGATCACCCGCCGCGTTTTCTTCACTCGCCAAACCGCAGGCAGCGGTGATCCAACCGGCATGACGCCCCATCACCTCTAAGACAAAAATTTTCGTCCCCCCCGCTGTCGCAGAGCTATTCGCCATAGAAGCGACGTCGTAGCCCGCTTCGCGCATTGAGGTGGCGACGTACTTAGCAACCGAACCAAAACCGGGGCAGCAATCGGTATGCGGCAAATCGTTATCAACCGTTTTGGGGATCCCGATACAACTTAAGGGATAGCCTAATTCAGTCGCAAATTGCGCCACTTTATGAGCGGTATCCATCGAATCACCGCCACCGTTGTAGAAAAAATAGGCAATCTCGTGCGCACGAAAAACCTCGATTAAGCGACTGTATTGCGCCCGCTGCTGATCCAGATTTTTCAGCTTATAGCGACAAGAACCAAAGGCGCCGCCTGGCGTGTGACGTAGGCGAGCAATGTCTTCGTCCGAGTCCAGGCTGGTGTCGATTAAGTCCTCGGTCAGCGCACCGATAATGCCGTTACGTCCAGCAAACACCTTGCCGATCAGCTCTGGCGTCTGGCGTGTAGCGCGCCGCGCCGCCTCGATCAAGCCACAGGCTGAGGCGTTGATGACGGCGGTGACACCCCCTGATTGCGCGTAGAAAGCATTTTTCGGCATGGTTTTGCTCAGTTCAACGGTGGAGTTTCAACAGACAAGGTGTGCGCCAGGATTAACGCAAGGCTTGAAAAACGGCGTCAGTAATTTGCTCGACCGTACCGACCCCTGAGATTTTTCGACACTTAGGCGCTTGCAGCTCGCCCGTTGCAGCCCACTGCGCGTAGTAGCTGACCAGCGGCTTAGTTTGCGCGTGATAGACCTCAAGGCGTTTTTTTACGGTCTCGGCCTTATCGTCATCGCGCTGAACTAGCGCTTCGTGCGTCAGATCATCTTGATTGGCGACTTTAGGCGGATTGAACTTGAGGTGGTAACTACGCCCCGAAGCCAGATGAACGCGTCGACCACTCATGCGCTCGATAATGTCATCGTCGGCAACCTCGATTTCGAGAACATAGTCGAGCGCAACACCTGCATTTTTCATCGCTTCGGCTTGCGGAATCGTGCGCGGAAACCCGTCGAACAAGTAACCGGACTGGCAATCGGCTTGCTGCAGCCGATCTTTGACTAAGCCAATAATAATTTCATCTGAAACTAGACCGCCGGCCTGCATCACCTTTTGCGCGGCAAGCCCCAAGGGCGTGCCCGCTTTAACCGCCGCACGCAACATATCGCCCGTAGCAATTTGTGGGATACCAAACTTTTGGCAAATAAATTGCGCTTGTGTTCCTTTACCAGCGCCTGGTGCGCCCAGAAGAATCAATTTCATATCGCCCTCAAGAGTAAGAATAGTGGCAGTCGGATAACAAATTAAGGGGCGAATCTTTAATGAACTAGCAATTTACTGAGGAGCAAAAAAACAAAGAACAACAAAACACGCAGCACAATGTTTCAGCGGCAGACCTCGCCGCAAAAACATTCATAACATAGGAAGCAAAGTATCAAAAGACAAACTGATGCGCTCAGCGCTTCGCGGCACAGCGTTATGCCACAGCCTGTTCAAGCGCAAAGGCTTTGTGTAAAACACGCACGGCCAATTCAAGATATTTTTCATCAATAACGACGGAGATTTTAATTTCCGAGGTTGAAATCATTTGGATATTGATCCCCTCTTCGGCCAAGGTTCTGAACATTTGGCTAGCCACGCCAGGATGCGAACGCATGCCGACGCCGACAGCAGAAACCTTGCATGTTTTGTTGTCACCAACGACTTCACGCGCACCAATGTGCTGCTTCACGGTTTCTAATACGCCTAATGCTTTGGTGAAGTCAGCACGATTCACGGTAAAAGAGAAGTCGGTCGTCCCGTCATGACCGACGTTCTGGATGATCATGTCCACGTCAATATTCGCGGCTGCAATCGGCCCCAAAATTTGGTATGCAATGCCCGGACGATCGGGCGCGCCGAGGATGGTTAGCTTTGCCTCGTCACGATTAAAAGCAATGCCAGAAATAATCGGTTGTTCCATATTTTTATCTTCCTCAACAGTAATCAGCGTGCCTTCGCCTTCGTCCAAAAAGCTCGACAACACGCGTAATTTGACTTTGTATTTTCCGGCGAATTCAACCGAACGGATTTGCAGAACCTTAGAACCCAAGCTGGCCATTTCCAGCATCTCTTCAAAGGTAATCGTATCGAGCTTACGCGCCTCACTAACCACGCGCGGATCGGTGGTGTACACCCCATCGACATCG
>JAZKFR010000014.1:2871-11284 GCA_040386295.1 Pseudomonadota bacterium | reverse complement strand
CTCCGCATCGGCGCCTTGGAAGCCAGCCACCACGACCACATAATCAGCCGCCAAATCGGCACGGATTCGTTCCTCGTCAATGTGCAAAATGCGCGCCTTGTTGAACGCACTGTCAGTGAGCACCTTGACCTGAGCACCGGTGTAGCTCTTCGCCTTCAAGCCCTCTTCCTGTATCGCCATCGCCAGCAAGGCAATGGTGACTTGCTCGCCGGTTGAAGCGATCACATCCAACTCACGCGGGGAAGGAATCGCTGAAACTTCGGCTGCCAGTTTCAGCAAGCGATTGGTTTCGCCGGACATCGCCGACGGCACAACGATCACGTCGTGCCCCATGGCTTTCCAACGTGCAACGCGCTTTGCCACGTGCTTGATCCGCTCCGTCGAGCCAACCGACGTACCGCCAAATTTTTGTACTATGAGCGCCATTCAATATCCAGTGATGTAGTGCCTTAACCCATACGCTGCCACGTGCCAAGGGTTTTGCACCCCCAACAGACTGCGGCTTAAGCCTTAGCCTGAGTTCTCGCCTTAGCTTTTAAGCGAAAAAACATTTCCAACGTGGCGCAAAATAATGCGCTCAGACACTAGGTTAATACCCGTAAAAGGCGCGCATTTTAACAAAAAAGCGCGCACCACCCGGTCTCTTTAAATGGTTTTTTTATTCTATTTGCAACTTCTCAACTATCGGCTTGCTCGGTTTGTTCAAATAGCGACACACATAAAAAAGCCGCAGACCATGGGTGCTGCGGCTTTTCTAGCTACAAAGAAACGCAGAGCGAGTTTTAAAGCATTTCTTTAACCGCTTCAATTTCGTCGGTTAATTCTTTTAGCGTCAGGTTCATTTTTTCTCGTGCGTAAGCGTCGATCTCCAGGCCTTGGATAATCGTGTATTCGCCATTTTTCGAAGCACATGGGAAGCCATAAATGACACCTTCGGGAATGCCATAAGAGCCATCGCTAGGCACACCCATGGTGACCCATTCATCTGAGCCAAGCACCCAATCACGCACATGATCAATCGCAGCATTAGCAGCAGAAGCAGCTGAAGACAAACCACGCGCCTCGATAATCGCCGCACCACGCTTACCTACCGTCGGCAGGAAAATATCGTTGTTCCAAGCATCGTCGTTAATCAAGGCTTTGACAGCATCACCATGACTGATGCAGTGGCGATAGTCGGCATACATGCTCGGGCTATGATTTCCCCAAACCACCAACTTTTTCAAACTAGACACCGGACGACCAATTTTTGCTGCCAATTGAGACAAGGCACGATTGTGATCCAAGCGCAGCATCCCGTGATAATTCCTAGGATTAGTGCGACCCACTTTGATTGCAGCGGCGCGTGCGATGTAGGCGTTCGTATTACAAGGGTTGCCGACGACCAGCACCTTCACGCTTTCTTTCGCATGCTCAGCAATCGCTTTACCTTGAACGGTAAAAATAGCGCCGTTGGCGGTCAGCAAATCAGCACGCTCCATGCCTTTGCTACGCGGACGCGCACCAACCAGCAAACAAACATCCGCATCCTTGAAGGCAACATTCGGATCATCGCTCGCAACCATTCCGGCGAGCAAAGGGAATGCACAATCATCGAGCTCCATCATCACGCCTTGCACTGCTTGCTGCGCGTGCGGCAAATCGAGCAATTGCAAAATAACCGGCTGATCCTTGCCTAGCATCTCGCCCGAAGCAATACGGAAAAGCAAGCTGTAGCCGATTTGTCCAGCGGCGCCAGTAACAGCAACTCTAATAGGGGATTTAGACATACGACAGCTCCTGTTGTGATAAGGGTTGTGGCCATTGATACGCAATGATCATCGGCAAAATCTGCACCATGGCAGGTGCGGCATTCTACTTGAGCTAAGGACACGATTGACAAGCTCAAGCAAGTTTTGCTGCGCGCGACAACACAACTCACTAGCCTAGGCGCGCGCGAAGACAGGCGTAGACAAAAACAAGCTCATTGCCAAGCAACGCAGCACAAGGCGAATGGTCTATAATCGCTCACTTTAATTTAACGCAAAGCGGCAGCACGCTAAGCAGAGCGCCGCGTCACGCAAGAGGTCATCCTTATGGCAGAAGCAGCGATTAAGAAAAAACGCCCAAAAAACTTGAAGTTAAGTTCAATTCGCTTACCGCTACCGGGAATTTTGTCGATACTGCATCGCATCAGCGGCGCCACCCTCTTTCTCCTCCTGCCCGTATTTCTTGCTCTGTTTGAACGCAGCCTGAGCTCCGCTGAGCAATTTGCCCAGCTCAAAAGCTGTTTAGACAACCCGCTGCTTAAAATAATCTTGCTCGGTCTGATTTGGTTTTACCTACACCACTTCTGCGCAGGCATCCGCTATCTCTTACTCGACCTACACAAGGGAATCGACCTGCCCGCAGCGCGCGCTTCTAGCCGTCTTGTTTTTATTGTCGGCATACTGGCAACCCTGTTGATTGGAGGCAAAGTGCTATGGTGAATCGTGTTTTAGTCGGCGCCCACTACGGGCTTAAAGATTGGATTATTCAGCGCGTCACCGCCGTAGTCATGGCGCTCTATACGATCATTTTCTTGCTGACTCTTTGTCTCGTCCAACCTGCTTCATTTGAAGCTTGGCACGGTATTTTTGCCAACGGCCCGATGAAATTCATCAGCTTTTTGTTCTTCCTTAGCCTGTTCTATCACGCCTGGATTGGTATGCGTGACATTTGGATGGACTACATCAAAGCGGACGGTCTAAGACTGGTTCTGATAAGTGCAACGGCAATGGCCTTGCTCGGCTACGCTGGCTGGGCTGTACAGATTCTGTGGAGAATGTAAGTGCCTAAATTCAACATCCCCGTTCGTCAATTCGACGCCTTAATCATTGGTGCCGGCGGCGCCGGCCTACGTGCCGCGATTCAACTGTCAGAAGCAGGATTGAAGACAGCCGTTTTATCTAAGGTATTTCCTACCCGCTCGCACACGGTTGCTGCGCAAGGTGGGGTCTCTGCCTCGCTCGGCAACTCAGAAGAAGATCACTGGCACTGGCACATGTACGACACCGTTAAAGGCTCAGACTGGTTAGGCGATCAGGACGCGATCGAATACATGTGTCGCAAAGCCCCTGAAGTCGTCGTCGAACTAGAGCACTTTGGTATGCCGTTTGACCGCACCGACGAAGGCAAAATTTACCAGCGCCCGTTCGGCGGCCACATGTCCAATTTTGGCGAAAAACCTGTCCGGCGCGCCTGCGCAGCGGCTGACCGCACCGGCCACGCCATGCTGCACGCCTTGTATCAACGAAACGTGCGCGCCAACACACAGTTTTTTGTCGAATGGATGGCGCTAGACCTGATTCGAGACGCAGAAGGCCAAGTTCTCGGCGTCACCGCATTAGAAATGGAAACCGGCGAAGTCGTTGCCTTCCACGCCAAAGCCACGATTTTTGCCACCGGCGGAGCAGGACGTATTTTCTACTCATCGACCAATGCTTTTATCAATACTGGCGATGGCTTAGGCATGGCGGCGCGCGCAGGGATTGCGCTCGAAGACATGGAATTCTGGCAATTCCATCCAACCGGCGTCGCCGGTGCTGGCGTTCTGATTACGGAAGGTGTGCGCGGCGAAGGCGGCATCCTGCGCAATTCCGAGCACGAACGCTTTATGGAGCGCTACGCACCCAACGCCAAGGATCTTGCTTCGCGCGACGTAGTCTCGCGCGCCATGGTGACAGAAATTAACGAAGGTCGTGGTTGTGGACCGAACAAAGACTTCGTCTTGCTCGACATCACCCATCTTGACCCGGCAACGATCATGAAGCGCCTGCCAGGCATCCGCGAAATCTCGATTCAATTCGCGGGAATTGACCCAATTAAGGCGCCGATCCCCGTCGTACCGACCTGCCACTACCAAATGGGCGGAATTCCAACCAATTACAAGGGTCAAGTGGTCGCTTCCGACGGCACGCCTGTTGTCGGCTTTTATGCTGCGGGAGAAGTCGCTTGCGCCTCAGTACACGGCGCCAACCGACTGGGCACTAACTCACTGCTCGATCTACTGGTCTTCGGCAAGGCATCCGGCGATTCAGTGATTGCCGACATGAAGCTGATGGCGAAAGAGCATAAGCCTTTACCAGCCGATTTTGCCGAACGCACCCTAGCGCGCTTGGATCGCTTGCACACGCAAAGCAACGGCAGCAGCGTGCACGAAACCCGCCTTGATCTGCAACGTGCGATGCAAGCACATTGTGGCGTTTTCCGCTTCAAAGACAAGTTAGTTGAAGGCGTTAACAAAATTTTGGCGATCGAACAACAGGTCGCCCAAACGGAAATCAAAGACAAATCCAAAGTCTGGAATACCGCGCGCGTCGAAGCATTAGAACTAGACAACCTAATCGAAGTCGCCAAAGCAACCATGATCTCAGCGGAAGCACGCAAAGAATCACGCGGTGCGCATGTGCGTGACGATGCCCCCGACAGTCCAGCCCACCCCAATGGCCGCGACGACGAGAACTGGCACAAGCACACGTTATGGGAACGCGAAGGAAACAAGCTCAGCTACAAACCGGTCAACATGAAGCCCTTGTCTGTTGAAACTATTGCGCTCAAGACGCGCTCTTATTGATCGCACTTAGCACGTAAGGAGTGACTGAAGATGGCAACCATGACTATGCAGTTCAAAATTTATCGCTACGACCCTGACAAAGACGATGCTCCGTACATGGAGGACGCCTCGGTTGAAATTGACGACGCAATTGATCGTAAACTGCTCGATGTCTTGACCAAACTAAAAGCCAAGGACGATACCCTGTCCTACCGACGCTCTTGTCGTGAAGGCATTTGTGGTTCAGACGCCATGAATATCAATGGAAAAAATGGTTTAGCCTGTCTAACGGAAATCAAAAGTCTGAAGCAACCTGTTGTGCTCAGACCTTTGCCGGGGCTACCGGTAATCCGTGACTTGATCGTCGATATGACCCAGTTCTTCAAGCAATATCACTCGATCAAGCCGTATTTGATCAACGACACCCCACCGCCAGAACGCGAACGCTTGCAGTCACCCGAAGAACGTGAAGACCTAAACGGCCTCTACGAATGTATTCTTTGCGCTTGCTGCTCGACAGCCTGCCCCTCGTTTTGGTGGAATCCTGACAAATTCGTCGGTCCCGCTGGCTTGCTCAACGCCTATCGCTTTATTGCCGACACGCGCGACCAAGCAACGAACGAACGCTTAGACGACCTTGAGGATCCTTACCGTCTATTCCGTTGCCATAGCATCATGAACTGTGTTGATGTCTGTCCAAAAGGCTTAAACCCAACAAAGGCGATTGGCAAAATAAAAGAAATGATGGTGAGGCGCGCGATTTAAATGGACGCTGCGGCAGAACTAAATCGGGTTATGCTCAACCGCTTGCGCTGGCGTTGCACGCGTCGCGCCATGCTGGAAATGGATCTCTTGCTGGGGCAATTTCTTGAGCAGGTATTCCCCCAACTCAACCCGGAGCAAAGCGATGCATTTATCACGCTAGCCGACATGGAAGACCTCGAGCTGTGGCCGTTCATCAATGGCAGCGCCCTGTGCACGAACGCACCACAAGCACAGGTGATTGAACTGTTGCGCGCCTTAAAATTCAAGACAGCCAACGACACAAACCCGATCGCAATCAATGCGCCAGCTTCTCTTAATTAGCTCAGTAGCGCCCTTGCTATGACAGCCGAGCAAAATCGAAGTCTTGATTAAGTAGCAGCAGTAAGTAGGAAAAAGTAAAAGGCAAGCTGCTCGTCAGAACAGCCTTTTTACTGGCAGCGATGATATGACCAACCTGAATAGGGAATAAATGATGACAACCGAACGCAAGGCAACGCTGACCATAGAAGGACAAGACCCTGTCGAGTTTTCGATCATGTCGCCGACACACGGCAACGACTGTATCGACATTCGCAGCTTAGGTGGCAAAACCGGCCTATTTACCTATGACTCAGGCTTCTTGTCGACCGCAAGCTGCAAATCAAAAATCACTTTTATCGACGGCGATAAAGGCGAGCTACTGTATCGCGGCTACCCTATTGAGCAGCTCGCAGCCAACTGCAACTTTCTGGAAGTAGCTTACCTACTCAAAAACGGTGAGCTACCCAATGTCGCGCAAAAAGAACAATTCGAGTCCACGATCAAGAACCACACCATGGTGCATGAGCAACTGGTCAAGTTCTTCCAAGGCTTCCGCCGCGACGCACACCCAATGGCCGTGATGGTCGGGGTAATCGGCGCGCTCTCAGCGTTCTACCACGAAGCCGCTGACTTCTCCGACGCCGAACATCGCAGCATCAGCTTTAATCGCATCGTTGCAAAAATGCCGACTATCGTTGCGATGGCCTACAAATACACGATCGGCCAACCGTTCATGCACCCGCGCAATGACCTTGGCTACACAGCTAATTTCATGCACATGATGTTCGGCACCCCGTGCGCTCAATACGAACCGAACCCGGTTCTCGTCAACGCACTGGACGTTATTTTCACCCTACACGCCGATCACGAACAAAACGCCTCGACTTCGACCGTGCGTTTAGCCGGCTCTTCCGGCGCCAACCCGTTCGCCTGTATCTCAGCCGGCATCGCCTGTTTGTGGGGACCGGCACATGGTGGCGCCAACGAAGCTTGCTTACAAATGCTCGAAGAAATCGGCGACATCTCGCGAGTTCAAGAGTACATCGCACGCGCCAAAGACAAGAATGACAGCTTCAAGCTGATGGGTTTTGGCCACCGCGTGTACAAAAATTTCGATCCGCGCGCCAAATTGATGCGCAAAGTCTGCAACGACGTACTGAAAGAGCTCGGGCTAGAAAACGATCGTCTATTCAAACTCGCCATGGAGCTAGAAAAGATTGCGCTGGAAGACCCGTATTTCGTCGAAAAGAAACTGTACCCGAACGTCGATTTTTACTCAGGCATCGTGCAAAAAGCCTTGGGCATCCCAACCTCAATGTTCACCTGCATTTTCTCGCTCGCACGCACCGTTGGCTGGATGACGCAATGGGAAGAAATGTTGACCGACCCCGAATACAAAATTGGGCGTCCGCGTCAGCTCTACACTGGCGCTGCAGCCCGTAACGTAGTGCCTTTAAAGCAACGCTAATCGAAGCAAACGGTCAGGTAAAAACAAGCCTGACCGTGTTCGCGCTAGCCCTTTTCAATACCTACCCGACAAACCCTGACCACAGGTTATTGCGATGATGAACCAGCTGTTTGGCAGCTCTTACCTCTCTGGTGGGAATGCTCCTTTCGTCGAAGAACTCTACGAAAATTACTTAAACAATCCCGCCTCCGTTCCCGATGAATGGCGCGACTATTTTGACAAACTCGCCCAATTGCCCGGCTTTATCGCCCGCGATGTGCCGCACTTGCCGGTCATCAACGCATTTGCTGAGCAAGCAAAACAAGGCCAACGTCGCAGCAGCGCAGCGCCGACCGACAATCACAAGCAAGTTGCAGTGCTCGAGCTGATCAATGCTTATCGCGCTACCGGCGATCGCTGGGCGGATCTCGACCCGCTAAAACGCCAACCCAGACCTGCGCTACCCGAACTCGACCCCGCCTATTACGGCCTCGGCGACGCGGACATGAACACTCTGTTCCACGCCGGGTCTTTCAAAGGCGTCGCAGAGCAAGCAAGCCTCGGCCAAATTTTAGACGCGCTAAAAGCCACTTACTGCGGTTCAGTTGGCGTTGAATACATGTACATGACCCAGCGCGAGGAACGCTCCTGGTTACAAGATCGCCTTGAACCAAACCACAGCCGAGCCGCCTACAGCGAAAAGCAAAAAAAACGCTTCCTTGAACGGCTGACTGCTGCCGAGACACTCGAACGTTATCTACACACACGTTACGTCGGCCAGAAGCGCTTCTCGCTTGAAGGCGGCGAGTCCTTAATTCTGGCAATGGACGAGCTAATTCGTAGCGCTGGCGAGGGTGGTGTCGATGAGATTGTGGTCGGCATGGCGCACCGGGGTCGTCTGAATGTTCTGGTGAACACCCTGGGCAAAGCACCGTCCATGCTATTCGATGAGTTTGAGGGTAAAAAAGCGCAGGACTTCTCTGCGGGCGATGTCAAATATCACCTCGGCTATTCGTCAGACGTATCCACCCCTGGCGGCCCCTGTCACTTGACTCTGGCGTTTAATCCCTCGCATCTAGAAATCGTCAACCCAGTCGTTGTCGGCTCTGTTTATGCACGCCAATGTCGGCGTGGCGCCGAAGGACAAGACAAGGTTCTGTCCGTGCTGATTCACGGCGATGCCGCCGTCGCTGGACAAGGCGTCAATCAAGAGATGATCAACTTTGCGCAAACGCGAGGCTATGGCACGGGCGGCACCGTCCATATCGTCGTCAACAATCAGATCGGCTTTACCACCTCTGACCCGCGTGACGCACGCTCGGCGCTGT
>JAZKFR010000014.1:0-2861 GCA_040386295.1 Pseudomonadota bacterium | reverse complement strand
TTGCACCGACATCTACAAAATGGCAGATGCGCCGATTTTTCACGTGAATGGTGACGACCCAGAAGCCGTCGCTTTTGTCACGCACCTCGCGGTTGAGTTTCGCCGCACCTTCAAAAAAGACGTGGTCATCGACATCGTTTGCTACCGCAAGCTCGGCCATAACGAACAAGATGAACCGATGGTGACGCAACCTTTGATGTACAAGAAGGTTCAAGCGCATCCGGGAACACGTCAGATTTACGCAGACAAATTGGTCGCCGAAACAGTTCTGCCGAGCGCAGGACCAGACGAGATGATCAAAGAATATCGAGCCCACTTGGATCGCGGCGAGCTTTTGTACAACCCAGTGTTGGCGGGCTACAAGCACCCGATGACCATAGACTGGACGCCGTTTCTGTCGAAGCAATATATCGAAACCTGCGACACGCAAGTTCCGCTAAAAGAAATTAAACGCCTGGCCGAACGCCTAACGACGATTCCGCAAAATTTCACCCTACATAGCCGTGTGCAAAAAGTCATTGACGACAGACGTGCCATGGGTGAAGGCAAGCTGGCTTTTGATTGGGGTATGGCAGAAAACCTGGCCTATGCTTCGCTCCTGGTTTCAGGCTACGGCGTGCGTATTTCAGGTGAAGACGTTGGTCGTGGCACCTTCTTCCACCGTCACGCCGCCTTGCACGACCAGCATCGCGAGCGCTGGGACGAAGGCACTTACTACCCGCTGGCACACCTGCAAGACAAACAAGCCAAGCTACAGTGCTTCGACTCAGTACTCTCCGAAGAAGCCGTGCTTGCCTTCGACTATGGTTACGCCTCGGCCAACCCGCATGAATTAGTCGTTTGGGAAGGTCAATTCGGTGACTTCGTCAATGGTGCGCAGGTCGTCATCGACCAGTTCATTGCCTCGGGCGAAGCAAAATGGGGGCGCGCCTGCGGTCTGGTCATGCTCCTACCCCATGGTTACGAAGGCCAAGGCCCCGAGCATTCGTCTGCCCGCATTGAACGTTTTATGCAGCTTTGCGCCGAAATGAACATGGAGGTTTGCCAGCCAACCACACCGGCTCAGGTCTTCCACATGCTGCGTCGGCAGGCGGTGCGGCATCAACGTAAACCGCTGGTGGTGTTCTCGCCAAAATCTTTGTTGCGCCACAAAGATGCCACCTCGACTTTAGAAGAGCTAAGCCAAGGCGAGTTCCAACGCGTCATCGGTGAAGTAGATGCGCTGGACGCCAAGAAAGTAACGCGAGTCCTGCTCTGTTCGGGGAAAATTTATTACGACCTGATCGCCGAACGACGTGCGAAAAATATCAAACATATCGCCATCATTCGCCTTGAGCAGCTCTATCCCTTCCCAGAAAAATCTTTCGCAGCAGAGCTCGCCAAGTACCCCAAAGCGGTTGAAATTGTCTGGTGCCAAGATGAGCCGAGAAACCAAGGCGCTTGGTACTGGATCGCGTCACGCCAACACTTAGCGCGCTCCTTAAGTGACAAACAACATTTACTGCTCGTCTCGCGCCCGGCTTCGGCTTCGCCTGCAGTGGGCTACAACAGCAAACATATCGCACAACAAAAAGCACTGATCGAGTCCGCCTTCGGCAAGATTGAGTACTAATTCGCACCACGCGCACACACGGAGTCAATATGATCATTGAAGTTAAAGTTCCCCAACTATCGGAATCGGTCGCCGAAGCGAGCTTGTTGACCTGGCACAAAAAAGTCGGCGCAGCAGTCAAACGTGATGAAAATCTGATCGACGTAGAAACCGACAAAGTCGTTCTCGAGCTCCCTGCCCCAGATAATGGTGTGCTGATTGAGATCATTAAAGGCGACGGCGCGGCCGTCGTCGCTGGTGAAGTCATCGCCCGTATCGACACCAGCGCAAGTGCAAGCACCAATGCGAGCAGCGACGCAGCAACGGCAAGCGCGAACGGTAAAGCGGCGGCGAAATCGCCCGCCACGCCGCCCGCTGCGAGCACTGCCGCCGTCGGCATTGCCATGCCCGCCGCGCGCAAAATCCTCGAAGAGAAGGGCATTGCCGTCAGCGCTGTCAGCGGGACGGGTCGCGGCGGCCGTGTCAGCAAAGAAGATGCTTTGGCAGCGCAAGCCGCTCCTACGCCTAGCGCTACTGCGCCAACACTAGCAGCGGCGCCAGCGGTCGCACTTAACCTAAGCCTTGACCGCCCAGAGCAACGGGTACCCATGTCGCGCTTACGCGCCCGCATTGCCGAACGCTTGCTGCAATCGCAAGCGACCAACGCCATATTGACCACCTTCAACGAGGTCAATATGGCGCCCGTCATCGCGCTACGTAAGCAATACGGCGAGAAATTCGAGAAAGCACACGGTGTTCGCCTTGGCTTTATGGGCTTCTTCGTTAAAGCAGCCGTCGCCGCTTTGCAGCGTTACCCGGTGGTCAACGCCTCGGTTGACGGCAACGACATCGTTTATCACGGTTACATCGACATCGGCATTGCCGTCGGCAGCCCACGCGGTCTAGTCGTGCCTATTTTGCGCGACGTCGATCAGATGAGCATCGCCGATATTGAAAAGAAAATCGCCGAGTACGGACAAAAAGCTAAAGACGGCAAACTGTCTATGGAAGAACTGACCGGCGGAACTTTTTCGATTTCTAACGGCGGCATCTTCGGCTCAATGTTATCAACGCCGATTATCAATCCGCCCCAATCGGCGATTCTGGGCGTGCATGCAACGAAAGAACGCGCGGTGGTGGAGAACGGACAAATCGTCATTCGCCCGATCAATTATCTGGCTATGTCTTACGACCATCGCATCATCGATGGGCGCGAAGCCGTGCTGGCCTTAGTCGCGATGAAAGAAGCGCTGGAAGACCCAGCGCGTTT
>JAZKFR010000013.1:0-2408 GCA_040386295.1 Pseudomonadota bacterium | reverse complement strand
ATGATGGCCACGCTCTGTGTTGGTGCCCGTCATCAACGAGTCTTCTTTTTCCCTGTCTTAGTCTTAGTCTTATTGCTGCTGCGTTTATCACGTTTTTGCGTCGCTTTAGAGCTGCTCGGTTTCTTGCTTTTGGCGCTCGTAGCTGTTGTGCGTTGAGCTGGTTTTTGCTTTTCTGGCAAGTTCAAGCGTGTGCCGACGATGAGTTTTTCACTTTTTAAGCGGTTTGCTTGTTTTAGCTCCAGCACGCTCAACTGGTAGCGCTTAGCCAGTGTTTTCAGCGTGTCGCCTTTGCTGACAAGGTGTGAGCGCGGCGTTTTAGTTGCGCTTGCAGTCTCGCCTGCGTTATTCGCGTTTAGCCTAGGCGTTATGGGCTGTATGGGCTGATCTAAGGCGCTCATGTCTAGCTCGCCGTCGTCACGCCCAGCGACCAATAGCGTTTGTCCAGCCCGAACTTTAATTCGCCCGGTGATGCCATTCACTGCTTTTAAATTGGCCAGGCTCATGCCGAAGCGGGGTGCGACTTTTTCTATTTTTTCACCTGAACGCAGTGTGTAAGCCTGCCAAGAGGAAAGCGGTTTGTCTTCCTCTTGATAGCGCTCTAGATTGTTGGTGAATGTCTCAAGTTTGTCGGTTGGAATCACCAAGGGTGTATCTGATTTGATCACCGGTCGGTTATGCGCTGGATTTAATGCCAGGAACTCTGAAATCGGCATTCCAGCTAGTTTTGCGGCAATTTTTACATCGATGTTGTTGGGTTGGCTGAGCGTGCTGAAGTAAGGGCGGTTGGGTAATGATTGCAAACCAATCTGGGCGAGCAGGGTGGGGCTGCTAAAGACGTTTTTCAAGGCCTGGAGTTTCGGCACATAGTTTCTCGTCTCGTTCGGCATGCTTAAACTGAGGTAGTCGGTGGGCAAACCCTTGCTCTTGTTTTTGTTGATCGCCCGTTTGACCGAACCTTCGCCCCAGTTGTACGCGGCCAAGGCAAGATGCCAATCGCCGTGCATTTGATAGATGAGTTGCAAATAGTCGAGCGCTGCCGAGGTCGAGGCGATGATGTCGCGGCGTTGATCTACCCACCAGTTTTGTTCCAGTTTGTAGGTTTTTCCGGTGGAGGGAATGAACTGCCACAAACCGGACGCCTGGCTGCGTGAATACGCCATCGGGTTATAAGCGCTTTCAACCATGGGCAGCAAAGCCAGTTCGGTCGGCATGCCGCGTTTATTCAGTTCTTCAACGATGTAATGCAAGTAAAGGCGGCTGCGTTCGACGACGCGACGTAGATAATCTGGGCGGTTGAGGTACCACTGTTGATGGTACAAAACCAATTCGTTATTGATATTCGGCATTGAAAAGCCGTTACGCAAACGCTCAATCAGATCGTCTGGTTCTATGGTTAGATCGAGCGTTTCTGCGACTAAAGCGGGTGCGCTGAGTTCAACAACAGGGAGCGCTTTTCCGGCACCAGGCGGGTCAAAGTGCATTTCAGTATTGGCTATTTGCTCCGTCATGCGCGCGTTTGTTGATTCGTCCGCAGGCTGCGCGTACTCCGTCGTTTGCGCCAAAGTGAGCGTGCAAAAGAGAAGACAAGCCCAGGTCATTCCAGTACGCATGAAAACCGCTATTTTGTTGAGCTTGCCTTGCCTTGCTAGCGCAAACTTTGCCGCTAGTTTTCGCGTCTCACTACGAATGTGAATTTGGCTTGGGCTTGGGTTTGCGCTTGGCATTGGCGGGCTTAGTACGATGCGTTGTGTCATCCGTGCTTCCTGTGCTTGAGACCTACGCCACGCATAGCGATTGGGCTTCTGCTGGCAATTAGCTTGCTTTGTCTCACGTGTGACTGCATGAGTGCAGAGTGCATGACTACGTGATTGCGGGCGTTTCGTAGGCTTGGCTTGCCGCCGGGTTGATGGGGCAAGCAAATGGGGTTTTGTCCTATTGTCTAGGCGTCTGAGTGTTTTGCCTGGTTGTTGCTTCGGCATTCCAGGCACGACGAGCGCCACGGGCTTGTGTAAAGGTTGCGCTGAGACGTTCGCCATCGCCTTCTTGCAGCGCGTTGCGGAGTTGCTCAAGTTGTGCGCGGTAGGCGTCCAATTCTTCGAGTAAGGGAACTCGATTAGCCAGGCAAATATCGCGCCACATTTCCGGTTCGCTCGCGGCGATTCGGGTGAAGTCACGAAAACCGCTCGCGGCAAATTGAAATAAAAGTTCGTGTTCTGCGCGCGTTGATAGCTCGTGCACCAAAGCAAAGGCAAGCAGGTGGGGCAGGTGGCTGACCGCAGCAAAAACCTGATCATGCATTTCTGGGCTCAGGCTGTGGGTCAGCGCGCCGCACCACTCCCAGGCGGAACGCACGCGCGCGATATTGAGCACAGAGTTTTCTGCAAGCGGCGTTAGGACGACTTTTTTCT
>JAZKFR010000012.1:0-18688 GCA_040386295.1 Pseudomonadota bacterium | reverse complement strand
GCAGCAGCCAGCGTTGCTTTCATTTCGGCAGGATGGTGGCCGTAGTCGTCGATCAAGGTGTAGTGAGCGCTTGCCTGGCCAAGTTTTTGGCAGGCCTCGTCGCTGCCGCTGTTGCCACTGTTGCGCACAGGCAGTTCGCCATAATTTTGAAAACGCCGTGCAACGCCTTTGAATTCGCCCAGCGCGGCGACGATGGCGGCGTCAGAAACGCCCACTTCAGTCGCCAGCGCAATCGCTGCCAAGGCATTTTGCACATTGTGCAGACCCGGCAAATTGAGCGTGATGCTTAAGGGCTGATGCTCTGCGCGCAGGCAATCGAAGCGCATTTTGCCCGCCTGCGCCTCGATGTTTTCGGCACGTACTTGGGCTTCAGGCGTTAAGCCGTAGCTAATAATTTGTCGGCTGATCTGCGGCAGGATGCTGCGCACATGCGGATCATCGAGGCAAAGTATGGCCACGCCATAGAAAGGCAAACGCTGCAAGAATTCGACAAAAGCCTGTTTGAGCCGCGCAAAGTCGTGGCCGTAGGTTTCCATGTGGTCGCCGTCGATATTGGTCACGAGGGCAATCACCGGCGATAGGAAGAGGAAAGAAGCATCGGATTCATCCGCCTCGGCCACGAGAAAATCGCCTGCGCCCAAGCGTGCATTGGCGCCCGCAGCGTTGAGTCGACCGCCGATAACGAAGGTCGGATCCATTCCCTCAGCCGCCAAAATCGAGGCGATCAAGCTCGTTGTCGTGGTTTTACCGTGCGTCCCAGCGACGGCGATGCCTTGCTTTAAGCGCATCAACTCAGCCAACATTTGCGCGCGCGGCACTACGGGGATTTGCTGCGCACGCGCCGCCAGCACTTCACAGTTGTCTACGGCCACGGCGGTCGAGACAACCACGGCATCGGCGCCCGCGATATGCGCTGCGTTGTGGCCGAGCACGGTGCGCACGCCGAGCCGCGCCAAGCGCTGCAAACTTGGGCTATCCAAGCGATCCGAGCCGCTGACGGTGAAGCCGAGATTGACCAACACCTCGGCGATACCGCTCATGCCGACGCCGCCAATACCAACGAAGTGAATGTGTTTGATTTTATGTTTCATAAACGAGGCTTCAAGACTTCAAGTTGCTTTCTTGCGTCGCGCTGCGGCGGCGTCAAGACAAAGCTGTGCCACTGCAGCAGCAGCGTCGGGTTTGGCCAGTTCGCGCGCACGTTCGGCCATTTGCAGCAGCTGCGCGCGCGAGTAGTTGCGTAAGAGACTGATGTTGGCCGCAGTCAATTCACTCTGCGGCAAGACGATGGCGGCGCCGACGCGGCTCAAATACTGGGCATTGGCCGTTTGATGATCATCTACCGCCGCCGGGAAGGGCACCATGATGCTGGCCACCCCCACGGCAGCCAGCTCAGCGACGGTGAGCGCACCGGCACGGCAGATGACCAGATCGGCCCATGCGTAAGCACCCGCCATGTCTTGAATAAAGCTAACGCACTGCACGGGCAAAGCCAGCTCGGCGTAGTCTTCTTGCAGTTTTTTGAGATGTTTTTCACCGGCTTGATGCACCACCTGCGGGCGGCGCTCAGGCTCGATCAGCGCGATGCCAGAAGGCACGTGTTCGTTCAGCGCAGCCGCGCCCAAACTGCCGCCGATGACCAGCACCTGCAAGGGCGGTTCTGGCTGCAGCGCCAGGCGTTCTGCCCAACGCTGGGCAGGCGGCGGCGCTGCCGCAATGTCAGCACGTACCGGGTTGCCCGTCCATTGCGCGGCCAAACGTTGGCCAAAAGCGTGCGGAAAACCGCAGGCCAAGCGCTGCGCCAGCCTGGCTAAAACACGGTTGGCCAAACCAGGAATCGCATTCTGTTCGTGCACCACCAAGGGGTAGCCGAGCAAGGCCGCCATCAAACCCCCGGGAAAGGAAATGTAGCCGCCCATGCCGAGCACCACGTCGGGCTTGATGCGGCGCAAGATACGGCGCGCTTGCCAGCAGGCAGAAAGCAGCGAAAAAGGCAAACTCAATTTGCGCAACAAGCCCTTACCGCGCAAGGCAGAAAACTGTATGGGCGCCATTGGATAAGCGTATTGGGCGACCAGTTTGGCTTCCATGCCTTTGGGACTACCCAGCCAATGCACCTGCCAGCCTTGATTTTTCAGGCATTCAGCCACGGCCAGCGCAGGGAAAATATGGCCGCCAGTCCCGCCCGCCATGATCAAAACAGTCTTGCCAGACGAGCTACTCGTTTGCTGCGCCATGGGCGACAGCGGCAAGTCCTGCTCTTGTGTGTTGGTTTCCTGCGCTTGTTGGTTCGTTATGTCGTTCATACCGGCTTACCACGCATCAATTGACGATTTTCCCAGTCGGCTCTGAGCAGCACGGCCAGCGCCAGGCAGTTGGCCAAAATCCCTGAGCCGCCGTAGCTCATCAGCGGCAAGGTCAGCCCTTTAGTCGGCAGCAGACCCACGTTGACGCCCATGTTGATGAAGCCTTGAACACCGATCCAAATGCCGATTCCCTGCGCGACTAAACCGGCGTACAGGCGTTCTAGGGCAATCGCTTGTCGACCAATCGCAAAGGCGCGTTGCACCAACAGCGCAAATAGACCGACCACCAAGAGCACGCCGACAAAACCCAATTCTTCGGCGATCACGGCGAGTAAAAAATCGGTGTGCGCTTCCGGCAAATAGAACAATTTTTCAACGCTAGCGCCCAGTCCCACGCCAAAAAACTCGCCGCGCCCGAAGGCAATCAAGGCATGCGAGAGTTGGTAACCGCGCCCAAAAGCATCGCTCCACGGATCCATAAAACCGAAGATGCGATCACGCCGATACGGCGAGACGATGATCAAGACGGCAAACGCCGTCGCCAGCAGGAGAATCAAGCCAGCGAACAAACGCGCGCGCATGCCGCCCAAAAAGAGAATCCCCATGGCGATTGAGATGATCACGACAAAGGCGCCGAAATCGGGTTCTTTTAGCAACAGCACGCCGACCGCCAACATGGCGCCCGCCATCGGCAAAAACGCTTTTTTCAGGTCATGCATATGCGGCATTTTGCGTAGGGTGTAATCAGCGGTGTAGAGCACGGCAAACAGTTTCATCAGCTCGGAAGGCTGCAAGTTGAAGACCAATAAAGGCAACCAGCGGCGCGCACCATTCACGTCGCGCCCAATGCCCGGCACCAGCACTAAGCTGAGCAGGACAAAACCAGCAATAAACAGCCAGGGTGCGCTTTGTTGCCAAAGGCTCATCGGGATTTGGAAGGCAATGCTGGCAACAACCAAGGCTATGCACAGAAAGACCGCGTGTCGGACTAAAAAATACGCGGCTTGATGTCCGGTAAAAGCGCTGCCTTCAGCCGTAGCGATTGAGGCTGAGTAGACCATCACCAAGCCGAACAACAGCAGAATCAAAGCGCCCCAGAGCAAGAGCTCGTCGATTTCGGCGGCAACACGATAGGCACCGGGCAAACTTGGGCTGGCCATCACTTTGCCCCCGGTTCGTTAAATCCAGCATTGATTGGCGCACTAGGCAGATCAGCCCCGTTCTGCAAGCGACGCACGGCGTCGATAAAGACCTCAGCGCGATGCACGTAGTTGCGATACAGATCAAAGCTGGCGCAGGCAGGTGAGAGCAAAACTCGGTCGCCTGCCTGTGCTTGCGCGGCGCTCCAACGCACGGCTTCATCCATGTCGTGACAAATTTGCTGCACCAGCGTGGGCGGCAGAATCGCGGCGATGGCTTGCGCCGAACGACCCATCAAGGCGACGGCACGTGCGTGCGTATGCAGGGCGCTGGCGAGGGGAGCAAAGTCTTGGCCTTTGCCTTCGCCGCCCAGGATGACGACGATTTTGTGTCCCGCCGCACGCGCCGTCGCATCGATCAAACCCTCAATCGCAGCCAAGCTGGCGCCCACGTTCGTGCCTTTAGAGTCATCGTAATAATCAACGTCGGCAACGCGCGCGACAAAAGCAACACGGTGCGGCAAACCAGCAAAGTTCACCAGCGTCGGCAATACCTGCGGCGTCGGTATTTCAAGCGCTGCGCTCAAAGCCAGCGCCGCCATCGCGTTGGCGATGTTGTGTTGGCCGACCAGGCGCAATGCTGAGCAGGCGACTAAGCGCGTTTCACCGTGCACGATAAAGCCGTCGACCACCCCGTAATCGGCGGCGCTCGGCGGCGGATTAAGACCAAAACTGACGCGTTGCCGCGACCCCGTGGACAGCGCCTGACAGGCCGCATCGTCGCGGTTAATCACGGCAATTCCGGCTGGGCGCGTTGCGTCTTGTTGAAAAATACGCGCTTTGGCTGCGCTGTATTCGGCCATGCCCGCGTAGCGATCCAGGTGGTCTGGGCTCAGATTGAGCACAGTCGCCACATCAGCGTTCAGTGTGTAGCTGGTTTCTAATTGAAAGCTCGACAGTTCAAGCACCCAAATTTCGGGTAGAGCCAGCGGCTTTGCGCAGGCTTGCGCGGCGAGTACCTGCATTAAAGCGTCTAGCGCTGAAGGGCTGATATTGCCCGCGACCATGGTTTGCTGACCGCTGGCCGCGCAGAGTTTGCCGGTCAGTGCGGTCGTTGTGGTTTTGCCGTTGCTCCCGGTGATTGCAATCAGCCGTGCGCGCGGGATGTATTGACGTAAGCCGCAAACGAATAATTCGATTTCTGAAACAAGCGCAATGCCGCTCGCTAAAGCAGCCTGCAGCAGCGGACTGCGCAGAGGAACGCCCGGCGACAGTGCGATTAAATCGACCCCGTGCAAGCACTCGGCATGGCTAAAGCGCGCTGCGCCGAAATAGCGCTCGGGCGGCGGCTGTAAAGCGACCAGCTGTTTTGCTGCTGCGGGTTGCTCGGCATGATCCAGAACGCGCACCACAGCACCTTGCTGCGTCAGCCATTGCACCATAGCCAAACCACTTTCGCCCAGGCCGACGACGAGCACACGCTGACCGTTCAGCGAACGCAAGGAAGGCGCTATGGGCGAGAGGGTGAGGGGATGCTGGTTCATGCTGGGTTCATGGTTGGGAAGCGATAGGGGTCTGCGTTGCGCTGATCTTGGCTAGCGCAACTTGAGCGTCGATAAACCGATCAAGACCAAAATGATGGTGATGATCCAAAAGCGCACGACGACCTGGGTTTCTTTCCAGCCGCCTAGCTCGTAGTGGTGGTGTAGCGGCGCCATGCGAAAAATGCGTTTGCCACGGCTGAATTTGAAGTACAGCACTTGAATGGCAACCGATAAGGTCTCGGCGACGAAGACGCCGCCCATGATGGCCAAGACAATTTCTTGACGCACGATGACCGCCACCGTACCCAGGGCAGCGCCTAGCGCCAGGGCACCGACGTCGCCCATGAAGACTTCTGCCGGGTAGGCGTTGAACCACAAAAACCCCAAGCCGGCGCCCGCAATCGCACCGAGCAGCACGGCCAACTCGCCGGCGCCAGGAATATGCGGCAGAAAGAGATATTTGGCATAGACCGCATTGCCCGCAACATAGGCAAAAATCGCTAAGGCTGCGGCGATCAGTACGGTCGGCATGATGGCCAAACCATCCAGCCCGTCGGTCAGATTGACCGCGTTGCTGGTGCCGACGATGACGAAGTAGGTGAGCACCATAAAACCGACAACCCCGAGCGGATAAGACACGGTTTTGACGAACGGCACGATTAACTCCATCTGCGCCGGTAAGCTTGTGCTCAAACCTAGGTAGAGCGCTGCCGCTAAGCCGATCAGCGATTGCCAAAAGTACTTCCAGCGGCTGGACAAACCATTCGGATCGCGATGTACGACTTTTTGCCAATCGTCGTACCAACCGAGCGCGCCAAAACTGAGCGTTACGGCCAGAACAAGCCAGACGTAGCGGTTGTTTAAATCAGCCCAGAGTAAGGTGGTTAAGCCGACCGCGATCAGAATCAAAGCCCCGCCCATGGTCGGCGTGCCAGATTTAACCAGGTGCGTTTGCGGCCCGTCTTGGCGCACGGCTTGGCCAATTTTTTTCGCCGCCAACCAGCGAATGACGCAGGGACCGGCGGCCAAAGAAATAAATAAAGCACTCATCGCCGCCAAAACCGTACGCAAGGTGATGTAGTTGAAGACGTTGAAGGCGCGGACGTTGAACTCCTGCGCCAGCCATTGCGCCAGCATTAAGAGCATGTCGCTGCTCCGGGCTGCGTTGCGCTGCCGCTGGCAGGCGATTGCGCCTTACTTGCGCTGGCTTCACTGACTTCAATCGCGGGCAACAAGCGCTCCATACGCATGAAACGCGAACCTTTGATCAGCACCGTGGTGTCTGGCGCCAACTCGGCGCGCAAGGCTTCGCCCAGGCTTTCCATGTTTTTGTAATGCTGCCCGCCAGGACCAAAATTACGCGCGGCAACTTGGCTGGCCTCGCCTACCGCGAACAGGCGATCAATGCCCTGGCTTTTGGCGTAACCGCCCATTTCGTCGTGAAACTGCGCGGTCATTTGGCCAATTTCACCCATGTCACCGAGCACCAAAATTTTGCGCCCAACGGTGGCCGCCAAAACATCGATTCCGGCACGTACTGAATCGGGATTGGCGTTGTAGGTGTCGTCTAATAAAACGGCACCGTGTAATCCAGAACGCCGTTGCAAACGCCCTTTGACGCCTTTAAAGGCGCGCAAACCTTGCGCCACAACGTCCAAGGCAATGCCGGTCGCCAAGGCTGTAGCAGCGGCGGCCAGGGCGTTGAGGGCGTTGTGCCGACCCGGTAGGGCGAGATCGACCTCAGCACTCTGCCAAGCCTTTTCCCCAGCCGCATCGACTTCTGTGCTGGCAGTGACCCCGCCTGCGGCTGCGCGCTCCGGCGCCACGGCAGCGCCGAGCGCGGCGCTGGCCGAATCGCGGCGCATGCGCAAGCTGAGTCGATTATCCAGGCCATGAATTTGGCAGCTACCGGTCACGTCCAGACCCCGCTGCAGCCCGTCTTGCACCGTTTGCGCAAAGCCAAAAGTCAAAATACGTACCCCGGCATCGTGCTGGCATTGCTTGCGCCACAGCGGCGCCCAGGTGTCATCGGCGTTGATCACAGCAACTGCAGTTTGTGCCGTGCGCTGCTCTGGGTTGGCCGAGGCGCTGTCCGAAGTGTTGTCCGAGACTCCGTCCGAGGAACTGGACAATACTGAATAGAGACTGCCTTTTTCCCGCGCGATCACTTCTAAAGTGCCCATGCCTTCCAAATGCGCACGTTGGGCATTGGTCACCAAGGCAACCGTCGGCCTAACGATGTTCGCGAGATAGGCCATTTCACCGATTTGATTCATCCCCATCTCGATCACGGCCGCGCGATGCTGCGCGTTAAGGCTGAGTAGGGTGAGCGGCATGCCGATGTCGTTATTAAGATTGCCTGGCGTCACCAGTACTGCGTCGCCAAAGGCCGCACGCATGATGCTGGCGATCATTTCTTTGGTCGTCGTTTTACCGTTGCTGCCCGTCACGCCGATCACAGGAATCGAGAAGCGGGCACGCCAATGAGCCGCTAACGCGCCTAAAGCCAAGCGAGCGTTCGCGACGTGTAATAACGGCAAGCTCAAACCTTGGAGCAACGGGCTGTGTGGCGGCAAGTCGACAACCGCCGCCACACAGCCTTGTGCTGCCGCCATGGCGATGAATTCATGGCCGTCAAAATTGGCGCCGCGTAAAGCAAAAAACAAGGTGCCGGGAAGCAAGGCACGGCTATCGGTGGAGACCGCGCTAAAACTCAAAGTTGTCGCCGTCGTCGGGGCAAGCAACTGGGCGTTCATAGCCGCTGCTGCGCTCTGTAAATCCATCATCATGGGCGTTCCTTCACAGGATTTTTGGGCGCACTGGCAAGGGCTGAAGCGTGCGCCGGGTTCGCTTGCAGACGGCGCTCATCCAACGCTGCCTGAGCCTCGCTAAAGTCAGAGAAAGGGTGACGTTCACCCGCAATATCTTGGTACAACTCGTGGCCTTTACCGGCGATTAAGATGACATCGGCGTTATCGGCGTTGAGCACGGCTTGGCGTATCGCCGTTGCACGATCCAGCACGCTTTCTGCGTTGGGCGCACCGCGCAAAATCTCGTGCAAAATCGTCTGCGGGTCTTCCCGTCTGGGGTTGTCGCTGGTCAATAACACGCGGTCGGCAAACGCCATCGCGACAGAGCCCATCAACAAACGCTTACCGCGATCACGCTCACCGCCGCAACCAAATACCACGTGCAATTTGGCCGGGCTGTGCCCACTCCGTCGCTGCAAGACCGGACGTAAAGCACGCAGCGCTTTTTCTAGCGCGTCTGGCGTGTGGGCGTAGTCAACAATGACTAGAGGTTCGGCAATTGCCTCGCGCGAACGCACCACTTCCAAACGACCCGGCGGCGGTGTCAATTTGGCAAAACGGCTGGCCACTTCATTCGGCGTTAAACCGGCATCGATCAAAACGGCTGCAACGGCAAGCAAATTGGAGACGTTGTAGCGTCCCATCAGGCTGGTTTGCACCTGGGCGCGGCCATTCGGTGCGCTTAACCAGAAAGAGAGCCCGCTCGCCGTTTCTTCAACGTTCTCAGCGCGCAAGTTGGCTAAGCGGTTGCTCGGCAAATTGCTCTGCGTGTAGGTCAACACTTTTTTGGCTGTGGTGCGGGCGAGCAGTTCGCGGCCAAAAAAATCGTCGATGTTGATCACCGCCAAACGCAGCGCAGGCCAGTGGAACAGTCTTTCTTTAGCCTCGGCGTAGGCGGCCAGGGTGGTATGGAAGTCGAGATGATCCCGCGTCAAATTGGTGAACACCGCAACATCAATGTGCAAACCGTTTAAACGCCCCGTGACCAAGCCAATCGAACTGGCCTCAAGCGCGCAAGCACTAATCGGCGGTTGCGCCGTATCGCTAACACACTCGGCCAGATAGCGCGTCAGCGCAGTCGCCGTCGGCGTGGTCAAACCAATGTCTTGCAATTGCCCCAAACGCCCTGCACCGAGCGTGCCGATCATGGCGCAGGCACCGGGGTAACTTTGCGCCAGCGCATGGCTGATCGTTGTTTTACCGTTTGTGCCCGTCAGTGCCAGCAAAGAAAGTCGCTCGCTTGGCCGGTTGTAAATGAGCTGCGCCAAACATCCACTCAAGCCCCCTAAGTTAGCGACAGGAAAATTCGGCACTTGCCACTGTGCAGACCAGGCAAAACGGGGCGTATTGTCGCTCGGCAAAGTCTTGCGATAACCACCTAGTGAGCTGATCGCACTTTCCCAAAATACGGCTGCAGCACCCCGTTCAATGGCTTCGCCGATGTAGCACCGGCCGTCGGTTGTTGCGCCGGGATAAGCGAGAAAAAGATCGCCTGGCGCCACCTGCCGACTATCGTCCACCACGTTCGTCGGGTTGATGCCCAAGCCCTTTAGCTGCTCGAGCAAGGCCTCGGCTGAGCGGTTCCATTCGGCCAAACGACCCGGCGTCATCGCATCGCTAATCGACTGGATTACGTTGGGGACGGTGACGCTATGTGCCGAAGGAAGCGGCTTTTTTTGGGGCCGATTGGGCGGATCGAGCGGGATCACAGGGGTTCACTCCTAGGCAAAGGCAGCGCAGTGGACGCGCTTACACGGCTCATCAACAAAGGCGCCTCAGTTCTCACCAAGGCTGCGCGTGCGAGCGAACGCTCAGGCGAAGAATTTCCCCGCGCAGCATGTTGCACCGGGGCATCAGAGGGAATGCTCAAGGCACGCAAAGCGCCTGACATGACGGCAGAAAACACAGGGCCTGCCACATCGCCGCCGAAATGAAAATTGCCCGCCGGCTCGTCAATCATCACAGCGACGAGTAAACGCGGCTCAGAAACCGGCGCAAAGCCGACGAAGGAGGCGACGTATTTGTTCACGTATTGCCCCGCTTCGAGCTTATGCGCGGTGCCCGTTTTGCCTGCCACGCGATAGCCCTGAATGCGCGCACGCGGGGCGGTACCGTCGTCTTGCACGGCCATTTCTAGCATGGCGCGCACTTCACGCACGGTTTGCTCAGCGAAGAGTTGCCTGCCTTGTACGAAAGGCGTCTCTAAACGCAGCAAAGACAAGGGGATGAGGTCACCTGAACGGGCAAAAACGCTATAAGCACGCGCCAGTTGAATCAGCGACACGGAAATACCGTGTCCGTAGGCCATCGTCGCCTGCTCGATCGGTCGCCATTGTTTCCAAGGACGCAAACGCCCACTCACCTCGCCGGGGAAACCAAGCTGCGGCAAACGTCCAAAACCCAAGCCGTCGAACATGTCCCACATGCTGTGCGGCGCAAGCGTGGCGGCAATTTTGGCAGCGCCAATGTTGGACGATTTCTGAATCACTTCCGCCACCGTCAACACGCCGTGTGGATGCGCGTCGGAAATCGTTGCCGAACCAATCGTCATCCGTCCAGGTGCGCAATTGATCGGCGAATCAAAGCGAAGCTTGCCCTGATCCAAAGCCAAAGCAACCGTAAAGGGTTTTAAAGTCGACCCCGGCTCAAAGCTATCGGTCACCGCGCGATTGCGAAGCTGGCTTCCCGACAAATGCGTGCGATTGTTCGGGTTATAAGTTGGCCAATTGGCCAGCGCGAGAATCTCGCCACTACGCACGTCGGCGACGACAATGCCCCCTGCTTTCGCACGGTGTTCAGCCACTGCCTGCTTCAAATGGCTATACGCCAGATACTGAATTTTGGCGTCTAGCGCTAACCGAATATCGCTACCGTCTTGCGGTGGCTTGATCGAACCCACATCTTCGACGATCTGCCCACGCCGATCTTTGATCACGCGCCGACTACCCGGGCGACCGAGCAACTGATCTTGATACGCCAGCTCAATGCCTTCTTGACCCTGGCCTTCAATGCCGGTAAAGCCGACCACATGTGCCGCCATTTCACCGACGGGGTAATAACGTCGATAGGCAGAATCCTGGCCAATTCCGGGTACTTTCAGCGCGGCAACTTGTTCGGCTAAATCGGGGGGCACTTGGCGCTGTAAAAAAACAAAGCTTTTGTCGCTGGCCAATTGATGCGCCAGAACCTTAGGTTCCAATTCAAGCAAACGCGCCAATTGCTCGCTTTGCTGCGCGCTGATCTGCACATCGGCAGGAATCGCCCAAACCGATTTCATGGGAGTCGAGACGGCTAAAACATCGCCATGGCGATCCATCACGCGTCCACGCGAGGCGGAAATTTCCAAGTCGCGTAAGTAGCGTGACTCGCCCTTTTCTTGCAGAAAACCCGTATTGAGTACCTGGAGATAAAACGCCCGTCCTAACAAGGCGGCAAAGCAGAGGAAGACCAGCAGCGCCAGCAGGCGTGAACGCCATGCGGCCAGGCGCAAGCGCAGAACCGGACTTTCGGCAAAGCGATGTGCTAGGCGACCCTTAGCGCGCATTGATCTGCGCTCCTGAGGTCATTGAGTCAGGGCTGGTGGCAAAAGAAATAACGCTGCCAGCGTCTGGGCTGTGCATTTTTAAACTGTCGCGCGCGATTTTTTCAATGCGTGGCGGCGTCGCCCAAGTTGATAACTCCAATTGCAACTGACCAAACTCCACTTCTAACTGGCGCCCACGTTCCTGCGCCGACTCTAATGCCTGAAAAAGTTTACGCGCGCGATGTTGTGAATTAACGACGCCAAGCGCGCACAACACGACCAGCAGTAGCAGGAATAAATTGAGCTTGGCCATTTCAGCGCTGCCTACCTGCTGTATCGGCTGTATCGGCTGTATCCAGCACAGCGGCAGGCGGCGTGGTTTTTTCTGCAACGCGCATGAGCGCACTGCGCGCTCTCGGGTTCTCTGCCAATTCAGCAGCACCAGCGCGCACCGCTTTGCCGATCACACGGAGTTGCGGCGCGGGCAAATCGGCGGCGCGAATCGGGAAATTTTTTGGCAAATCATCTGGCGCGGCTTGCTCGCGCATAAACCGTTTAACGATGCGATCTTCTAAAGAATGGAAGCTAATGACCACCAACCGTCCACCACAGCGCAAGGAATGCAGCGCTTGCGGTAGGGCTAACGCCAGCTGCTCAAGCTCTTGGTTGACCTGAATCCGTAATGCTTGAAAAGTCCGCGTGGCTGGATCCTGGCCCGGTTCACGGGTCCGCACGGCTTCGCGTACAAGCGTGGCAAGCTGGCCGGTGCGGGTAATACGCTGCTCGCTCCGAGCAAGCACAATCTTCTTTGCAATCTGGAAAGCAAACCGTTCTTCGCCATAGTTTCTAATGACCTCCGTAATTTCTTGAGCATCCGCACGTGCCAGCCAATCCGCTGCCGTCTCACCCTGCGTTGTATCCATCCGCATATCCAAAGGCGCGTCGAAGCGAAAGCTAAAACCACGCTCGGCTTCGTCAAGCTGTGGCGACGACACGCCAACATCAAGCAACACGCCCGCCACACTCGTTACACCGGCTTGCTGCAAAGCCGCAGCCAACTCGCCAAAACACTGGTGCAACACGGTCAAACGCGGATCGTTGATCGCCTGTGCCACGGCAATCGCTTGCGGATCACGATCCAGCACAAGCAAACGTCCGGCGGCGCCTAAACGCTGCAAAATCGCCCGACTATGACCGCCACGACCAAAGGTGGCGTCGACATAAATCCCGTCCGGCTCGATCGCCAGCGCGTCGACCGCTTCTGCGCACAAAACAGCTTGATGCTGTCCCACAGCGTCTGAGCTTGGCACAGGCAGCGACAAGGAGGCCGCCGACGGCAGGTCGGCGGCGGCTGCCCTAGCGCGCAAACTCACAGCGCTCACAGCGCCAATCCCTCAAGCCCAGGCGGTAATAACTGATCGCCCAAGGCAAAAATCGCTTCCTGTTGCTTCTGCCAACCTGCGTCTGACCAAATTTCAAAATGGCTGCCCTGACCGACCAACCAAACCTGCTTTTCAAACTGAGCGAACTGACGTAACTCGGGGGCAATCAAAAGACGTCCAGCCGAATCGAGCGTCTCATCGCGCGCAAAACCAATGAGCAAACGTTTGATCAATGCGGACTGCTGCTCAAGCCCAGAAGCCGACAGCACTTTGTCGCGAATCGGTGTCCATGCCGGCAAGGGATAAAGCAGCAAACAACGATGCGGATGGGCTGTCAGCACTAACTGCCCCTGATCCGCCGCCGCGACAAGCGACTCCCGGTGACGAGCCGGAATAGCCAGTCGACCTTTGGCATCGAGATTCAGCGCTGCTGCTCCCTGAAACATCACAGGAGAATCTTTTTACCACTTTTCACCACTTGTTCCCACTTTAAGACAAAAAAAAGACCAAAGCAAGAGAAAGCAGATTTTTTTCAATTACGACAAGGACTTATAAGCGCCTCAGCAGAAATTTAAATAATTCTTTTTCATTTAAAAACAATAAGAAAAAAACTTTAATTAAAGTGATTTGTGACAGAAATAAGCAAAGGTCAGCGGCGCGCGGGCGAGCGTCGCCATGAGGAGGACTTGAGGAAGGTGCGAGACTGATACGCCACCAAAACAAAACGCGCAGACCGGCAGGCAAAGCGCAGAGGGCAGAGGATGCTGTGTTAATGCGCATTGAAAATTGGCATTAGGGGGCGCCGACAGCAGGAGGAATGCCTTGCTGTGGCTGGCAGGAGAACATGAGGCCGAGCTGAGTTCGCGACGGCACAAGCTAGCGCACTACGAATCAAAAATTTGGCGCGCCACCAGAGCAAGCAAGCCAAGCGGCATGCACGAATTGCTACTCCAGCCTGCCTCAGAGACGGAACACGAAGGCAAGGCAAAGCGAGCAACTTGCCGTAGCAAGGCAATGCAAAGCGAATAACGCAGCAATGCAATAACGCGCCGCTTTTAATGCGCAGCGCAATTACCCTAGGGTCGATTGACGAAACTGGGGCAGCGCCCCGCTTTAACTCGCCTTCGGCTGCTTAGCGACCGTCTTAGCCACCGCCGCTTTACGCTTAGGTTTTGCCGCTACTTCCGGCGCTGCGGTCGCGCTGGCGGGTGCGGGTTTGGCTGTTTTCGTCGGCTTTGCTTTGGGCACGCGTTTTTCAAACTCAAAGCTGACTTTGCCGTCGCTGCCGCGCACCAAGAAGGCGGAGAATTTGCGCCGCGTGCGCGCGGAGACAAAGTCTTTCAGCAGGTCGGTACGCCCCGTTGCGAGGAGTTTCTGCATCTGCTCGGGTTCAATCGCTTGTTGCAGGATGAGCTTGCCCGAACGGAAGGCGCATTGTTTCTCTGGCAACACGGATTTTTCGCAAACATAGGCCATGCCATGCTCAAAAACATGAGCAGCACATTGCGGGCAAGCGCCCAGAGGAGTCTGACCTGAAAAATCAGGGGGCTCGCCGCCCTCTTCTCCAGCCAGGCCTTGGCCGAAATCAAATTCGGGCGCGTGTTCGGCGTTGAGTTTGATGATGGCGTTAAAAGGGCGCCCCATTTTGTTACGAAAGCCCGTCAGCGGACCGATCTTGCGCTCACGGAGCAAGGTCTCGACCTCGGCGGCTTCGTACTGACGCCCGGCAACAATTTTCCATAAGGAGAATTCGCATGCTTGGCATTGAAATTTTTTGTACGTTTCTTTGATCGTCCCACCGCATTTCGGACAGGCCGTGCTCAAGGTGCCGAAATCGCCGGGGATGGTGTCGTTGTCGTAATGCTTGGCTCGATCGACGATGCGTTGCGTCATCGCAGCAATTTCTTGCATGAAGTCCACACGCGACAGCTCGCCGCGTTCCATACGCGCCAGCTTCCACTCCCACTCGCCGGTCAGCTCGGGCGCGGTCAGCTCCGGGATGCCCAGGCCATTGAGCAAGGTCATCAAGGAAAAGGCTTTTGCTGTGGCTTGTAGCTCACGCCCCTCGCGCAGCACGTATTGCTCGGACAACAAATTTTCGATGATTTGCGCGCGCGTTGCGGGCGTACCCAAGCCACGCCCGGCCATCGCACTGCGCAGCTCCTCGTCGTCGACCATCTTGCCGGCGCCTTCCATAGCAGACAGCAAGGTCGCTTCAGAATAACGCGCAGGGGCTTTCGTTTGATGCGTGCTCACCGTAATCTCGTCGGCCTTAATGTGTTCTTTGGGCTGCAAGGGAACTAGATTGCCCTCGCTGCCTTCCTGACTTTCGCGGCCATAAACGGCAAGCCAGCCAGGATTCACCAAAACTTTGCCTTCGGTTTTAAACGGTTCGTTCTCAACACGGGTAATGCGCGTGGTGATCAGATATTCCGCAGCCGGATAGAACACCGCCAAGAAGCGTTTGACCACCATGTCGTAGAGTTTTTGCTCCGGCTCTGAGAGTTGCTTAGGCGCTTGCAGGGTGGGAATAATTGCAAAATGGTCTGATATTTTGGCGTTGTTGAAGATGCGCTTGTTCGGCAGAACCCAGTTTCTGGCGAGAATCTGGTGCGCAAACGGTGCGTAGCGCGCCAATGCAGCTTCGTCTATGCCTTTGCTTGCACCGCCAGCCGCTTCACCGGTGAGCATGGCGAGGGTTGCTTTAACGGTCGTCAAATAGTCTTCGGGCAAGGCGCGCGCGTCGGTTCGTGGATAGGTCAGCACCTTGTGTTTTTCGTATAGCGCTTGCGCCAAACCTAAGGTTGATTTGGCCGAAAAACCAAAGCGGCTATTCGCTTCGCGCTGCAGACTGGTCAGATCGTAGAGCAGCGGAGACAGCTGCGTCGTGGGCTTCGCCTCTTCGCTGACCAACCCTGGTTTGCCCTCACATTTTGCTTTAAGCGCTTGAGCCCGATCAACGTCCCACAGGCGATCAGCCCGCGCATGCTCGTCGTCTTCTTTGCCTTTGTACTGTTCGTCAAACCACTTGCCACGATACTCGCCGGCCAAACATTGAAAGCTACCTTCAATCTCCCAATAGTCGCGCGGCTTAAATTTCTTGATCTTGTCTTCGCGCTCGACCAGCAGCGCCAACGTCGGCGTTTGTACACGGCCAACGGTGGTCAAATGGAAGCCGCCGGTTTTTGAGTTAAACGCCGTCATCGCGCGTGTTCCGTTGATGCCGACCAACCAATCGGACTCCGAGCGACACACCGCTGCGTCAGCCAATCCTTGCATCTCAGCGCCAGCACGTAAGCGCGAGAAGCCGTCTTTGATTGCCTGTTGCGTCATCGATTGCAGCCACAGACGCTCAACGGGTTTACCGCTTTTCGCGTGCTGTGCAATGTAGTTAAAAATCAACTCGCCTTCACGCCCGGCGTCGCAGGCGTTAACCAGGCTGTCAATGTCTTTGCGCTTAATCAGCTTGGTCAATACTTTCAGCCGCGACTCGGTTTTTTCGATCGGACGCAGCGCGAAGTAAG
This sequence comes from Pseudomonadota bacterium, assembly GCA_040386295.1. GTDB lineage: Bacteria > Pseudomonadota > Gammaproteobacteria > Burkholderiales > Rhodocyclaceae > JAZKFR01. The sequence continues at coordinate 2,460 of JAZKFR010000012.1, read as the reverse complement.
GCGGAATCACCGGCAGATGCGCGAACGACCATTTGCCCCGCTTGACCTCGTATTCCTCTGGGCACGCCAGCTCAAGCAGGTGGCCAACGGCAGAAGAGATCAACGCATCATCGCGTTCAAAATAGTCGTCGTGCTTGGTAAAGCCGCCCAAGGCGCGCGCAATATCCGCAGCAACGGAAGGTTTTTCGGCAATGATTAACTTCTTGCTCATAGCATTCGTAGCTCAAAAATAAGGTGAAGGAACCAAGGCATACCGGGGAAAGCATTCCATTTTCAAGTCAATCTTGTCAGCAAGAGGCATAGGTAGTGCGCTCACAGAACCAAGCCAGACAAAATTGCTTTGCTTTGTATTGGTAATTGGTAGGCAGATAGGCGTAACGCGTTTTAAGCCAAACCGAAACACACTGAACGCTGCGCTGCCTGAACACGCTGCTTCAGCGCGCGTTTTGTCGGGCAACACGCTTCGCTTCCACCTCAACGGGGCGCAGTTTAGCCGCGAGTTTGTCGAGCACGCCATTGATATATTTATGGCCATCGGTACCACCGTACGCTTTGGCCAACTCAATCGCCTCGTTGATGATGACGCGATACGGCGTTTGCGGGTAGTCAGCCAACTCAAACGCCCCTAACAACAAGATAATCGCTTCGATCGGCGATAGCTCGGCAAAAGGACGGTCCAAATACGGCTGCAGCTGCGCTAACAAGGCGTCATGCTGACGCCATACTCCGCGCAGCAAACCGGTAAAGAAGGCTTGATCGGCTTTGTCAAAGCCAGTGACTTCGTGCAAATGTGCTTCGACTGCCGCTTCGTCGTTACCACTCATTCGAGCTTGATACAAACCTTGCAAGGCAAATTCACGCGCTCGTCGGCGTGGTGATTTGCTCGCTTGAGCGCCCGCGCCGTCTTTGCCTACTTTCTGCGGCAAAGCAGCAGGCGTCGCGACGGACACTGCGTCAATCACAGCCGCCGCCGGGTTGGAAGTGGACGCGCAGGCGTGCTCTTGTGATTCTTGTTTATCGTTCATGCTGACTTTCTTTTATTGCGCTAAGCAAATTAGCCATTTCAAGGGCGACACGGGCGCAATCGCTGCCTTTTTCCTGCATTCTGGCGAGCGCCTGATCGTCGTTCTCACAGGTCAGAATGCCATTAGCAATCGGCACCCCGGTATGCAATTGCACTTCCATCAAAGCACGGCAAGCGTCGTTGGACACCACTTCAAAGTGATAGGTTTCACCCCGAATAACCGCCCCCAGGGCGATCAAAGCGTGAAAGCGCGCGCTTTGCGCCATGCTTTGTAGCGCCAGAGGAATCTCCAAAGCACCCGGCACCGTCGCCAGCGCAATATGCTTTGCCGCGATACCGCTCTGTTGCAAGGTCGCCAGGCAGGCACCGAGCAATCCTTCGCCAATGTCTTGGTTAAAACGGCTCATCACGATACCGATATGCAAGGCTTCGGCTGCCTGTCCGGTAGTGGGATATTCGTAGATATTTTCGTCGTATGCCATCGTCGCAAATCAGCTTAGTCAGTAGGAATAAAGAGGGGTTCTGCTGCTGTACAGCCGCCGCGCTGTGGGCGCAACAGCAAGGGTTAAGCGAGTTGCTCCGGGGTCGCGATATAGCCGCTCACTTCGAGATCAAAGCCGACCATACTCGGCATCCGGCGCGGGCTCGCGATCAATTTCATTTTGCGCACGCCGAGGTCGCGCAAAATTTGCGCACCGATACCGTAAATACGCGGATCCCAATGCGGCTTCTTGGTTTTACCGGCGTCCGGTTCAAGTAGCGCAGCGAGCATATCTTGACCCGTTTCTGGCCGGTGCAGCAGAACCATCACCGCAGCGTCAGCGCGCTCCATCGCCGCCTGTACGCTGGCGATTGAGAACGTATGGCGCGCACTCTCGGGATCGAGAAAATCGAGCACCGACAAAGGTTCATGCACACGCACCAAGACTTCTTGATCCTGGCGAATCTCGCCTTTAGTCAAGGCCAAATGCACCTCGTTCGAGCTGCGATCAGTGTACGCATGCAGCATCCACACCCCTTCGGCGGCTTGCGCAAAACGCACCGGCTTAGAGAAGGTGCGCTCGACCAAGGTTTCATGGCGACTGCGGTAATGAATCAGGTCGGCGATGGTACCAATATTGAGCTGATGCGTCTGTGCAAACGTAATCAAATCGGGCAAACGCGCCATTGAACCGTCATCGTTGAGAATTTCACAAATCACCGAAGCTGGCTCCAAACCCGCCAATTGGGCCAAATCGCACCCTGCTTCGGTATGCCCCGCGCGGACCAGAACGCCCCCCGGCTTGGCCATGATCGGAAAAATATGCCCAGGCTGAACAATGTCTTCTGGCAGGGCGTTGCGCGCCACCGCCGCCTGCACCGTGCGCGCACGGTCATGCGCCGAAATGCCCGTCGTCACGCCTTCAGCCGCCTCAATTGAAACGGTAAAAGCGGTA
>JAZKFR010000011.1:0-3177 GCA_040386295.1 Pseudomonadota bacterium | reverse complement strand
GACATTGTCGTGCGCACGAACTTGGTCACGCTGCCGCTTTACGAGCCGAGCGGTCAGCTGCTCGACGTCTTGCGCTGCGTGCGCAAACTCAAGGAAGGGGAGTGCGGCGCTTGGACTGTGCATGTTCAGCGCGGCAAGAAAATTATTGCTGGGCGCCTGTGTGCCGTCAGAAAAGACGCGGCTTCTGCAGAGAAAGCACGTCAGCGGGTGCGCCGCGAAAGCCAAAGAAGCGGCACGCAAATCCAAGAAAAGACACTAGAAGCGGCGGGTTATGTTCTGGTTTTTACAACGCTCGGAGAAGACTTCCCCGCTGAACAAATCATGGAGTTGTATCGTGCGCGCTGGCAAATTGAGCTGGTCTTTAAGCGTTTAAAATCTCTTGCCCAGCTGGGCCATCTCAAAAAGCGAGATCCCAGAGCCGCCCGAGCGTGGCTGCAAGGCAAGCTGCTCGCGGCGCTGTTGATTGATATTTTGCTCGCAAGTGCCGAGCATTTTTCCCCCTGGGGGCTCGTGCAAATCGAGAAAAACCAGACATCGCTGTGCGTGGCGTGAGTTTCAACTCATGCATATGTTGTTGCTGCGGGCTTTTTTGCCAGCTTTATCGCTTGTGCACGCGCTTGAACAATGGCCGGAGCTGAGCGCACGCCTTGCGGAACCGTCGCGACAGCGGGTTCCTCAAATGTGCAAACTGAGGTTTTTAGGTTAGCGCTTATGCGCGCAGGCGGGAATCCATAGGGCGATTGCTTTGCGATGTATTTTTTGAGTGTCGACATGACTTTTTATTTATAAAATACGAAGGTCTGTAGCAAATTAGCGAGCATCTGGTTTATCCACCGCCTCATGGATTCCCGCCTACGCGGGAATGACGGGTGTTGTAACGTAGGGTGGAGTGGATTGTGCTGCGTAACCCACCGTGCAGCGCTTCCGAATCCTAATAGCTCAAGCGATTGCTCGAGCGGAGCCGCCTGCGCCTACATTGAGCCGATGCGCTCAATCCGTCCCTATTACTGCAGCCCCTACACCCCGCCCTGAAAACTCCGCTTCGTCCGTCGGGGTTCTTTGCGCGGGCGACGCGCTTGTTGTGCTGCCAATTTTGCTTGCAGCTCGGGCGACGAGCGCCACACGATGAGCAATTTGCCGATATGCTGTACGGGTGCGGCTTCTAGCTGATCGCAAATCGTTGCCAGGAATTGTTCGCGCACCGCACGCTCATCGTTGTAAACCCGGATTTTGATCAACTCATGCGCCGTCAGACTGTTGGCGATTTCGGCTAAAACGGCTTCGGTCAATCCATTCTGACTGATTGAGACAACCGGTTTGAGGGCATGGGCACGCGCACGCAGCGCGCGGCGTTGATCGATACTGATATTGAGCATGGCTAACCTTTTTTAAAAAACGCATTTTACAGAACACGGCCAGATGAAACGAAGTAAAACGAGTAATGCTTGGATGCGCGAGCACATGAATGATCCTTATGTGCAAAAAGCGAAAGCTGATGGCTATCGTTCACGCGCTTCGTACAAACTGATGGAGATCGACGATAAAGATCATCTGATCCGCTCCGGCGAAACCGTTGTCGACCTCGGCGCAACGCCCGGTGGTTGGTCGCAGGTCGCGGCGCAACGCATGCGCGGCCAAGGGCGCGTGCTTGCCCTTGATCTGCTGGAAATGCACCCATTGGCTGGCGTCGAGTTTATTCAAGGCGATTTCCGCGAAGAAACAACGCTACGTGAACTCGAATCAATCCTCGCCGGACACAAAGTCGGCCTTGTACTTTCCGATATGGCACCCAATATGTCAGGTATTCCGATTGCTGATCAGGCACGCGGAATGTATCTAGCCGAGTTGAGTCTGACTTTTGCGCAAGACTGGCTCAAAGCTGACGGCGCTTTTTTGGTGAAGGTTTTTCAGGGGCATGGCTTTAACGAATTTGTGCAGAACATGCGCAGCGTTTTTAAAACCGTTTCATCACGCAAACCCGATGCGTCGAGGGATCGCAGCCCTGAGATGTATTTGTTGGGGAAGGGTTTGCAAAAAACGTAGGTAGAGCGATTAGCCCTGCTGTGCTCTGGTTCTGGGCAAAGCGACAATCCACCGTAGACGCTTGCTGTGCATAGAAAACTCAGCTTGGGCTGCGCAAAACAATCAAGCCGACGACGCACATTACGACAGCTACGACCCCCAGTCATATTTAAGGTTTAAAAATCAGTTTAGAATGCGGTGTTGCCGCAAATAGTGTCGGGATTGTCCCGACCGCATAAAACCACGAGGTGTAGCGTTGAATAATTTATTCAAAAATATGGCAGTCTGGATGGTAGTTGGCTTGGTTCTCATGACTATCTTCAATCAATTCAATGGGCGTCAAGGTAGTCAATCGACCTTGAAATACTCAGAGTTCATTGAAGAGGTCAAGCTGGGTCACATTGCCGAAGTGGTGATCGAAGGTCGCCTACTTAAAGCAACCAATGTCGAAGGCAAAAAATTAAGCGCTTACGCGCCACCCGACCTGTGGATGGTGTCTGATCTACTCAAATACGGCGTCAAAATCGAAGCAAAACCTGAAGAAGAGCCTTCTTTCTGGATGAATCTTTTCGTCAGCTGGTTCCCCATGCTTTTGTTGATCGGTGTTTGGGTTTTCTTCATGCGGCAAATGCAAGGAGGTGGCCGTGGCGGCGCCTTTTCGTTTGGCAAAAGCAAAGCGCGCCTATTAGATGAGTCGACTAACAGCATCACTTTTGCTGACGTCGCTGGCTGTGATGAAGCGAAAGAGGAGGTCTCGGAACTCGTTGATTTCCTACGCGAACCTTCCAAATTTCAAAAGCTTGGTGGGCGGATTCCCAAAGGCGTACTGCTCGTCGGTAGCCCCGGCACAGGCAAGACGCTGCTCGCCAAAGCGATTGCAGGCGAAGCGAAAGTTCCTTTTTTCTCAATTTCCGGCTCTGATTTCGTCGAAATGTTCGTCGGCGTCGGCGCTGCACGCGTGCGTGACATGTTTGAAAACGCCAAGAAAAATGCGCCTTGCATCATCTTCATTGACGAGCTTGATGCCGTGGGTCGCCAACGTGGCGCTGGCCTCGGTGGCGGCAACGATGAGCGTGAACAAACGCTGAACCAAATGCTGGTCGAGATGGATGGCTTTGAAGGCAGCCTGGGGGTCATCGTCATCGCGGCAACCAA
>JAZKFR010000010.1:727-2231 GCA_040386295.1 Pseudomonadota bacterium | reverse complement strand
CTCTCCCGCCCCTGCCGGGGCACCCTCTCCCACTTGTGGGAGAGGGAATGCTTTTTTCTCACGGTGGGAAAGCGTCAGCGTGCAGGCTGTGACGATGGCAAACACAATTGTGTAAGGTAAAAAGCATGGTGGCACGGTACAAAGCAAAGCCAGCGGTTGACTCGCTGATCTCATTTAAAAACAGCCAAGGCTTATTGAGTAAAGGCACGCTGCTCAGCCTCAATAACAACGTGATTGTTTTTGAGGTCTACAACCCTTACTCGATTGTGCAAACGAGTGAGGTGCTGACCGAGTTCAGCATTAAAAAAAGCAACGCGCTGATTTATAAAGGCAAGGCTATTGTCGTTCATCTGGTCAATACCGGCTTAATGCTGATTGTCTCGGCCAAATTAGAAGAAGACTGGCTGGGGCAGCTTGAACATCTGGATCTGGCCAGTGGCAGTGTTGCTCAGTTCTTGGAAGCCTGGGAAGCGCATGGCAAGCTGCTGCCGAATTTCCGTATGGCGGTTGAGGAGATGCGCTCTTTCTTATTTGAATTCGGTCGTTGGCTCAGCGTGTCGCAATTAGCCGGCACAGCGCAGAGCAGTACAGAAAGCCTGGAACATATTACTGAGATGCTCTGGCCAAAATGGATTGCGCTGATGCAGAAATTTGAGCGGGAAGCGGCGCATATCCCAGAAAATCTGACTTCAATCCATCGCACCTTTATTCAGCATAATTTGCACCCCCTTTTACTGTCTGCCCCTATCGTCCATCGAACCTACACAAAACCCTTAGGGTATGCAGGTGACTACGAGATGATCAATATGATTTTGAGAAACACGTTTGAAGGCGAAAGCGATTACGCCAAGATCGTGCACAAACTCAACGTTCTTCCGCCAACGCCTTTGTCTGTACGTTACCGCAACGACATCATGTTGGACTACGTGCTGAAGGGCGCGCAGCAGGCGGCTGAGCGCCAGCAAACTTTTAAAATGCTTAGTATTGCTTGTGGGCCGGCTGTTGAAATTCAACGCTTCATTAAGCAGCACGCCACGCTCAACCAAGCGTTACCGATCACGATTGAGCTGCTCGACTTTAGTCAGCACACCTTGGACGAGACAAAAAAGAAAATCAGTGCGGTGCTGGAGCAAACCAAGGCACAAAACATTCAGGTGCATTACATCTGCGAATCTGTTTATACGCTGCTGAAAAACCCGCAGCAGATTGAGCAGCGACTCAAGCAGTACGATTTGGTCTATAGCGGAGGCCTATTCGATTACCTATCAAACCAGGTCTGTACACGATTGCTCAAGCTGTTTTACAAATGGCTTAAACCTGGCGGCAAAGCATTTACCACCAATATGCACTTGGCCGATCCAGAACGCTTTTGGATGGCTTACATTTTTGAGTGGTTTCTCATTTATCGCAACGAGGCCGATATGTTGGCTTGGGTGAAAAACCTAGGGCGTCAACGCGTTTTTGCTGATGAAACCGGCATCAATTTGTTTTTGGAAATTGAAAA
>JAZKFR010000010.1:0-681 GCA_040386295.1 Pseudomonadota bacterium | reverse complement strand
GCCACGAATCAAGCATTTAAAAATAGGACTGTCACTGGCGATTGCCCTGTCGCCATCTTTTTCCATTTTGGATTGGGTCGTTTATGAATCACATTTCTGGCCGATTACTGCTTGGCGCTATGGCTTAGAGCTTGTATTGCTATTGATGCTGTACAGCTTATATACCCCCGCGAAAAAGTATGTCGGGGTGATAGGGGTTGCAAGCATGTTGGCGCTAAATGCGGCCTTCAGTGTGATGATTTTTCTCACCGAAGGCATGTCTTCCCCTTATTACGCTGGCATCAATTTGGCTCTTTTGATGGCATTGGTGTTATTAACATACACAGTCCTGGAGTCATTCATTGCCTGTGCAGGTTCGGTAGTGATGTACGTTGTTGCCTGCTTATTGCATCCCGGCGCTTACGACTGGGTTATGTTCTGCAACAACCTATTTTTTCTCCTCGGCACCATCATCGTTTGCGTTAGTACCGGTTATTTCCATGAAGAACTGCGGCGCAACACCTTCCGCCTCACCTACGAACTTGACATCAAAAACAAACAACTCGCCAGCTTAGACGAGCTCAAATCCAACTTCTTTGCCAACATCAGCCACGAACTCAGAACGCCGCTGACTTTGATTCTGGCGCCGGTGCAAGACTTGCTGCAAAGCGGCGCACGCTTGCCGGAAAACGTGGCGGAAGT
>JAZKFR010000009.1:0-3423 GCA_040386295.1 Pseudomonadota bacterium | reverse complement strand
TAACGTAAATTCGGCATCATAATTGACGCTTGAAAGGTCGTCAATTATGATTGAAACCGCTGTGACAAAGAAGCACAACCAACTGATCAATAAACAATAAACTCGTTTTAGTACGTCACCAAAATGCCGCTACAAACGCCCTCTCTGTCACCCCCTTCTGCCCCCAAATTGCTGGATCAAGTGCGCGGCAAAATTCGGCTTAAGCATTACAGCATTCGTACTGAGCAGGCTTATGTCGATTGGATTAAGCGCTTCGTTTTGCATTTTGATAAACGCCATCCGCGCGAGATGGGGGCGGCTGAGGTGGAGGCTTTTTTGACGCATTTGGCGGTCGTCGGCAAGGTGTCGGCCTCGACGCAGAATCAGGCGAAAAGTGCTTTGTTGTTTCTTTATCGTGAGGTGCTTGGCGTTGAATTGCCCTGGCTGGATGGGGTTGAAAACGCGAAGACTTCGCGCCGCTTGCCGGTGGTGATGACGCGTAGTGAGGTGCAATCGGTGCTAGCGCGTTTGAATGGGGTGCATCGGCTGCTGGCCGCCTTGCTGTATGGCACGGGCATGCGGATCATGGAGGCGCTCAGCTTGCGCGTGAAGGATCTTGAGTTTGAGCGCGGCGAGATTATTGTGCGCGATGGCAAAGGGGCTAAAGATCGGGTAACGATGTTGCCTGCATCCTTGGCGGCGACGCTGCGCGAGCATTTGGCTTGGGTCAAGGTGTTGCATCAGGATGATTTGGCGCGTGGCTATGGCGCTGTTTATTTACCCAACGCGCTGGAGAAAAAATACCCAGCTGCGAACCAGGAATGGGCTTGGCAATACGTTTTTCCAGCGGCGGCTTTGTCTACCGATCCGCGCTCTGGTGTAGTACGGCGCCATCATGTCAGCGATCAGATGGTGCAGCGGGCAATGCGGCGGGCTGTGCGCGCAGCGGGCTTGAACAAACCCGCGAGCCCGCACACGTTCCGCCATTCGTTCGCCACCCACCTGCTGGAAAACGGGCACGACATTCGTACGGTGCAAGAGCTGCTCGGCCATTCCGACGTATCGACAACGATGATTTATACGCACGTCTTAAACAAAGGCGGGCACGGCGTGCAAAGCCCGCTTGATCGTTTGTGATTTTTTCATGGCGGCTTGCTTACTGACGACAAATGCCGCCAGTAAGCGGGTGCGGATCGCCAGCAGTAAGCTCAGCCACCCGATGAGCCACTTCCAGGTCACTCAAACGCCTACGCAGCTTGCTCTGAGCAACAGCCTGTTTCTCACATGTAAGAATTTTGACCTACCAGGCAAATTTTAATCATGAGCAGAAAAATCATCCGGCATTTTCATGAGCGCAGCGATTGCACGCAACACGCAGCAACAAGGCATAATTGAGCCCCTTTGCGCGAGTCACAAGCGCTGACCTGAGCGCGTGTTCGCTGCAAACTGACTGGGACATGTGCTGGCTAAAGCACCTATCGCCAGCTTCCTTAACCTCGTTTTTACTGCAGCCAAATCTTCCGATGGAATTGATCGTCAACGGCGAGCTTCGCCAATTTAGTGAGCAGGGCGTAACGATGACGGTGCGTGATTTGCTGATTGCTTTGCACTACCTGGGCAAGCGCGTTGCCGTTGAACACAACGGCGAAATAGTGCCGCGCAGCGCGCATGAGCAGCATCTTTTGCACGCGGGAGACCGCCTCGAAATCGTCGTTGCCGTGGGCGGCGGCTGAGTTTCGGTGCGCCGCTGCTGCTGCCACTGCTGCCGCTGCTGCCTTTGAACCTACCTCTCTGGGAAAATATGGACTCTGATTTAAATAGCCTGGTCATTGCAGGCACGCGTTATCGCTCACGCTTATTGGTCGGCACCGGCAAGTACCAAAGCTTTGCCGAAACACGCGCGGCGATTGATGCTTCTGGCGCCGAAATCGTCACGGTAGCGATTCGTCGCATGAACATAGGCCAGCAAGCGGATGAACCCAATCTGCTCGACGTACTGCCGCCAACACAGTTCACCATCCTGCCGAATACGGCGGGGTGTTACAGCGCCGACGACGCGGTACGCACCCTGCGTCTGGCGCGCGAGTTGCTCGACGGGCGCAGCCTGGTCAAGCTCGAAGTGCTGGGTGACGCGCGAACCTTATTCCCAAACATGCCAGAAACGCTGAAAGCCGCGTCAATCCTGGTCAAAGAAGGATTCTCGGTGATGGTTTACTGCGCCGACGACCCGATTCAAGCCAAGATGCTCGAAGAAATCGGCTGCGTCGCGATCATGCCTTTGGCCTCGTTGATCGGCTCGGGCATGGGCATTGTTAACCCGTGGAATTTGCGTTTAATCATCGAACAAGCCAAGGTTCCCGTCTTGGTCGATGCAGGCGTCGGCACCGCCTCTGACGCGACCATCGCGATGGAACTGGGCTGCGACGGAGTGCTCATGAACACAGCGATTGCGCACGCACAAAACCCCGTACTGATGGGCAGCGCGATGAAAAAAGCAGTAGAAGCCGGGCGCGAAGCGTTTTTGGCCGGACGCATGCCGCGCAAATACTACGTAGCCGACCCCTCCTCCCCCAGCACTGGCCTGATCGGCGCTTAAGCATGGACAAAGCATCGAGCGCAACCTTAACGCCGACAACGACGGCAAGCACAGCACCGACCCCGGCGCAAAACAGCCCAAGTTTGGCCACGCCAACAGCAATGCCAACGCCAGAACCGGCGGGGATAACAACAGCAACAGCAACAACCCCCCACATTCGCAGCTTCGTCCTGCGCCAAGGCCGCGTGTCCAACGCACAACAGCGCTATCACGCAAAAATGATGGCAGAGATCGGCATTCCTTACGCCAGCGGCACAGCGGCGCGACTCGACTTAGACAGCGTGTTTGGCCGCACGGCGCCGAAATTCTTAGAAATTGGCTTTGGCATGGGCGAAACCTCAGCGCAGATTGCCGCCGCGCACCCCGAGCACGACTACCTCGGCATCGAAGTGCACACCCCAGGCGTTGGCAGCCTATGCAAGCTGATTGCCGAACACAATTTGCGCAACCAACGCAACATCCAGCACGACGCAGTTGAAGTGCTGCGCGACATGATCGCGCCGCGCAGTCTAGCCGGCGTGCATATTTTCTTCCCGGATCCGTGGCCAAAAAAACGCCATCACAAACGGCGCCTGATTCAAGCCCCACTCATTGCCTTGCTTGCCGAACGCCTACAGCCGGGAGGCTATCTACACTGCGCCACGGATTGGGCGGAATACGCCGAACAAATGCTCCAAGTGCTAAGCGCTGAGCCGCTGCTGCACAACAGCGCCACCGATTTTGCACCGCGCCCAACCTACCGCCCGCTGACTAAATTTGAACAACGCGGCGTACGTTTAGGCCACGGCGTTTGGGATTTAGTCTTCCGCCGCCGCGATTAAAACGCGGCTGATCTGGGTCGGGCGGGG
>JAZKFR010000008.1:6352-9646 GCA_040386295.1 Pseudomonadota bacterium | reverse complement strand
GGCGAGGGAATGATGCTGGTCAGTGAGCGCGTAGTCGCTTGTGCAGAGGTCTTAATAGCGCGATCGACCCGCGCTGCAGACGCCCGCGTTTTATTGCTGCAAACGCGTCTGTTGTAAGCGTAATTGCTCACGCAGCGGGATCAGCTGCGCTTGAAAATCGGCCAGGCGTTTCTGTTCCTGTTCGACCACGGCGGCAGGCGCGCGTGCGGTAAAGCTTTCGTTGCTCAGCTTGCCCTGCGTTTTGCTCAGTTCATTCTCAAGGCGCGCAATTTCTTTCAGCAGCCGTGCGCACTCGCTGGCAGCGTCTACCTCTACTTGCAACATCAAGCGCGCGCTAGCGCAGAGCGCAACAGGCGCACCACTGCTGGCGACTCGTTGCTCGAATTGCTGAGCGTCGTAGAGCAATTCAACGCTAGACAACTTACCGAGTGCTTGCAGATACGGCGCAAGGCCGAGCCAATCTGCTGGCGTTGTAACGGACTCTGTAACCGATTCCGCTGGCGTTTTATCGCTTGCCGCTAGCGCAGGCGCGACGCATAGAATCAAAGGCACTTTCAGCGCCGGGGATAGCTTCATTTCACCGCGTAAATGGCGGCAGGCGTAAGCCAATTCTTTGAGTTGCTGCACGCGTGCTTCGCTCGCTTCGTCGATTTTTTCTAGCTGCGCGGTTGGGTAGGGCGCCTGCATGATCGAGCTTGTTGTCCCTGCCTGCTGACGTCCAGCCAGCGGTGCTACCGCCTGCCAAAGCTCTTCTGTGACGAAGGGGATCAAGGGGTGCGCCAAACGTAAAATGCTTTCGAGTACGCGTACCAAGGTGCGCCGCGTTGCGCGTTGGCTGCGTTGCCGCTGCTCGACCTCGGCAGGCGATGCGAGCTCTGTATTGGCTTGTAACTGCACCTTGGCCAGTTCGAGATACCAATCGCAAAAGGTATCCCAGACCAGTTCGTAAATCGTTTGCGCGATTAGGTCGAAGCGGTACTCGGCAAAGTGTTTGGCTACAGCCGCTTCGCTACGTTGTAATTGGCTCACCATCCAACGGTCGGCAAAAGAGAAACTCAGCTGTGTTGAACAAGCTGAGGCAGCTGCGTCAGATCCAGCGTCTACCGTTTGAGCTGTGCAGGCGTCGAGGCCGAGATCTTGATCGGCGCAGTGCATCAAAACGAAGCGCGTCGCGTTCCACAGTTTGTTGCAAAAATTGCGGTAGCCATCGCAGCGGTTGAGGTCAAACTTAATATCTCGCCCCGGACTCGCTAGCGAGAGAAAGGTAAAACGCAGCGCGTCGGTACCAAAAGCGGGGATGCCGCTGGGGAATTCTTGGCGCGTACGTTGTTCGATTTGCGCCGCCTGTTTCGGGTTCATCAAACCCCGCGTGCGTTTTTCGACCAAGGCGTCTAGCTCAATGCCGTCGATTAGGTCAATCGGATCGAGCACATTGCCTTTTGATTTGGACATTTTTTGACCCTCAGCGTCGCGGATCAAACCATGCACATAAACATGTTTAAACGGGATTTTGCCGGTCATGTGCTCGGTCAGCATCACCATCCGCGCCACCCAGAAAAAAATGATGTCGAAGCCAGTCACCAGCACCGTAGACGGCAGATACAGGTCTAAGGCGGGGTGGGTATTGCTGCCGGGCGTCCACTCGGGCGTCCAACCGAGGGTAGAAAACGGCCATAGCGCAGAAGAAAACCAGGTGTCGAGCACGTCCGGGTCGCGCGTTAAAGCGCCGTGATAACCAGCTGCCGCCGCTTGCGTAGTCGCTGTGGCCTCGTCTTCTGCGACAAAAATCTCGCCGCCGCTGCCGTACCAAGCGGGAATCTGATGTCCCCACCAGAGCTGCCGCGAAATACACCAATCTTGCAAATTGTTCAGCCACTGATTGTAGGTATTGACCCAGTTACCCGGGACAAACTCAATCTCGCCGGTGGCGACACACGCCAGCGCCTTGGCGGCGATACTCGGCTGATCGCCGGCAGCGCCTGTGGCTTTATTGACCGCAACAAACCATTGGTCGGTCAGCATCGGCTCGATCACCACGCCAGTTCGATCGCCGCGTGGGATGTTTAATTTATGCGCCTCGACCTTCTCAAGCAGACCTTGCGCCTCAAGATCGGCGACGATTTTTTGCCGCGCAACAAAGCGATCCAGGCCACGGTAGGACTCAGGCGCTTGCTCGTTGAGCGTCGCGCTCAAGGTCAAAATTGAGATCAGCGGCAACGCATGACGTTGTGCCACGGCGTAATCGTTAAAGTCGTGCGCCGGGGTGACCTTGACGCAACCGGTCGCAAAAGTGCGATCCACGTAGGTGTCGCCAATAATCGGAATCGTGCGCTCAGACAAAGGCAAGCGCACCTGTTTGCCGATCAAATGCTGATAACGCTCGTCCTCTGGATGCACCATCAGCGCAACGTCGCCGAGCAAGGTTTCTGGCCGCGTCGTCGCCACCGTCAAATGCCCCTCACCCTCGCTCAAGGGGTAGCGGATATGCCACAAATGCCCCGCTTCTTCGCTGCTCACCACTTCTAAATCAGAGACCGCAGTTCCCAGCACAGGATCCCAGTTGACCAAGCGCTGGCCACGGTAAATCAGCCCTTCACGGTGCAAGCGAACAAAGGTCTGCGTGACGATGCGCGACAAATCGGCGTCCATCGTAAAACGCTCGCGCGTCCAATCTGCCGAAGCGCCTAGGCGGCGCATTTGCTGCGTAATCGTGCCGCCAGAATAGGCTTTCCATTCCCACACTTTGTCGATAAACGCAGCGCGCCCAAGATCATGGCGCGAGACACCCTGCGCGTCGAGCTGACGCTCCACCACAATCTGCGTTGCAATCCCCGCATGATCCGTTCCCGGCTGCCACAAAGTGTTGGCGCCACGCATCCGGTGATAACGCGTCAGCGTATCCATGATCGTTTGATTAAAGCCATGCCCCATGTGCAAGGTGCCCGTGACGTTGGGCGGTGGCAACAACAGACAAAAAGCCTCAGTTTTGGCGGGGTCAAACCCAGCATTGAAATAACCCTGCGCCTCCCACAGCGCATACCAGCGGCGTTCAATATCAGACGGATCAAAGCTTTTAGCCAGTTCAGCGAGTTTCATAGGAGCCAGAGAAGGGGAACGAAAGGCGGCGATTATAGCGGATGCGTCCCAGCCCAGAAATTACTCTGCCGGCGCCGCAGGGCAATCGCATCAAACCGCCGCCACCGTGTCGGGCAAGCACCTGGAATAGTCGTTTACGCTCAATAGCTTACGAGAAAGACCTCTGCACAACCGACTACGCGCTCACTGACCAGCATC
>JAZKFR010000008.1:0-6342 GCA_040386295.1 Pseudomonadota bacterium | reverse complement strand
GATTATAGCGGATGCGTCCCAGCCCAGAAATTACTCTGCCGGCGCCGCGCTATAGCCGTCAAGGCAAGGGCTAAGCCAAAGTGCTGACTGCGCTAGATGAAGCAATAACTCAACTGCCACCAGCTTCTCGACGAATGTAGATGTCTGTACCGCCCACATTCTGTTTCCCTGCATTTAAATCAACAATATAGGGAATTTTCAGGCCGCAGCCATGCGCCATCCAGCGCTCTTTGACTTGCCCTTTGACGACATAACCCGAGCCCGCTTGAAAATCCGGGGTTTTTTCCAGCACCTCGGGATAAATAACGTCTGTTTGACGGCACCCTAGTCTTTGCATTGAGTTCCAGACAAGCTCAACCGCATCAAGCTGCGTTCTCAAATCAACCGCCGAGCCCTTTTCCATTTTTACGGGGCGGGTGGGTTCTCTATAAATCGTGATGCAGCCTGTAAGCAGAATGGTGGCGATAGACAGCGCAATAATTTTATTCATGATTACCTTGGGTTTTGAGTTCGTCGGCCTGGCGCAGCGTGCTGCCCTTGGATTGAATGCTGAGCACTCATTCTACTGGGGGCGAAACCAGAAGCATTTTTGTTGTCCCTTCCATAATGATTTGCTGAATTTTCGGTATCAGTGGTGCCATACGGCTCTGCATCATTTGCGTTGTTGTTTGCATCACTAGCGGCATTTTTCTGATGACGGCTTGGCCTGATTTTGTTTTGTAAAACGCAAGCATGCCGTCCACTTCTGGTTGCGTGAATATCTTTTGATACACCTCGATATACATCGGTTCTAGGGCTTCCCATTTCAATTCATCCCACATTGCGCTAACAACTTTCCCCTGCGTTTCTTCCATGATCATCTCTTGCTCAGGCGTAAAAGTTTGGCCGGGTACGGCCTGTTTTATCGATGACTTCATCATTGCATCCATCTGCGACATCATGCCGTCAAGCATTTTTCGGGCGTTCGTGACCTCAAGCAGGCGTTTGACAGAGGCTTCGCTGACAGGACGCTCAGCTGCTAAGGCGGGTAAAGCAAAGAAGTTGAGGCAAGAAAATAGGGCAATTGTTGCGATTCTCATGGTGAATGATTCCTGCTGTGGTTAAAGCAAAAAAGGGGTGTCGCGTGCGGCGAAGCGCCCGTAAGAAAATCACTTGATAGACGCTCTTTTGACTGATTTTGTAGATCAAGCAAGCGACAAAAAGGGCGACTACTGTAGCGCAAATGTACAACGCAACAAAAGAGCAATGGCTCGAACGCTGCCGCAGTGGCTGTACACCCGGTGGAGATAACACTCATAAACCCGGAATTCCTGTGCACTTGAGCTCAGTCACTCACTCGCTCACTCACTTGTCTGCTCAGACCAGCACAAACAAGCAAAAAACTGTGCACGCGGGGAACTTATGGCGAAGATTTGTGACTAATCATTAAACGCTGCACATTTTTGTGCAGCTGTTTGTACACGAACGCGTCATGAAATTTGTCCCCCTTTAAGCGGCAATATTTCCGCACACTACTTTGAAAATTTCTGATCAATATGCAAACACCTAGCGCACATCGCCCACTTTCTTCGCTAATAACCTTACCCGCGCCCTATGCTGAGTCAGCGGGGAGCAGATCGATAAACGTTAGCGACTTAAGTACAGCATTGGCGCTTGCGATCAACGAAGCTGCAAGCGCTGCAGAGATCGCAACTCGGCTCGCAGCGTGCAGCCAGCCAAATGACGGCTTAGAGCCGGCAAGGATTTCGCTGGATGAGCTTGAATCTTTGCTCCCTGTACTTAAAAGCAAGCTAGATTCCTTCAGCCAATCTGCGCGTGATGCAGGCACAGAGCCAGAGCCGTCGCAGAATCAGCATGAACAAATACATTCCTTATTCGTAAGCTGGGCAAAACCCTCTTTTGCGCATGAAACCTTGGATGACGCTTCGGCTTCAGCTGCGAATCCACAGCCCCAAGACCCGGCGCTGACCGGGTGGATTGAAAGCAATCTCTCATTTTTGACTACGCAAGCCGTGCGTCCGCCCGTTGAAGGGCGTATGCAATACCTTCCGTTCATAAACGATCTGGTGCCAGTGATCGCAGCTAATTTGAAACCGCGTGATTTGGTGGCTTTTAAGCAGGCTTATCCAGGGTTTGGCGCACTGATTAAGAGGAGTATGACTAGGGTAAGCCTTCTGCCTAGAATGCTGACTGAGAACACTGATTGGGCCGCGTTTTTCGCGAAAAGACCCTACCTAAAAAATCTGAGTCTCAATCAATTAGGCTTGCGTACCCCCGCTGCGGTACAAGCCTGTTTGGATCGAATTCCTTTAGGCGTTAAAACCGGAATTCCGGGGCTGAATTTGTCAGAGCAGCCTCTTAGCGGAGTAAGTATTGTCGACTTTCAGGCGCTTGCAGAGTTGAATATTTCTGGTTCGCTATTTGAGGGCGCTACATTCATAAACGCAGCGGCAGTACGAGAATTCTTCGTCCGCATTGCTTCAGCAGTGAAAGACAGCCTGGTTAATTTCGATTTGTCATGGCTGCCACTTGACGGGGTAAGGCTTGACGGCTTTGGTGGGCTTAAGAAGCTGATCTTGGTTCATGCCGAATTCTCAGACGCAGCTGCTGTACAAACTTTCCTGGACAGCATTCCTACAAAAGCCAACATTACCGAACTAGATTTATCAGGACTGCCCCTTGGGGGGGTAAGGCTTGTCGGTTTTGGCGGGCTGAAGAAGCTGGGTCTATCTCGTGCGGACTTTCCTGACGCAGCGGCTGTACAAGCTTTCCTGGACAGCATTCCTAAAGAAGGGAAGGCCAGTATTAGCGAACTGGATTTATCAGGGCTGCCGCTTGACGGGGTAAGGCTTACCGGGTTCCCCAGCCTTGAGAAGTTGAGCCTATCTCGCGCGGAGTTCACTGACGTAGATGCTGTACAAGCCTTTCTGGACTGTGTTTCTACAGAAGCCAAGATTACCGATCTGGATTTGTCAGAATTACTGAGTGTCTCAGATGAAGATGCGACAGCTGACGGGTTAAATCTTGGTGGTTTTAGTTGGCTGGAGAAGTTGAATCTGGCTGGCGTGAGTTTTTCAAACCCGTGGTTTTCAGACGCAACTGCTTTGCAAGCTGTCCTGGACAGCACTTCAGCCAGCGTTACCGACCTGAATTTGTCAGAGCTGTGTCTTGATGGGCTAAGGCTTGGCCGTTTTGACCGGCTTAAGAAGCTAAATTTGCAGCAGGCTCTCTTATCGAGGCCAGCTTCTACACAAGCCCTTTTGAACAGCCTCTCCACAAAAGCAAAAGACAGCATGAGCGACCTGAATTTGTTCTGGTTGCCGCTGGCCGGCGTGAAGTTGGTCGACTTTAAGGGGCTTGCGAAGCTAGATGTAGGGCACGCAACTTTCTCCGAGCAAGGCGCTGCTGTTGAGCTACAAAGCTTTTTAAACGACATTTCTGCCAAAACGAAAGAAATCCTGGTCGATCTGGACTTGTCATGGCTGCGCCTAGACGACATCAGTCTGGTCGACTTGCCAAAGCTTGATAAATTAACTTTTTCTAATGCTTCGTTTAGCAATCTAAACGCTCAGCAGCGTTTTCTGCAGCACGTTGCTGCGGCCAACATTGACGAAGTGAATGACGAAAATCTGCAACTTGATGAAGACATCGATGCGCTCTTTGAGTTCCCTTTTTGAGGCAAATCCCTAGCTAGGACGATCCTGGTGCGGCTCCTCGCTAGGATCAGGCGCCAATAGTGCGCAACACACCACGCTTTAGATTCCAGAGCCGCCTTCTTCTAGCGCGGATTTGGGTGCAACAAAGACTTTAACTTGTCGTGGTTTGAGCCAGACCAGCTGGCCTTTCTCCAAAGCCAATTGGTCGGCGCGTTCGCGTGTGAGCTCAACTTCGATCAGCTCAGAAGCATGCGCTAACTCGACGCGTACCAAGGGGCCGATCGCGTGCACGTCTTGTACGCTGGCTTCTAATCCGCCCGCCATCGGGGCGCGCTCTATATCGATGTCGTGTGGCCGCACGAAGGCGGTTGCTGCAGTTTGTGCTGTGCCTTCTGTTCCTGCGCCTGCGGCATCCTGCTCTGGCGTGAGCACGCTTTCTCGGCTGACGTCCGCCCAGGCGCCCTGCATGCGACTGTGGAATACGTTCACATTGCCGAGAAATTGATAGACGAAAGGGGTTCTCGGGTTTGAGTACACCTCGTCGGGTGAGCCGATTTGCTCGATTTTTCCATGATTCATGACGACGACGCGATCTGCCACTTCCAAAGCTTCTTCTTGATCGTGCGTGACAAAGACGCTGGAAATGTGCACCTCATCGTGTAAGCGACGTAGCCAACGGCGTAATTCTTTGCGTACTTTGGTATCGAGCGCGCCGAAGGGCTCGTCGAGCAAAAGAACTTTGGGTTCTACGGCCAAGGCGCGCGCCAAAGCGATGCGTTGACGTTGGCCGCCAGAGAGCTGCGAGGGATAACGCTCGGCCAGCCAATCGAGTTGAACCAATTGCAGCAAATCCATAACGCGACGGCGAATTTCTGCTTCGGGCGGACGTTCTTTTTTGGGTTTGACGCGCAAGCCAAACGCCACGTTTTCAAAAACGGACATATGGCGGAACAATGCGTAATGCTGAAAAACGAAGCCGACTTGGCGTTCGCGTGCGTGTAAATGGGTGGCGTCGTCGCCGGCGAACAAAACTTGTCCTGTATCGGCGGTTTCCATGCCGGCAATGATGCGCAACAGCGTGGTTTTGCCACAGCCTGAGGGGCCCAACAAGGCGACTAGCTCGCCGCTGGGAATGTGCAGCTCAATGTTGTCGAGCGCAACGAAAGAGCCGAAACGCTTGCTGATGCTACGTATTTCAATACTCATGCTCAATTCCTATCGTGCGCAAATGCGGTTTAAGCGAGCCTGTTTTTAGAGCTGTGCCCGCAGTCGCTTGCTGTGTCTGTGCTGTGTGTATTTTCGCGTGGGTGGCAACGTCGGGTCTGCATAGTTCAGCCTTGCCTTAATGTTTTTCCGGCCCTAGCGCTGTGTCTAGCATTTTGGTTTCTTCTCGCATCTGCCACTCGATGAACGCTTTGGCGACCAGGGTGACGAGTGCCAGAGCGACTAAAACCGAGGCGGCGGCAAAAGCGCCTACCGAGTTGTATTCGTTATAAAGAATTTCAACGTGCAAAGGCAGGGTATTGGTTTCGCCCCGAATATGCCCGGAAACGACAGAGACTGCGCCAAATTCACCCATTGCACGGGCGTTAGACAGAATCACGCCGTAGAGCAAACCCCATTTGATGTTGGGCAAAGTGACGCGACGAAACATTTGCCAACCCGTTGCGCCGAGCGAAATGGCGGCTTCTTCCTCGTCTTTACCCTGCGCTTGCATGAGCGGGATGAGTTCGCGCGCGACGAAGGGGAAGGTGACAAAAAGCGTAGCGAGCACGATGCCTGGGATGGCAAACAAAATCTTGATGTCGTGCTCGGCGAACCAAGGTCCGAGCATGCCTTCTCGACCAAAAATAAGGACAAAAACCAAGCCGGCGACGACGGGGGATACGGCAAACGGCAGGTCGATTAGGGTGATGAGCAGGCTTTTGCCTTTAAATTCAAATTTGGCAATGCTCCAAGCGGCGGCGATACCAAAAATGAGGTTGAACGGCAGCACGATGAGTGCGACAGCGATCGTTAAATAAATCGCTGAACGCGCTTCTGGATCTTGCAAAGCCGCTAAGTATGCAGGCCAGCCTGAGGCGAGCGCTTCGGTACATACCAGCAATAAGGGCAGCGCGAGAAAAACGAATAAGAAGCCCAGGCCGAGCAGGAGTAAAACGAGGCGTACCCAGCTTGGTTCAGCGTTTGCCTGAGGCACCTTAGGCTGGCTGAAAGTGGGTGTTGGCGCAGCTGAAGTGGCGTTCTGAGCTGCATTCTGAGCGGCGTGCTTGAGGGGCATTAGAGCACTCCCGAGGCAGGCGGCTGGTGACGGTTCGCCGCCCACCATTGCAAGGCATTAACGCCCAGCAACATGACGAAGGAAAAAAACAGCATGACAACAGCGAGCGCAGTGGCGCCGACTAGGTCGTATTGTTCTAGGCGAGAAACGATCAGTAGCGGTGTGATTTCAGAAACGAAGGGCATGTTTCCCGCGATGAAAATAACCGAACCGTATTCGCCAATGGCGCGCGAGAAGGCGAGTGTAAAACCGGTGAGTAAGGCGGGAAATACAGCTGGAAAAATGACTCGGGCAAACGTTTGCCAGCGTGAAGCGCCGAGCGAAGCGGCAGCTTCTTCTAGTTCTGGCTCTACGTCTTCAAGCACGGGCTGCAAAGTGCGCACGACGAAGGGCAGGCTGATGAAG
>JAZKFR010000007.1:0-12978 GCA_040386295.1 Pseudomonadota bacterium | reverse complement strand
GGGTGGCGGATGGCTTTGATGCCAACGCGATCAATCTCGATGTGGCGCGTGTCTTGGCTGCCTTGAACATCGGCCATCGGGGCGGTTTGCGCTGTGGTTTGCGTGGTGCTGGGTGCTTGCTTTGCGTTCATGTTGTTTTCTCCTGGTCTGTGCGGCGGGTTTGTGCAGGGGCGGTGTGCAATGAGTCTGCCCTTATTCTTTGCTTTGATTGAGCTTGTGCAGCGCTTCTGTGACGGAACGGCAAATGCCTTCGGCGTCGAGTCCTAATTCAGCGAGTAGGCGTGCTTGGTCGCCATGTTCAACGAAACGGTCGGGTAGTCCAAGCCGTAGCAGCTTTGTTTTGCTGCCGAGCGTGTCGAGTACCCGTGCGACTTCGGCGCCTGCGCCACCGATGATCGAATTTTCTTCAAGGCTGACCAAGAGCTGGTGCGTTTGCGCCAATTCGGCGATCAGCGCGGCGTCTATCGGTTTGACAAAACGCATATTAGCAACGCTGGCGTCGAGCACTTCAGCTGCGGCAAGCGCGGGGGTCAACATGCTGCCAAAAGCGAGTAAGGCTACCGCTGGTCTTGCTTGGCTGCCTGGGTGCGCTGGGTTTTGCTGCGCGTTTTGGTAACGTCGCTGGCGGCGTATTTCGCCTTTGCCTAGGGGTAGGCCGTTGAGGCTTGCTTCAACTTCGACCCCCGCGCCGCCGCCGCGTGGGTAGCGTACCGCGCTCGGTCCGTCGAGCTGGTAGGCGGTGCTGAGCATTTTGCGGCATTCGTTTTCATCCGCTGGCGCCATGATCACCATGTTGGGAATACAGCTGAGGTAAGACAGATCGAAGCTGCCATGGTGCGTCGGTCCGTCGGCGCCGACCAAGCCGCCGCGATCGAGGGCGAAGACAACGGCGAGGTTTTGTAGGGCAACATCGTGAATCAGTTGGTCGTAACCACGCTGCAAGAAGGTTGAATAAATCGCCACCACCGGTTTCATGCCTTCGCAGGCCAGGCCGGCGGCGAAGGTGATGGCGTGTTGTTCCGCGATGCCGACGTCGAAATAGCGCTCGGGATATTGCGTCGAGAAGTTGAGCAGACCTGAGCCTTCGCGCATGGCTGGCGTAATGCCGACCAGCCTAGGGTCGGCGGCGGCCATGTCGCATAACCAGTCGCCAAAGACTTGGGTGTAGGTGACTTTAGGGGCTGGCTTGTCTTTGCTTTGGCCTTGTTCGATGCCGATCTCGGGCTGAAATTTTGAGACGCCGTGGTAGAGAATCGGGTCGGCTTCGGCCAGCTTGTAGCCTTGCCCTTTTTTGGTGATGACGTGGAGAAACTGTGGCCCTTTAAGGTTTTTGAGATTCTGTAAGGTCGGCACCAGCGAGTCGAGGTCGTGTCCGTCGATCGGGCCTATGTAGTTGAAGCCTAGCTCTTCAAATAGGGTGCCTGGGGTCAGCATGCCTTTGACGTGCTCTTCTGCGCGTTTGGCGAATTCGAGCAGCGATGGCGCTACGCCCAGCACTTTTTCACCGGCGCGGCGTGCTGCGTTGAAGGTGCTGCCCGAGAAAAGTCGTGCGAGATAACGGTTGAGCGCACCGACCGGGGGCGAGATCGACATATCGTTATCGTTGAGCACGACCAACATGTCGACCTCAGCAACGCCCGCGTTATTGAGCGCTTCAAATGCTTGTCCGGCGGACATTGCGCCATCGCCAATGATGGCGACGGTTTGCCGTTTCTCGCCTTTGATTTTGCTCGCTAAGGCCATGCCCAGAGCCGCCGAGATTGAGGTGGACGAGTGGCCTACGCCGAAGGTGTCGTACTCGCTCTCGTTGCGTTTAGGAAAACCCGAGGTGCCGCCGTGCATGCGCAGCTGACTCATTTCGGCGCGTCGCCCCGTGAGCGTTTTGTGCGCGTAGGTTTGATGGCCCACATCCCAGACCAGGCGGTCATGCGGGGTGTCAAACACGTAATGCAAGGCGACGGTCAGTTCAACGGTCCCTAAATTCGAGGAGAGATGGCCGCCCGTGCGCGAGACGGATTCGACGAGAAATTGGCGTAATTCATCTGCCAGCGGGCGCAGTTGTCGACGTTCTAGCGCACGTAGCGCAGCGGGTTGGTCGATGGTGTCAAGGAGCGGGTAGCGGGTCATTGTCGGTAATGGCTTAGGTGAGGCTTGGTGTGTTGGTTCGGTATGTAGCACGAGGCGGGGCGGTGGCTTATTGCTTTTTTTAGTATCGGCGTTTTGTTTGCTTGTTTGCTTGTTTGCTTGCGTATGCCGCGCTTGCCACTGCGCGTGTTACGGGATGTTTTTAGTTATGCCTGGGCGGCAGCGTCAGCAGCGCTTGGCTTGCGCGCGGGGCTCATTAAAAGGATCGGTCGCTGATGAAATCGGCTAGCGCGAGCAAACGTTTGCTCCGCTCAGCAAAACACGCGAGCGCACTATGGGCTTCTTCGCGCAGCGTGGCAACCAGATTACGTGCGGCGCTCAGTCCCAGGATGCTGACATAGGTGGGTTTATCAGCGGCGGCGTCTTTGCCCGCCGTTTTGCCGAGCGTGGCGGTATTGGCGGTGCAGTCCAAAATATCGTCTACCAGTTGGAAGAGTAGGCCAACACAGTGGGCAAACCGCTCTAAAGCGGCACGTTCTTCAACGCTTAATGCTTTGCCGCTGAGCGCGCCGAGCAAGATGGCAGCGCGTATGAGCGCCCCTGTTTTGAGGGCGTGCATGTGTGCCAGCTGCGCTTGATCTAGTGTTTTGCCCACCGAAGCGAGGTCGATCGCCTGACCGCCCGCCATCCCCGTCGAGCCGCTCGCTTGCGCTAGCAAATGCAGCATTTCTAAACGCACTAAGCTCGGCGTTGTCGGCTCTTGTGCTGGGCGCGCTAACAGTTCAAACGCCAGCGTTTGCAGGCTGTCGCCGACGAGCAATGCCGTCGCTTCATCGTAGGCAACGTGGCAAGTGGCTCGACCACGCCGCAATACGTCGTTGTCCATGCACGGCAAATCGTCGTGCACCAAGGAATAGACGTGGATCAATTCGACTGCGCAGGCGGCGGTTTCCAGTTGCGCGTCGGGCGCTTGACTTAATTCGCCAGCAGCAAAAACAAGCAGCGGACGCACACGCTTGCCTCCGTTCAGACTAACGTAACGCATCGCCTGATGCAGTTGAGTCGGTTGTTTTGCCGCTTCGGGTAAAGCGTGATCCAAGGCTTTTTCGAGTCTTTCTTGAATCTGTCGCATCCAGGCGGGGAAGTCGTTGACGCCGTTGACGCGGAAGTCATTTTGTCCTGTCGGCAGTAATGGGTTGCTTGCCGGAGAACTCATTCACGCCCACCCGCTGTTTCGTCAAAATCGCGCAGGACGCCTTGGTCCAGCACCTGAATTCTACGTTCCGCGTCATCGAGCTGCTGCTGGCAGTGCTTGAGTAGTTCTACCCCACGGTGGTAGGCGACCAGCGATTCTTCGAGCGGCAATCGCCCCTCTTCCATGCTCTGAATAATGCTTTCCAAGTTAGCGAGCGCCGCTTCAAATTTGAGCTGCGAGACGGGGACTGGGGGCGTAGAGCCGGGCAGGGCAGCGGGCGCCGCAGGGTTCGTTTTCGACATAAGGTGAATCCAGATTAAACGGCTCAAAATAGCCTAAACAGGGGCTTCTGGTCAAATGGAAAGAAGGCTAGAATGCCAAGCCCCAATGGCCACAGGCCGAAAATTTGTTTGAAATTTGTTTGTTTTCTCGCGGCAGCTAGCCGCTTGATTGCCGAGAAGAGTGGAACTGACTGAATGTCCAATATCGCATCAATTGCATCCCGCACGACCCCTGTTGCCCGAGTGACGCAACTTCCCGTGCATTGGTATTGTGACGAACGTGTTTTTGCACTAGAGCAACAGTATCTATTTCAGGCGAGTGCAGCTTACGTCGGTCATGCTTTGATGGTTCCCGAGGAGCAGGACTACCGCACTCTGGAATGGTTAGATCACAGCAAGATGCTGATTCGAGCAGAGGGGGCGGCATGGCAGATGTCGAACATTTGCCGCCACCGTCAGGCCATTATGCTGGAAGGGCAGGGCAAAGCCGCGCACATCGTTTGCCCGATTCATCGTTGGACGTATAACACCGGCGGCCAGTTGATCGGTGCGCCCCGTTTTGCCCAAAACCCTTGTCTGCATCTCAACAGGCAGAGGCTTGAAGACTGCCATGGCTTGCTGTTTTCCGGGCCGCGCTCGGCGCAGAACGACTTGAGCGGCCTGGATTTTGCTCGCCACTTTGATTTTTCTGGCTATCAGCTCGATCGTGTGGTCAGCCACGATTGCAACTACAACTGGAAGACCTTTGTCGAGGTCTACCTCGAGGATTACCATGTTGCGCCGTATCATCCAGGGCTAGGCAAAATGGTCTCTTGCGACGAGTTGTCGTGGCAGTTTGGCGCCTGGTATTCGCTACAAAAAGTCGGCAGAAAGCCCAATCCAGTGCCCTTTGCCGAGGCCGGTTCGGCAGCCTACGCGCGTTGGCAGAACGCGATTCGTGCCTATGGTTTGCCTGAGCAGGCGGAGCAAGGCGCGGTTTGGCTGACTTACTACCCTAACGTTATGGTCGAGTGGTATCCGCATGTGCTGGTCGTGTCGAGCTTGATTCCTCTGGCAACGAATAAAACGCGCAATGTGGTTGAGTTCTATTACCCAGAAGACATCTGTTTGTTTGAGCGCGAATTGATCGTTGCGCAACAAGCGGCCTACATGGAAACAGCGCTGGAAGACGACAATATTGGCGAGCGCATGGATCGCGGACGACGCGCTTTGCAGCAGCAGGGGCGTAACGAAGTCGGTCCATACCAGTTGCCGATGGAAGAAGGAATGCGGCATTTTCATGAGTTCTATCGACGCATCATGGCGCCGCATCTCGAGCTGAAGGAGCAAGCAAAATGAGCGAGAAAATCTACAACACCTTGATTGACTGTGCAGCCTTGGACGCTGGCTTGGCTAATCCGCATTACTGTGATTTCTCTGTATTCGATTGTCGTCACCCATTGGCTGACCCTGCTGCGGGCGAGAGAGCTTATTTGGCCGGGCATTTACCCGGTGCGCATTTTTTGCATCTTGATCGTGATCTGGCCGGTATGACGAACGGCCACAATGGCCGTCATCCGCTGCCCGATCCGCAACAGCTAGCACAAACGCTTGCCGCCAAGGGCGTATCGCAGCAAACACAGGTGATCGCCTACGACGACGCAGGCGGCATGGTAGCCAGCCGTCTGTGGTGGTTGCTGCGTTGGTTGGGGCACGAGTCTGTTGCTGTGCTTGACGGGGGTTTTAAGCAGTGGTGCGCCGCTGGCTATCGTGTTTCGACGACACTGCCAGCGCCCATTCAGGGCAATTTTTCCGCCCGCATGGAGCTCGGTACTCGCCTGGTCGGTACGGTCAATGTCGAAGCAATCATGGCGCATTTGCAGCACCCGCAATACTGTTTGATCGACGCGCGTAGCGCCGAACGCTTTCGCGGCGAGAACGAAACGCTTGATCCTGTGGGGGGGCATATTCCAGGCGCACTCAATCGCTTCTTCCAAGATAATTTGCAAGCGGATAGCCGCTTCCACGCCGCAGCTAAGCTGCGTGCTGATTTTCTCGCCTTATTAGCCGGTGCAGCGCCAGAGCAAGTCGTTATGCAATGCGGCTCTGGCGTTTCTGCCTGCCATAACCTGCTTGCTATGGAGCACGCTGGGCTGACTGGCGCGAAGCTGTATCCAGGCTCGTGGAGCGAATGGTGTAGCGATCCGGCGCGTCCAACGGTGCGCTGACAGCTTGTTAGCGCTCACCAGCGTAAGCAAATCGTTTTGCCGTGCTTTGTTTTTTTGTTTTGCGTCAACCTTAAGAAAAATTTGGCGTTATTAAGCTCGGTACATGAGTTAGCTCATGACTGACATCTCCTTAAATTCTTTGAAAGCGAGCGCACCATGAAACTGATTACCCTATTGATTGCCGCCACGTTTGCTGCAGGTTCCGCTTTTGCTGCGGATGCGCCTGTCGCCGCACCTGCAGCGCCAGAGGCAGTTTCAGCCCCGGCTGCTGGCGCTGAAAAACCTGCAGTGGTTAAAAAAGCTAAGAAAGCTAAAAAAGCCCAAAAAGCCCAAAAAGCCAAGAAAGCAGAAGCAGCTGCCATGGACGCCGCTAAGTAATCTGTTGCTCGGAGCAAAAACAGAGCCTCGGCTCTGTTTTTTTTTGCCGTGATCCCCGTCTTGTCCCCGTCCTTTAACTTGATTTGCTTGCCTATAACGCAGAGTGTTCATGACTAAAACAGAGAAGCCAGCGTCATCATCCCGGCCGAGTGCGCAGCACTACGCGCCCACCCTCATGGTTCAGGGCTGCACCTCTGATGCGGGTAAAACTACCTTAGTCACGGCCTTATGCCGCATCTTGTCGCGCCGGGGCGTGCGCGTCGCCCCGTTCAAGCCACAAAATATGGCGCTTAACGCGGCGGTCACCATCGACGGTGGTGAGATTGGTCGAGCCCAGGCATTGCAGGCTTTGGCAGCGGGATTGCCAGCACATAGCGATTTCAACCCGGTGTTGCTCAAGCCAACAACAGATCAAACGGCGCAGGTCATTATTCACGGCAAAGTGCTGGCCAATGCGGGGGGGTTACTCAACGCCCAGGAATATCACGCTTATAAAACGGTGGCGATGACGGCGGTGCTCGAATCGTACGCGCGCCTCAGCCAGCAATACGCCTGCATCATCGTCGAAGGCGCCGGCAGCCCAGCTGAAATCAATCTGCGTGATCGCGATATCGCCAATATGGGTTTTGCCGAAGTGGTGGATTGCCCCGTGCTGCTGATCGCAGATATTGATCGTGGCGGCGTGTTTGCGCACTTAGTCGGTACGCTTGAGCTGCTCTCGCCAAGCGAACAGGCGCGGATTAAAGGCTTTGTCATCAACCGTTTTCGTGGCGACATCAGCCTGCTCGAACCGGGTTTGCGTTGGCTAGAAGCGCGTACAGGCAAGCCTGTGCTCGGCGTCCTGCCTTATTTGCAAGGCCTTTACCTGGACGCCGAAGATGCTCTGCCGAAGCCCGGCGAGCAAGCGGCAGCACACGCAGTTTCTGCGCAGAACAAAACGACGCAGGGCAACAGCAAATTGCGCGTGCGCGTCCCGGTCTATCCGCGTATCGCCAACCATAACGATTTTGATCCACTCCGTTTTCATCCTGACTTGGACTTTAAATTTGTTGGGCCGAACGAAACACCGCCGACGCACGAAAATGCCTGCGATTTGATTATTTTGCCCGGATCGAAAGCCGTGCAGGCCGATTTGCGCTGGCTCAAAGAGCAAGGTTGGGCAGAGGCGATTGCACGCCATCTGCGCTACGGCGGCAAAGTGATCGGTATTTGTGGTGGCTTGCAAATGCTAGGTCGTGCCTTGCACGATCCGCTCGGTTTGGAAGGCGCTGCCTGTAGTGAGCTCGGCCTAGGCTGGCTCGATTACGAAACCACCTTAGAACAGCATAAAAACCTCGGGCAACTCCAAGGCCATTTGATGCTTGACGGCGCCGCGCCTGTGTTCGGCTACGAGATGCATATGGGGGTCTCGCGCGGCCCTGCGCTAGAAAAACCCGCGCTCTGGTTGAACGGCAAAGCCGATGGCGCTTTATCCGACGATGGCCAGATTTTGGTCAGTTACTGCCACGGCCTATTTGATTCGGCTGCTGCGCTAACGGCGCTGTTAGGTTGGGCTGGACATAGCTCGGCTAGCCCCTTTGATGCAGCTCAGCGGCGCGAGCAAGACATTGATCGCCTGGCCGCAATGGTTGATGCGCACCTAGACTGGTCATTGCTTGCCCCATTCTTACCGGCGGCGTGATCGTCTACTCAGGGCGATACATTTTCTAGCCGAGCTGGGCTTTGTTTAGAAACGGAATAAACTATACTGCTTGGCTCCGACTGTTCAGCGAGCGTGTGTCACACAATGATTACTCCGCATCCCAATCGCTCAAATGAATCACATTCGCTGGATGCTGCCTGCGTGCATGCACGACCTCTCATCCGTCGTGGCCGCCTCATCCCTAATTTGATGCGTTTGCTGCTCGGCACGTTGAGCACATCGCTCTACGCCCAGCCCGTTGCTTCGCCAAGTTTGGCGCAAAGCGTATCCACAGCGTGCTCAGAGTCCGCGCTCTGCTTGTGGTTGCTCATCTCGGCTCCTTTTGTTCTTGGTTTTGCCGCAGGCATAGTGCTCTGGCGCTGGCTTAGCCAACGCCAGAGCACACAGCAACAGCAGCTGGCAGAGCAACGTGTAGTGCAATACAAAAACTTCCTAAACACGGTGCTGCAATCGATTCCTCATCCTGTCTATGTCAGGGATAGAGACGGTCGTTTCATCATGGTTAATGCGGCCATGTGCGCGTTCTCCAACCAAGACGAACAGTCGATGATCGGCACGCGACGTGATGACCAGCTATTTCTGCATGCCGACGTCGCAGCCAAAGTTCGCGCCATGGATGAGCGTGTTTTCGCAACGGCACAACCCCAAACCGCAGAGTACGATTTACTCATTCGCGGACGCGGCTTGCGCAGCATTATCTCGAGCAAAACGCTGGCGGTTGATCCCGAAGGTCAGCCCATTTTGATCGGCACCCTGACCGACGTAACGGAAAAAGGACGGGCTGAGCGGGCTATTTTGCAGACTAGCCGCGACCTGCAAGCGGTCTTAGATGCAGCCACAGAGGTCTCGATTATCTCGACTGATACGAGCGGCATGATCCGTATTTTTAACCAGGGAGCCGAGAAAATGCTCGGCTACAGCGCCCGCGAAATGATCGAGTTGCAATCAATGACCGTCATTCATCTCGCGAGCGAAGTCCAACAACGCAGTGCCGAATTGTCGGCTGAGCTGAAGAGGCCAGTGAATGCCTTTGAAACTTTTACTATCCTGCCCAACATTCATGGTGCTGAGCATCGCGAATGGACTTATGTGCGCAAGAACAGATCGCAGACAACCGTTGATCTAGTCGTCACCGCTGTGCGCCAACATGACGGCGTTGTCTGCGGCTATCTCGGCATCGCCATCGACATTACCGACCGCAAAAAAGCAGAGGCGGAATTATTCAATCACCAAGAAAATTTGCTTGAGTTGGTGGCTGAAAAAACAGCCAGTTTACAGCGCGCCAAAGATGCCGCAGAAAAAGCGGATAACGCCAAAACCGAGTTTTTAGCCAACATGACACATGAATTACGCACCCCGCTGCATGCGATATTAAGTTTTGCAACACTAGGGCAAGAGAAGGCAAAGCTGATCAATGCAGGCCAGTCGATAGAGAAATTTGAGCATTATTTTCGCCGCATTTGTCAAAGTGGCGCCTTGTTACTCCGCCTCTTCGATACCCTGCTCGATTTAGCTAAGTTAGAAGCCGGAAAAATGTGCCTCAGCTTAACTCGGCAAAATGTACAACCCTTGATTCGTGACGCTTGCGCTGAGTTTGAATCACTCCTTGAAGAGCGCGGAATCAAACTGCTTATTCAGCCGACAGACTTAAATACCGAGGCCATTATTGACGCTATGCGTTTTAGCCAGGTGATTCGTAATCTCCTCTCCAACGCGATTAAATTCTCGCCAGACCAAGGGGCGATTGATATTTCTTTTGCTCACGGCTCAGTGCCTGCGGGTCGTCGCACGCACGACGACACGGCTTTGCCTGCCTTGAGTATTGTCATTGCAGATGAAGGGATTGGCATTCCAGAAGATGAGCTGGAAATCATTTTTGAGAAATTTGTCCAGAGCAGCAAGACCAAAAACGGTGCTGGCGCCACCGGCTTGGGGCTGAGCATTTGCCGTGAAATTATGCACGCGCATCGCGGCACAATCGTCGCCTCGAACAACCCAGCGCCTAAGCACGGCGCCTCTTTCACGATCCAATTGCCGACGGTGCCGAACCCTTTTACCCACGCCATATCATCCGAGAACGCTAACTATGAGCGCCAAGATCCTCATCGTTGACGACGAGCCGTTAAACCTCGAGATTCTTTGCGAGTATTTCGAGGGGGTTGGCTACGAATTAACCGTGCTTAACAACGGTGAAGCCGCGTGGGCTGCTTTAAAGAAAGAGCAAGCGCACTTTGATTTGGCCATTCTAGATCGCATGATGCCCGGGCTAGATGGGATTGCCTTGCTCAAGCTGATCAAGTCTGACCCCCTGCTCTTTGGCTTGCCTGTGATTATGCAGACGGCGGCCTCATCGCCCGAGCAGCTGCGTGAAGGACTGCATGCCGGCGCCTATTACTACTTAACCAAGCCCTATGAGCGCGACTCCTTGCTCTCGATTGCGCGTGCGGCGCTGAGCGACGCAGCGACCAAAGCCGATTTGCGCAAGCGTTTAAGCGAACACAACCACGCGCTACAGCTGATGAACGAAGCCAGCTTTGAGTTTAGAACTATCGAAGAAGCAGGGCGTCTTGCTGCCTTCCTGGCGCATGCCTCGGCGCAACCTGACGGCACGATTCTGGGTCTTTCAGAGCTGTTCGTGAATAGCGTTGAACATGGCAATTTAGGCATTAGTTACGCTGAGAAAGCTGAGCTGAAGCGACTAGATCAATGGCAAAAAGAGGTTCAGCGTCGCGCTGCTTTACCAGAAAATCGGCATAAACGCGTCTCCGTCCTGTTCTCGCGTAAGCCAGAAGGATTAAGCATCCGCATTAGCGATCAGGGCCTTGGTTTTGAATGGGAAAAATATCTTGAATTCGACCCGGAGCGCGCTTTTGATCCCAATGGCCGGGGCATTGCACTGGCGCGCTTGACCAGCTTTGATCGCCTTGATTACCAGGGCTGTGGCAACGTTGTGGTTGCCACCATCCTCAATAAAAAGAAGTCATAACCTCATGAACAACACCGTAAACATCCCGGCAAGTCAGCTGCCCAAACTACGTATCTTGGTCGTTGACGACAATAAAACCAACTTGCAGATGCTCTTGGTCTTCCTGAAAAAGCTAGGACATCAGACCATTTCCGCCGAAAACGGGGAGGAAGCGGTTCAATTTAGCGCTGCACAAAAACCCGATTTGATTTTGCTCGACATCATGATGCCGGTCATGGATGGTTTCGAGGCGGCTCGGCAAATCCGCGCACAGGCTAGTGATCGCTGGGTTCCCATCATTTTTCTATCAGCGCTCGATCGCAATGAAAACTTGGTATCAGGTCTCGATGCTGGGGGGGACGACTTCATGTCGAAACCGATCAACTTCGTTGTGCTTGAAGCCAAAGTTGTGTCGATGCAGCGCATGCTGTTATTGCAACGTAACGCGATTGAGACGCTGAAACGTATCCAAGTTATTTCAGATAACGTGATCGACGCGATAGTCACGACGAATACCCAAGCAACGATTATTTCTTGCAATAGCGCTTGCGAACGAATCTTTGGCTGGTCGATTCAAGAAATGATTGGTCAGAACATCACCGTACTCATGCCGGACGCAGTTTCTGCAGCAAGCGATCAAGGGCTGACGCAAAAAAACACGAGCAATAGCACTGAAATGGTTGGCATCGTGCGCGAAGCCTCTGCCACACGCAAAGACGGTAGCCTATTTCCCGTTGAGCTGGGCGTGACTCAGGTGGATTTCGATGACGAACACCTATTTATCAGCATCATCCGCGACATTAGTGAGCGCAAACAATCTGAAGCCAAGCTGCGCGAAAACGCGGCTTTGCTACAACGTTACTACGACGAAACCGAACGTGAATCGCAACTGGCGCGAAGTTTGATCGACCAGCAGCTGTTGCGTGCCAGCCTAAAAGACTCAAAAATTCACTATTGGCTGACCCCGGCAAAACACTTTAGTGGTGACGCAGTCGCGGTGGCTCGTTCGCCGCAAGGTAAGCTCTATGCGCTTTTGGCTGATGCGACGGGACACGGACTGACAGCGGCAATTAGCACACTCCCGGTGCTCACGATTTTTTATAGCATGGTTGCAAACAATCCGCTGCTTTCAGATGTGATCGGAGAAATCAATCGCCAGCTGAAACAAGCCATGCCGATTGGGCGCTTTGTCGCGGCCACTTTTGTCTGCATCGACTATGCCAACAAAAGCGGAGAAATTTGGGTTGGCGGTACGCCAGAGTCCTTGTTGATTGGGGCTGAGGGTGCTTTGACGCACAGCTTTTTGTCCACCCAATTACCTCTGGGCATCCTTGATACCGAAGACGATATTGTCAAAACGACCTTATTCTCGTGGACGAATGACTGCCAACTTCTGATTTATTCCGATGGTGTTCTGGAAGCGGAAAATCGTCATGAAGTGCAATTTGGTCATGACAGACTGATGATGGCCTTGGGCAAAACCCCCGCTGCCACACGTCATGACGCAGTGCGCAATGCTTTGTCGCTGCATCTTGACGGACTCTCTGCGCATGATGATATTTCTCTGCTCTTGATCGACTGCAGCTCGGAATAATGTTGTTCCTTGATCTTGTTCCTTGTCGCAGCCTTACGCCGTCTTGTCTTGCTAGGCCTAAATTTAGACCGTAAAACTACGGCTCGTTTGCGCAGTTTTGCCTTAGGTTTTTAGTGCGGATTGATATTCTTACGCCCCTGGTCAGGGGCGCAGGTGATGTGTCAAACGTCGTGGTTGTTTCCCTATTCAGCATCTGGAAAAAATGAGCCGCGATCCTAATTTGCCTGTGCCAAAAAGCCCAAATTTACAGCCTGTTGACGCACAACACCCGGCACGAACTGATATGCCTTTGTCTGCCATTTTCAAATGGCTCGCATCGCCCATAGCCGCGCCTTTCATCGATGAGCTGTTGCCTCTGTACGCAAAGCTTCTGGCCTTGCGCGAAACGGCCTTCAACTTACAGCAGGAACTCAATGCACTAGACCAGCTTTATCTTTCAGGCGCCGCCGCGCTGGCGGTCATACTGCCTTCTTTGCGTGGTGTTTCTTTGCCTTTGTCACGAGAAACACAGCGTCAGGTGCGTAGCGCCCAAGGTTTTTTATTTGCTTTGGCAAGCGATTTGCTGAGCATG
>JAZKFR010000006.1:9168-23682 GCA_040386295.1 Pseudomonadota bacterium | reverse complement strand
GCAGGGGTAACGCCTGCTTACTGGGCAGCTATTAACGATCAGTGGGACATTTTGGATTTAATTCTGCGTGCTGAAAAAGTAATAGATGAAGAAAAAATTCTTAATATTCTCTTTATTTCTATTGAAATTAGCCGCTTTGGCTGTCTTTGCATCTTGCGTAAATACTACCCAGAAGTATTTACGGTTGAAAAAATAATGCTTATTTTTCAGAAAAGACCCCTTGCTCCTGAAGTAAAGCAAAAAACACTCGACCAACTCGTCTCATCCCGTTTGCAAAACTACCCCTACAGCGCGCTGAGTAGAGCTTGTACACAAAGAGAGAATTCGTTTTCTGTGCTTGCCGACACGGTGTTGTCGACTGTTGCTAGCGCTTTCGCGCCAGAAATAACGCTGAGTCAGTTAATCGACAAAAATCTCAATACTGAGCAGGTAATTGAGGGGCGTCAAGCTGAGCGAAAGAAACTGATCTTTGCGCTCAACAGATGCCTTTCGTCGCAAGTGAAGAATGTGGAACAAGAAATCTTTGTCGAGATGTTAAGAGTGCTTATTGCTGAGTCAGTAGATGATCATCAATGCCTTGGCGAGTGGGTTCATGATTTGGTTGATGAAGCGGCGCAAGTAGGTAGCCCTGCAGTTATCCGTTTTCTGCACGCGTGCGGTGCAGAGATGAACAGGTCTGATGCCGACGGCTGGACGCCTGCGCTTACTGCTGCATGGGAAGGCTATTCTGAGAGTCTTCGTGTACTGGGAGAATGTGGGGTTGATTTGGCGGGTGAGTTTTTGAAAGTTGTGCTTTTGGCAGAAGGCGCTGGCTTAGCTGCTCCGAAGCGGAGAGCACAAAGTACGAGTAGCACGAATGGCATGAATGGCATGAACAGTTACGCCGAGAAGTATCCGATTTTTAAAAGCGCAGGGGTTGATACCGATGCGCTCATTGCGCAGTTCAGAAAGGAAAGAGCGCAAGCCGAACTCGATAAAATAAACCAAGAGTTCACCGAGTTGTATCCCTATTTAAAGCTTGTGCTACGAGCAAAACAAAAAGGCAAAGGCAAAGAAGCAGAAATTTTCTATGTTTTCGAGCCTCGCGTTATCGCTCTAGCTGAAGGTTTTGCCAACGCGTCGAATAGCATTGTTTTTGAAGAGGCCCAAGCACGCTCTGGAGAAACGCAACAACGCACCTTGCTTCTGAATAGCCTAAACGATGCGTTGACCCTAGAACGCCCGGTTCCGGCGCAACAAAAACTTAGAACTGCTTTTACGACGCTGATTAAGGCGATGCAAGCGTCGCCAAGAAAACAGCAAGAAGCAGGAAGCTCTGATGAGACTCTGGCCGTCAGAACAAAAAGCATCGCAGACGCGCAACGCGAGATCGGCAAAGCGATGTCTCTTTTCTCTCTCGAACAAACCACTATTGCCGCCCAAATCAAACGTTTGAGCGAAAGCGAGCAACTGTGGGGGCGGCGGCTTGCGTTACTCGACCTAGACTTACTCAGTACGGTTGCCGCACTAGCCGCACAGCTAGCGCTCGTTGATAGTCTGGCAAAGCAACAAGCCGTATCGCCCAGCTTGCTTACAGAGGTTTTTGTTGCCCCGACAAAACTGGGTAAATCAAACAAAGCAGCCAAAAAAACCTTAGAAGAACAAGCCAGAGATTTGATACAAAAAGCACGTGATGAAGTCTTGAAAAGCAATAAGAACGGCGTTCTCAGTACGGCAGCTGATGCAATCGAAAGCTTTAAAGCATTGCTACTAGAGCAACGCAAAGCCATCATCGAACTGCTTGAACTAGAACCTGAAGCTGGCGCGCCAGCGATCGATTACTTAAGCAGCTTAGAAGCAATCTCAAGCAATGGCATCGCCGAGCAATTTGCTGCTTTGGAAACGCATAGCAAAGTCATTGATGCGCTGTGCGCTTGGCCCAAACCAAAGCTCCCGATTCTGCTCTATGGCCTCCTTGAAGAGCTTGATGTGGCAGATAACTTGGCAGCGGAGAATGAGGGAGAGAATGCAGAGGGCTCGCTCAGAGCAGAGTATCGTGCAGCGCAGCAAAAGCTGATCATGCTTTGCACAAGGCTTATTGAAAAGCACGAAATCTACCCGATCGACCCGCGCGAATTGATTGAAAAGTCGCTCGTTTCTAGCAAAAGCACCGCCATCACTGCCGCAACACAACAAACCGTTGCGCTCAGCGGAGCCGCCTTAAAAGAGGTGCTACAAGCCCGCGCTGATGCGATGATTGACTGGCTCAGAAAGGGCAGCGT
The DNA here is from genome assembly GCA_040386295.1 of Pseudomonadota bacterium. Taxonomy (GTDB): domain Bacteria; phylum Pseudomonadota; class Gammaproteobacteria; order Burkholderiales; family Rhodocyclaceae; genus JAZKFR01. Next base: position 21,421 of record JAZKFR010000006.1, on the reverse strand, counting down.
GGAAGACGACGATCCCGGCGTATCCGTCGATGAGCTGCCCATATCTCAAGTCAAGAAATTGCTTGCCAAGCACCTGGCGCTCTGGCTGCCCGTGATGGCGGAACACGGAGATTGGTTTCCGCAAGTCGTTCGTGCGCAAATACAGCAAATAAACGAAGCAGAAGCCCAGCAGCAAAGAGCTGCCGCTGGGCTACCTATAGAACTGACGCTCTTCATACACCGTCCGCACAAAGACAAGCATGAATGGCACAGCCGAGGCGGGCGCAATCCGAGGACGCAGGCAGAGCAATTAGAGGACAGCGTGAAGAAACACTGGGCAGAACTAAATCACTTGCTGGAAGACTTGTCCATGCCCACGCTTGTTTTTGCCGATTCGCCGTTAGAAACCCGAGTTTTGCCTGTGTATGCAAGGCAAATTACCCAACAAGCGGCAGACCACAGCAAGGGGTCGCACGGCGCGAAAGCGGTGCCTGCGTTGTTGCCCTGGACTGTGGTTGCTGCGGAGCGGAAACATTTAATTGATTTCTGGCTAAGCAATACGGTTTTGCATGCGTTGATGCAGCCCTTGGCGGCGGCGATGCCCGAGCGTGAGCTAGTGCGCGCGCCTAGCAAAGTCGGTAAGAAAGACAAAAAAGCTGGGAAGTGAGTAGGTTCGGGCTGACGCTTGGCTGTTTTTTTATGTTGTGTCCAGACGAATTTCTGCACTAAAGCCAGTGCCTGTTTCCGTTTGAACCTTTGTTAGGCGCAAACGCCTTTGATGCAATCTGGCTATTTTTGCCGTAATTGCTAAGCAGCGGCTGATTCTGGCGTGCGCGTAGTGCGCTGCTCGGCAGCGTAGTGGGTGCCGTCGCCGGTGTTGGTGCTGGCACGGGTTTGCTCGTCGGTAGCATGGCTGGGAGCGAAGCCGCGCAGAGCTCTGGCCGGGGGGCACAGGCTCGTTACGATCATGCCTACGTTCAGTGCATGTACGCAAAAGGCGAGCAAGTTCCGCTTGCGTATCAGCGAGAGAGGGCTCGCCAGACAACAGTGCTGCCTGTTATGCCCGCTGCCGCTGCATTACCGCCGCCTCCTAACGCTTCCTTGCCATTGCCTTGAGTCTCCTACGCCTAGCGAGGCGTTTGCTGCGCGTGGGAGATGCAAATTCATCCTCATCAGTCGCTTAAGTTCATCTTTAGCGCAGCTTAATTAGAGCCAGTTTACGCATCTTCCCCTTGGGTTTGACCTCCCAAAGGGATTGCCGATATGGCAGGGCGTGTACGCTCTGTGTTGCGCTGTATCGCTTTTGCCGCGCGCCAAAGAAAATTTGGCGCGCGATCACTGGGGTATACTCGCAAACTTCGCTTTGCCGCTTGAATCCTGATGAATCCCGTGTCTATCCCCCTTGCTTTTGATGTTGTCGTGCCTGCTGTTTGGCTTGAGTCTTTGGCTCTTGAATTGCGTGCTGGAGAAAAACCGTTGGCGTGTTTGCAGACTGATCTTGATCAGCGTTTGCATTTTGTCGAGGGTTTGCTCTTGCTCAGTGATCAACGTTTGTTGGCTTATGACACAGCAACAGCGTGCTGGCTGAGCTGGGATTATCGTGCGGATTTGCGTTTGCAGCGTAGCGATGACGCGGGGGTGGGGTCTCTGGAATTATTTGACGCCTCGGCTCGCCTGGCGCATTGGCGCTACACCTTGGGGAGCCCGGCTGAGACGGCGACCCTGAGTCGTGATCTGGCCGCAGCGATCTTGCTTGAACAATTCCGGCAGCAATTGCAAGAGCATTTGCAAGAGCATTTGTCCGACGCGACGTCCACTGCGCCGCTTGATCCGATCGTGCCGCTGGTGCGCTGCACCAGCTGTGCTTTGCCTTTGCAGGCGGGTCAGGATGAATGTCCCGTCTGTAGCCGAGCCATCCATACCCCGCCTTCTACTTCTACTTTGTTTCGTTTGTGGCGTTTTGCCCAGCCGTATCGGGTACGCCTGATGCTCGGCTTTGTACTCTCTTTGTTGTCTACCGCAGCGACCCTGGTTCCCCCTTATTTGACCATGCCGATGATGGATAAGGTTTTGATTCCTTATCAGAACGGTCAGCCGATCAAGATGGATTTGGTGGCGCTTTATTTATCCGGTTTATTCGCCGCTGCGCTTTTGGCCTGGGGCCTGGGTTGGGCACGCACCTATATTTTGGCGCTGGTGTCCGAGCGTATCGGTGCCGATTTGCGCACGACGACCTATGAGCATTTACTCAAGCTATCGCAGGAATACTTTGGCGGTAAACGCACCGGCGATTTAATGGCGCGAATCGGCTCTGAGACTGATCGCATCAATATCTTTATCTCATTACATCTGCTTGATTTTGCGACCGATGTTTTGATGATTGTGATGACAACGGTGATTTTGGTGTCGATCAATCCTTGGTTGGCTTTGGTCACCTTGTTGCCTTTGCCGATTATTGCTTGGTTGATTCATGTGGTGCGCGAGAAGCTGCGCACGGGATTTGAGCGCGTCGACCGGATTTGGGCTGAGGTGACTAATGTGCTGGCCGATACGATTCCTGGGATTCGTGTGGTTAAGGCTTTTGCCCAGGAGCGCCGCGAGGCAGCGCGCTTCCGTGCGGCGAACGAGCACAATTTGCAAGTGAATGACCGCGTTAACCGTATTTGGTCTTTGTTTACGCCGAGTGTGACCTTGCTCACCGAAATGGGCTTGCTTGTGGTGTGGGCGTTTGGTATTTGGCAGGTTTCTCGGGATCAGATCACGGTGGGCGTGTTGACCGCCTTTTTGGCGTATATCAGTCGTTTTTATTTGCGCTTGGATTCGATGAGTCGAATTGTTTCGGTGACGCAGAAAGCGGCGGCTGGGGCGAAGCGAATTTTCGATATTCTCGACCATGTGTCGAGTGTGCCCGAGCCGCAAACGCCGCTCCATCTGCCTGCTGCGGATGGTTGCGCGCAGGGGGCGATTAGCTTAAGTGGTGTTGGTTTTCGCTACGGCACGCGCAGCGTCGCACGCGATATTAACTTGGAGATTGCACCTGGCGAGATGATTGGTTTGGTCGGCCATAGTGGCTCTGGTAAAAGCACGCTGGTGAATCTGATTTGTCGCTTTTATGACGTGAGCGAAGGGGCAATTTTGATCGATGGTATCGATATTCGTCGGCTGCCGGTGGCTGAGTATCGACGCAACATCGGCTTGGTTTTGCAAGAGCCTTTCCTTTTCTTTGGCACGATTGCTGAAAATATCGCTTACGGCAAACCCAATGCAACGCGGGCGGAGATTGTCGCTGCAGCTCAGGCGGCGCATGCGCACGAATTTATTTTGCGCCTGCCGCAAGCTTATGACGCTTTGGTCGGTGAGCGTGGGCAGGCGCTGTCGGGGGGGGAGCGCCAACGTATTTCAATCGCGCGCGCCTTGTTGATCGACCCCCGAATTTTGATTCTCGATGAGGCGACGTCTTCGGTTGATAGCACGACGGAGAAAGAGATTCAAAAGGCGCTGGATAATCTGGTGCGTGGGCGGACGACGATCGCGATTGCCCATCGTTTATCGACGCTGCATAACGCAAACCGTTTGTTGGTGATGGATCGCGGTAGCGTTGTTGAGCTGGGTAGCCATGATGAGCTGATGGCGCGGCAAGGACATTATTACCAGCTCTATCAAGCGCAGATTCGGGCTGCGGCGAACGAGTTGGGGGTGCTCGCTAGTGCGCCGAGTGAAGCGCAAGCTTCAGGAGAGGCTCAATGAGTGGCGTGCTGACGGATGTTTGTTTGTATGAGAATGCCTTTGGTCGCTTGGTATTTACCGACGCAACAGGGGTGGCGCATGAGGGGGTGATTCCTGTGCGTGCTTTCCCGCTGAGCGCCCCGGAAGACGGGCTTGCTTTGGTCAATAAGGCGGGACAGGTTCTGGCTTGGTTTGAGCATTGGGCAGATTTGCCCGAGGGGGTTCGGCTGTCGCTTGAGGCAGCGCTAGCCAAGCGTGAGTTGATGCCGGTGATCGCGCGTATTAAGCATGTTTCGAGTTTCGCCACGCCGAGTACCTGGACGGTATTGACTGATCGTGGCGAGACACAGTTTGTGCTCAAGGGGGAGGAAGATATACGCCGCTTGGACGCCAACGCCTTGTTGATTACTGACCGACACGGTGTGCATTTTTTGATTCGTGAGCGCCTGGCTTTAGACAGCCATAGCCGAAAAATTCTGGATCGTTTTTTATAGCATCGTGTTTTTAGATATTCCGGCTTGCGCCAGCTTGTGCCTAGACAGGTTCAAGCCAGCTGATTAAGCCTTGCCTGTTTTGTCCTCGCCTTGCTCTTGGCGCAAAGAGCTTGATTTAGTACTTCAGCGCAGTCGATTTGCCCCAGAACACGCGGTAGCTAAACAGCGTGTAGCCAATGATTACGGGTAGAACAATGGCGACGCCGTAAGAAATGACGAGCAACGATTCGGTGGCGCTGGCCGCTTGCCATAGGGTGATGCGATCGATCACCAGCCAGGGAAATAGGCTGTAGGCAAGACCGTAAAACGAGAGCAGGAAAATACCGACAGTACAGGCGAAGGGAATAGCGCTGCCGTATTGATTGCCCTGCCTTAGCCTCAGCGGCAGGCGGTTTAAACTGCGCGCGGTGATGCCGAATAAGGCCAAGGTCATCAGGGGAATCGGTAGGAGTAACAAGAGGTTAGGAAAACTGAACCATTTTTCAAAAATACGTGGACTGACCCAGGGTGTTGCGATCGAGACTGCGAGCACGCCAATCGCTGTGAATAGCAGGCTGCCCTTGGCCCAGCCGATGGTTTTCTCTTGCAAAGCGCCTTCTGTTTTCATCAGTAACCAGCTAGCGCCAAGCAGACGATAAGCGCCGATCAAACAAAAGCCGATCAAGCTGCTAAATAGGTAGCTCGCGCTGCTTTCTTGAAAACCCGTAATCAGCTGGCCGAGCATAAAGCCTTGCGACCAAGCGCTAATCAGCGAGCCGATGTTGAAAGTGTGATCCCAGAGCGGACGATGATGCGCTTTTGCTTTGACGCGGAATTCAAAGGCCACGCCGCGCAGTGTCAGCCCCATGAGCATGAGCGCTACCGGCAAATACAAGGCGCCGAGAATAACGCCGTGCGCGCTGGGAAAAGCTACGAGCAAAATGCCCACCCCTAGCACTAGCCAAGTTTCATTGGCATCCCAAAACGGTCCGATGCTGGCGATCATCATGTCTTTTTGGCTTAGGTCCTTGGTTTTGCCGAGCAGAATACCGACGCCGAGATCGTAGCCATCGAGAATGACGTAGGTCAGCATGGAAATACAGAGCACTAAGCCGAAAAGCAGGGGTAGCCAACCCGCCGGGGTAGTTAAATCGATTCCGTAGTAAGTCGTCATCTTAGTGCGCCTTGGCTAAGGGACTGAGCAGCGAGGCCTCTGCTGCTGGCTGAGTCGTTGTTGTTTCCGTTTCATCGGCTTTTCGGGCGAGGTGGAAAATGACCGAGAGATAGGCCGAAAGCAGGGTGATGTAGAGCGTCAAGTACATGCCTAAGCTTAGGGCGATGTGTTTGGCGGGTACTTTTGAGGCGGCTTGAGCTGTCGTGAGTAGACCTTGCACTAGCCAGGGCTGGCGGCCAATTTCAGTGGTGTACCAACCGGCGACTAAAGCGATCCAGCCGGAAAAAGTCATCGCAACCAGAATTTTTGCCGCCCAGGGTTTGAGCCAGGCATTTTTACGGCGTAATTGCCAGGCAACGCTCCAGCTCACCGCCAGCATTAAAAGACCAACGCCTACCATGATGCGAAACGACCAGAACACAGGCGCGACAGGGGGATGTTTGTCGCCAAAAGATTTGATTCCTTGCACTGTGCCGTTCCAGTCGTGCGTTAAATAAAACGAAGCTAGCTTGGGTATGGTGATGGCGTAATCATTGCTCTGCGTCGTTTTGTTGGGGAGTGCGAAGAGCACAGCGTCGGCGCCTTGTGTGGTTTCCCAAATCCCCTCCATCGCCGCCAATTTGGCAGGTTGGTGCGCCAGCGTATTGAGACCATGCAAATCACCGACCAGAATTTGCGCGGGAATCAGTGCCGCTGCGACAAATACGCCCGTCCGTAGTGTTGCCATGATGTCTTTTTTCGAGCTGGGTATTGGTATTGGTTGTCTTAGATAGCGGAACGCGCTAACGCCAGCTAAGAGAAAAGCGCCTGTAAGCCCTGAAGCCAGCAGCATGTGCGTCATACGGTAGGGGAATGAAGGATTGAAAATAACCGCCATCCAGCTGGTGACGTGCGCTTGTCCGTTGATCATTTCGTAGCCAGCCGGGGTGTGCATCCAAGAGTTGAGCGCCAGAATCCAGAATGCGGAAAGCGTTGTCCCAGCGGCGACGAGAAAGGTGGCTGCAGTGTGCATTGCTTCGCCAACGCGCGCGCGTCCAAAGAGCATGATGCCTAGCATCGTCGCTTCTAAGAAGAAAGCGGTGAGGACTTCGTAAGCGAGAAGCGGACCGGCGATATTGCCCACCGTGTTCATAAAACCCGGCCAGTTGGTGCCAAATTGAAAACTCATGGTGATGCCACTGACAACACCCAGGGCGAAGGTGAGGGCAAAAATTTTGATCCAGAACTGATAAGCGTCCATCCAATGGGCTTGTCCGGTGGCGACAAAACGCGTCTTAAAAAACAGCAAAAACCAGCCCAGCGCGATGCTGATCGTCGGGAACAAAATATGAAAAGTAATGTTCGCCGCAAATTGAATACGCGCTAATAAGACGGGGTCTAAAGAGTCCATTTTGTTTATGCCTCAATACGGTTGTCTAAGTGTTTTGCATGATCTAACGCGATGATTTTTTAAATTGTTTTTGCTGGCGTATCACCTGTGCTTGCAGCATTCGGCGTAGCTTTGCTTCTTGTGCCAGGGCTTGTTAGTGCTTGTTTAATTCGCGTTTTCATGGCCACTAGTTTTTGTACTGTCGCGCCCATTTGCATCAAGCTCACCAAGGTCCCTGAGTCCATGCTTTGCACGTCGTCCAGCCAGGTGGTGATCAGCTCAATAAATTCGTACATTTGCTTCATTCGAGCCTGGGCATGGATGTCTTCGTCGACACTGGGTTGCTCGAGTAAGGCATCACGCAGCATCGATAAAGTGGGGTCGATCTCGCGTTTACGCCGCTCGACCGCCAGCGTGCGGAAAATGCTCCAAACGTCTTCTGGTGCTGAAAAATAATCGCGCCTATCGTTCGCTTGGTGGATCAATTTGACCAAGTTCCACGACTGCAGCTCTTTTAAACCCATGCTGACATTGGAGCGAGAAAAGCTGAGTGACTCAGCAATTTCCTCGGCGTTGAGTGCCTGCGCCGAGACGTAAAGCAGCGCATAAATCTGACCAACCGTGCGGTTGATTCCCCAGCGGCTGCCCATTTCGCCGAAGTGAAGAACAAAACGTTTGCTGAGTGGGGGTAGGTTCATTTGATTGATCTCATTTTTGCTTCTATTGTTCCTGTTATTTCAGTATTTTCTGAAACATCAGGAATTGTAAGTGATGGCGTGCTGGAAGGGCAAATAAAATTTCTAAATGAACAGCTGAGCCTTCAGCTGCCTGATGAGTTGTTTAAAACAAGCCGAGAGCGGGAAGCGTCGACTTAAAAAAATCTATGCAGGTACTCAGTTGGACGCTGGCATTTCGAAAGAGTTGCTGGCAGAAAAGCACTAGCGTTAGAGGGGGTAGTGCAGGTAGGTGCTGGCCGTGGAGCAAATCACCCTTCGTTATGATCAGTCCTTCGGATCGAGGGCGCCGGTGCGCTGGTCACGAAATTAAGTGCTGCTGAAACAGCGTGGCATGGTTTGCAGCATCAGCCGCACAGGCCAAGCGTTGGCAACCCCGCTGGCAACCCCGCTAGCAAGCCAATTGCTGGGAAAATAAGCACTGTGTTTTAGATCAGTCTAATTAGACACTGGCAATTAAATTGCTTGTGCTATCTGAGAGGTTTTTGTTGTACAGCGCAAGCGCATGCATTGAGACCTGACTTTTCACTTTGTTTGTTGAGAAATCTGTCGACTCTTGAGCGTAATCAGTATCGGCCTGACGACTGCTTGCGCTGGCGAGGTGCTCGTAGGTCTGCCCCAAATCACTGAGCCTGCTGTTAAAACCGGCCTGTGCACCGGCAGCATTTTCTTGTTGCTGAGAAACATTGTTAAGCGCGCTATCCAATGCGCTGAGCAGATTCGCCGCATTACCCGGCTGTGTCACATCCAAACCGCCTCCAGCAAGACCCAGGCCATTGAGTGAGACATCAGCGAAAGCGAGGTTTTGCGTTTGTCCTTGATTAGCGCCGCTCTGAATTTGCGTTGAGAAACTCCCGTCCAACAAATTCTGTCCGTTGAACTGAGTGTCGCTCGCCACTTGGTCGATGCTTTGTCCTAGCTGATCTATTTGCTTCTGGATTGATTGCACATCACTGGCGCTGTTGGTGCCGTTGGCTGCCTGTACGGTGAGCTGACGAATCTGTTGCAAGCTCTCGGAAACTTGACTTAAGCCAGCACTGGCCGTATCCGTCAGCGATACGGCGTCGCCGACATTATTTTGCGCTTGTTGATTGCCCACTAATTGAGCGGCAAACAGGGTAACGATGCTTGAGGCTGCGGGATCGCTCTGCGCGGTGACGCGGGTGCCTGAAGAGAGCCGCTGGGAAGTAGTCTGCACAGCAGACTGTGTCTGATCTAGGTTGTTCGATAAGGGGGGTAGCATGATGACACCTCGCTAATCTGATGGCACAAGCTTGCTGAAGAAAGCATTTTGCTCGCTCTGAACTCTAGTCAAGTCACCCGTCGTTTTCTACTGTCCTAAAGTAGGGCTTGCGCTACAAATTGATAAACGGTTGCACAGTAGCCCTTACTGGCAAGTTCATCGCTCCCTTTTTTAGCTCAGGCGTTTTTGGCTCGGTCTTGCAGCACGGTAATCGCCGGCAAGGGTTTGCCTTCGAGGAACTCGAGGAAAGCGCCGCCGCCCGTTGAGATGTAGTCGATGTCTTCGGCGACGTTGAATTTGGCGATGGCGGCTAGCGTGTCGCCACCGCCGGCGAGCGAGAAGGCGCTTGAGTGTGCGATGGCGGAGGCGAGCATTTTACTGCCGCCGGCGAATTGGTCTAGCTCAAAAACGCCGAGCGGGCCGTTCCACAGTATGGTGCCTGCGTGCGCGATGATGTCGGCCAGACGTGCCGCAGTTTTGGGGCCGACGTCGAGGATGCGATCGTGTTGCTGCACGGCGTCGACGGAGATTTTGTTGGCGCGCGCGAGGGCAGAAACTTCATCGGCGACGACGACGTCGACCGGCAAGGGAACCTCGGCGCCGCGCTCTTTCATTAAATCCATAATTGCGTGGGCTTCTTTGACTAGGTCTGGTTCTGCCAGCGAGTCGCCGATGCGTTTGCCTGAGGCGAGGAGAAAGGTGTTGGCGATACCACCGCCGACGATCAGTTGATCGACCTTTTCGGCAAACGATTTGAGCATGGTCAGTTTGGTCGAGACTTTGGCGCCGGCGACGATGGCGACGAGCGGTCTGGCTGGGTTTTCTAGTGCGCGGGAAAGTGCGTCGATCTCAGCGCCCATCAGCATTCCGGCGCAGGCAGTGGCTGCGTATTTGGCCATGCCATGCGTTGTTGCCTCGGCACGGTGCGCGGTGCCGAAGGCGTCGTTGACATAGATGTCGCAGAGCTTGGCCATTTTTCTCGATAGCGCCTCGTCGTCTTTTTTCTCGCCTGGGTTGCAGCGGCAATTTTCGAGCAGGACGATTTCGCCTGGCGCAACACTAAAGTTGCCGTCTACCCAATCAGTCACTAGGCGCACCGGGCGATGCAGTAGCTGTCCCAGGCGCACGGCGACGGGCGTCAGCGAGTCTTCTGGGTTGAGCTCGCCTTCGCTTGGTCTCCCTAGATGCGAAGTCACCATCACGGCGGCACCCTGTTCTAAACAGTATTTGAGCGAGGGCAGGGCGGCGCGAATGCGGGTGTCTTCGGTGATGTGGCCGGCGTCGTCTTGCGGCACGTTAAAGTCGGCACGGATGAAAACGCGTTTGCCACGCACGTCGATGTCGGCGAGCTTGAGTACTTTCATGATTTTTCCCTGATGGATTTGTTTTTTGACTTCATTGCTTGAGTAGGCAATGCGCTGCAACGTCGACCATACGGTTAGCAAAGCCCCATTCGTTGTCGAACCAGAGCAGTAGGTTGATTAAACGTGCGCCGCTGGCACGCGTTTGGCTGCCGTCTACGATGGCGGAATGGGGGTCGTGGTTGAAGTCGATTGAGGCGTGTGCTTGGTCGGTGTAGGCAAGCAGGCCGTGTAGTTCGCCTGCGGCTGCTTCGGCCAGCAGTTGGTTGATCGCTGCGCTGCTGCTGTCTTGGCTAAGTTCGATCACGAGATCAATCGCCGAAACGTTGAGCGTGGGAATGCGGATGGCTTTGGCTTCAACCCGTCCGCGCAGTTGCGGTAGCAAGCGTTCGACGCCGCGCGCTAGGCCCGTTGAGACGGGAATGATCGAGTGCATTGCGGAGCGCGTACGGCGCAGGTCGGCGTGATGATAGCCATCGGCTAGCGGCTGGTCGTTCATGACTGAGTGCAAGGTGGTGAGCAAAACATGCTTAATACCGAGCGCGCGCTCAATCAGCTCGAGCACTGGAACGACGGCGTTGGTCGTGCATGAGGCGTTGGAGATGAGTTGCTCATGGCCTTGCAGTTGGTTCTGGTTGATGCCGAAGACGACAGTAGCGTCAACGTCTTCGCCGCTGTTTGCCGGTTGCGAGAGTAAGAGCTTGCGGCAACCCGCGTTGAGAAAGCGCTGGAGTTCTTGGCGTTGGCTGTATTGGCCTGAGCATTCGATGAGCAGGTCGATGTCGAGTCCGCGCCAATCGACGGCTTCCGGCGTTTGTGCGTGGCTAACCTGCAGGGTGTGTTCGTTGATCTTGAGCTGCTGACCCTGCACCTGAACGTTGCCGGGAAAGCGGCCATGCGTTGAGTCAAAACGCGTGAGGTAGGCAATGCTGTCGAGCGCCGCCGGTTCGTTGATCGCAACCACGCGCAGTGCGTCTGCCCAGGGTGATTCGAGCAGAGCACGGAGAAAACAGCGGCCAATTCGTCCGTAGCCGTTGATGGCTAGGCGTTTTGGCGTTCCGCTTGAGCTGGTGTGCAGGCTCGTTGTTGCAAGCCGTGGCGGTGGCGACACTTACTTGAGTTCGCTTAGCGTGCGTGCGGCATCGAGCATGCGGCAAGAGTAGCCCCATTCGTTGTCGTACCAGGCCAGAACTTTGACTAGTTTGTCGCCAATAACGCGGGTTTGTGTCGCGTCAAAAATCGACGAATGTGGGTCATGATTGAAGTCCATCGACACTAAGGGCGCGCTGTTGACGGCGAGAACGCCTTTTAATGCGCCTTGCGCTGCGTCGTTCATCAGGGCGTTAATTTCTTCTTTTGAGGTGGCGCGTGCGCTGGTAAACGTGAGGTCGACGAGCGAGACGTTGAGCGTGGGCACGCGCAGGGCAAAGCCGTCGATGCGGCCTTTGAGCGCGGGTAGTACCAGGCCGACGGCGGCGGCAGCGCCGGTTTTGGTTGGGATGATGTTGTGCGCGGCAGCGCGTGCGCGGCGCAGGTCTTTGTGCTTGACGTCGACTAGGACTTGGTCGTTGGTGTAAGCGTGAATCGTCGTCATCAAGCCGTGTTCTATGCCGAGGTGATCGTTCAGCACTTTGGCGACGGGTGCCAAGCAGTTGGTTGTGCATGAGGCGTTTGAGACGACTGTCATGCCGGCCTTGAGTACTTCGTTGTTAACGCCGTAGACCAGGGTCGCATCGACATCGTCGCCACCGGGTGCAGAGATGAGGATTTTTTTTGCGCCTTGTTTTAGATGCACCTCGGCCTTGGCTTTGCTGGTGTAGGCGCCCGTGCATTCGAGCAGCACATCAACGCCTGCGCCGTTAGCCAAATCACCCCAGCGAATCGCCATCGGGTCTTTTGTCGAGAAGAAGGGGATGCGCCGACCGCCAACGATCAGGGCGGGGTTGGCGCCGTCTTCGTCGGCGGTTTCGACCGAGGTGGCGAAGCGGCCATGGGTGGTGTCGTAACGTGTTAGGTGGGCGTTAGTTTTGAGGTCGCCCGAGGCGTTGATGGCGACGATCTCAAAAACGTCTTGCAGACCTTGTTCCCAGATCGCACGGAGTGTGCAACGGCCAATTCGGCCATAACCATTGATCGCAATTTTGATGCTCATTGTTGATCGCTTTCTGCTGAGTTGAGTAAGGTTTGCGCTGTT
>JAZKFR010000006.1:0-9125 GCA_040386295.1 Pseudomonadota bacterium | reverse complement strand
AACATGCTCTACGGTAAAACCGAAAAAGCGGAAGAGTTCGTCCGCCGGAGCTGATTCGCCAAAGCGGTCTATGCCGATGACCGCGCCGTGGCCGCCATCGAGCGCGCCGACGTAACGGTGCCAGAACGCCGAAACACCGGCTTCGATGGCGAGGCGAGGCACTTTGGGTAGGAGTACGCTGCGCCGATAGGCCGCATCTTGGCGGTCAAACACGCTGGTCGAGGGCATTGAGACGACACGGCTGCTTACGCCTTGCGCCTGTAAAGCCTGTTGCGCTGCTAGAGCCAGTTTGACCTCGGAGCCGGTAGCGAGCAGCACGAGTTGGGGTTGTGCGCCGGCCTTTTGGTTTTCGCACAGGACGTAAGCGCCACGACGAATGGTTTCTGGTGCGATAGCGCTGCTGACGCTCGGTAGGTTCTGCCGTGATAGCGCGAGAACGGAAGGGCCGTCGTGTCGTTCTAGGCTGGCGATCCAGGCGATCATAGTTTCTGTCGCATCGGCAGGGCGCCATAGATCGAGGTTGGGAATGAGGCGCAAGCTGGCTATGTGCTCTACCGGTTGATGTGTTGGGCCGTCTTCGCCGAGGCCGATTGAGTCATGCGTGTAGACCATGATGTGGCGCAGTTTCATCAGCGCCGCCATACGAATGGCGTTGCGTGCGTAGTCTGAAAAAACCAGGAAGGTCGCGGTGTAGGGGATCAAGCCGCCATGTAACGCTAGGCCGTTGGCAATCGCCGTCATGGCGAACTCGCGCACGCCGTAGTAAATGTAGTTACCGCCCGTATTGTTACGCACGCCTTTGGCCTCTGGCCAGAGCGTTAGGTTTGAGCTGGCGAGATCGGCTGAGCCACCGCTCAGTTCAGGCAAGCTCGGCGCAAGGGTAGCGATGGCGTTTTGCGAGGCTTTACGCGTGGCGATGTTGGCTTGTGCGCTGATCGTTTGCGCGATGGCTTGCGCCGCTTGGCTTGGCCATGTGCTCGGCAGCGTGCCTGCCATACGCCTTAGAAATTCAGACGCCAGTTCAGGAAATGCGGCCTGATAATCGGCAAAACGCTGTTGCCATTCTGCTTCTGCTTGTGCGCCTTTGGTTTTGCCGTCCCAGGCGGCATAAACCGCGTCGGGAATGACGAAGGGCGCGTGTGGCCAAGCCAGGTGCGCGCGCGTGGCAGCAATTTCTGCTTGGCCGAGCGGCGCGCCGTGCACGTCGTGGCTCCCTGCTTTGTTGGGTGAGCCTTTGCCGATGCTGGTTTGGCAGCAAATCAGTGTTGGCCGAGTTGTCTCGGCGCGCGCGGCGAGTAAAGCCTGTTCGATGGCCGCGCTATCGTGGCCGTTAACCTGAGGAATGACTTGCCAGCCATAAGACTCGAAGCGTTTTGGCGTGTCATCGGTAAACCAACCCGTGACGTGTCCATCGATCGAAATTCCATTGTCGTCGTAAAAAGCGATCAGCTTGCCTAAACCCAAGGTTCCGGCGAGCGAACAGGCTTCGTGCGAGATGCCTTCCATCAGACAGCCGTCGCCGAGAAAAACGTAGGTTGCATGGTCGACGATGTGTTGTCCTGGCCGGTTAAATTCTGCCGCCAACATTTGCTCGGCCAAGGCCAGGCCGACTGCGTTGCTCAGTCCTTGTCCAAGCGGCCCGGTCGTTGTTTCTACGCCAGGCGTGTGCGTTACCTCGGGATGTCCAGGTGTTTTTGAATGAAATTGCCGGAAGTTTTTTAGGTCTTCCAGAGACAGTTCATAACCGGTCAAATGCAGTAGGGCGTAAAGCAGCATTGAGCCGTGGCCGTTCGATAGGACGAAACGGTCGCGATCTGGCCAATGCGGGTTAGCCGGGTTGTGCCGCAAGTGGCGGCGCCACAGCACTTCAGCAATTTCGGCCATGCCCATCGGCATGCCAGGGTGTCCAGAATTGGCCTGCTGTACCGCGTCCATCGCGAGTGCACGCAAAGCATTGGTCAAAGGAGTCAGGGTTTCAGGCATGGCGTGCATTCTGTTTGAAAGGGGGGTGAATCATTTAAAAGCGGCTCAGAACCGACTGGGCAATCAACGAAAGAAATCGACAGAGCGCGATAGCGCGGGTTAATCGTGTGCTCTGTAGGTCGTATAGCGTCGTATCGATCATTTTTCGGCTCGCCCAGAGGGCGCGCATTATGCCTGAGTAATCTTTAAAAATCAATGTTCTTGGCTGCTGCTATTGAGGTCTTTTCGTGACTTTTTCAGGGTTTTGTGTCTTCACGTGAGGGGCACGCGTTTCGCCTTTGTTCTTCTTTGTTCTTTATTGATTCGTCGTCGCAAGTTTCTACGTTCTGAAATGCTGTGTTGAGTGCCGATCAAGCCAGAAGGAGAGAAGCATGCGTTTTAATACGCTCAAAGAAATTTTTGCAGGCTTCCTGCGTACTCGCCACATTGGCCGTCATTTTCGGCGCTTTATTCTGCTCGATAGCGTGACTCAGAACGCGCTCAATCGCGCGCCGCCAGATCGCTTGAGTAAGACGCTGGTGGCTGCGGCGCGAGCGGATAAAGAAGCCTTGCTTGAGCAGCTCGGTAGCCACAGCGATGGCTTATCCGAAACGCAGGCGTTGGCGATTCGTGAGCGGGTAGGCATCAATGAAATTGAGCACGAAAAACCCCTGCCATCGTGGCTACACCTTTGGCATTACTACTGCAATCCATTTAATTTGTTGCTGACGCTGCTGTCGCTCATTTCCTATCTGACTGAAGACTTTAAAGCCAGCGTTGTGATCAATGCCATGGTGCTGCTATCAACCATGTTGCGTTTTTGGCAGGAAGCTAAATCGAATAAAGCGGCGGATGCTTTGAAAGCGATGGTGAGCAACACGGCTAACAAGGGGATTGGGGAGGGCTGGCGGGTAGGGCGGAGCAGAGCGAGAAGAACTGCCTGCAAGTTAGCGCTGATGCGCCGAATGGGGTTCCCCGCGAGTGCCGTCAGGCCGGCATCCTGAACCTGGGTTCAGAGAGGTCACTTTCCTACCCGCATCAGGCACACCCAGCGCACCGGGCAGGCACAACAGCGGATCAGAGGTCAGTAACCGACGCCAATAAGCATTGGTTCAAGGAATATATGACCTTAACGAACACCGCAGGGAAAAACAGTTTGGCTTGCCTTGCTTGGCGCGTTAGCGAACTAAAGCGGCTTGCAATTGGTCTTCCATGTCGGCGAGCTTAGCGCGAATCATCTCGGCCGTGTGCAGATTGTTGGTCGAGGCCTCGGATGCGTTGCTCAGGCTGGTTTGAGCCCCTGGTTCGGCGGCTTGTAAAGAAAGATAGTCATGCGCTACGTTTAAGGCGACCATCACGGCAATGCGTTCAGTCACGTTGCTTTTGGTTTTCTCGGCAATGTCGCGCATTTTTTCGTCAACATAAGCGACCGCCGCCAGCAGCGCGCCGTGTTCTTCAGGTGGGCAGGCAACTCGGTATTCTTTATTGAGTAGCACAATGTCGAGAAAATTGCTTTGCTTGGCCATGGTTAGCTCGTTTTTGGGTAGGTCATTTGAGTTATTCCAATCCGCATTAAAAATCGATTCTGTGTCGACTTCGCCTCTCGGTTTTAATGCGAATTTGGATTAGAGGTTAGTTTGATTGGGCGCAATTACTTGGCATTAACTGGCAGATGTTCGACGATCTGTTCTAGTCGTTCGCGTGCTGTATTGAGGCGATGGGTAATCTGCGCTTTCTCATCGTTTGCCAGGCTGAGCTGCTTTTGCAAATCAGCGTTCTCAAGGCGTAATTGCTGGCATAAGCGCAGCACCTGAGCGATCTTTTGCTCAAGCGGCGCTAATTCTTCGGGGCTTAGTAGCTTATTCATGGTGTCAACTATAACGATAAAAAACAAATAAAGTCAATGGGTAAGCGCTTATTCTAAAAGTTATTTGTCGCGAAAAAATACTTAAATCTCAAGCGCTGCTTGGCAGTTCAACCAACGTTCTTCGGCTTTTTCAATCTGCTCGCTCAGTGTCTGTTGACGCTGATATAAGCTCGCTCTAGTGGCGTTATCTTGAGCGCTGTTGCGTGTGTATAGATCCGGCGCAGAGAGTTGGGTATCTATTTCTTGTTTCTCTTTTTGCCAGTTCGCCAATTGTGTTTCCAGGCGTTCGATGTCTTTACGCAAGGTGCTTTGCGCGCGCACACGTGTTTGTGCATCTTTGGCTACATTTTTTACGCCGCTATGAGCCGCATCTTGCGCAGCATTTTTTTTGCTCGCACTCGTTTTCTCGGCATTATTCGTTGTGTTATTGCTTTTGTCTCTTTGCTGCCCTAGCCACTGCGCGTAATCATCTAGATCCCCAGAGAACGGGCTGATACGGCCATCAGCAACAAGGAGCAGCTGATCCGCCGTAGTACGCAGCAAGTGGCGATCGTGCGAAACGAGAATGACGCCGCCCTCATATTCTTGCAGCGCCAAGGTCAGCGCCTCGCGCATTTCAAGGTCGAGGTGGTTGGTCGGCTCGTCTAGAAGCAACAAATTGGGTTTAGTCCAAATCAGTAGCGCCAGTGCCAGGCGAGATTTTTCTCCCCCTGAAAAACGTCCGCAGGCCTGAGTAGACATTTCGCCACGAAAGTCAAAGCTACCAAGATAATCGCGTAAATCCTGTGCGCGCGTTTTCGGATCAAGTCGCTGCATGTGCTGCAAAGGCGATTCGTCAGGACGCAATTGCTCAAGCTGATGTTGCGCAAAATAGCCGATTTGTAGACCTTTACCGACGTGCCGCGTCCCACTCAAGGGGGCCAGAGATCCAGCGAGCAACTTGATCAGGGTTGATTTTCCTGCGCCGTTGCGTCCTAGTAAGGCAATGCGCTCGCCTGGACGCAAGGTGAGGTCAATTTCTTCGAGCAGAATGTGTTCGCCGTAGCCAGCCTGCGCATCACGTACCGTGAGCAGCGGATCAGGGGCGTCTGGGGCGTCGCGAAAGCGAAAGGTGAACGGGGTGTCTACGTGCGCAGCTGCCACGTCTTCCATTCGTTCTAGCGCTTTCATTCGGCTTTGTGCTTGTCGTGCTTTAGTCGCTTTAGCGCGAAAGCGGTCGATAAAGCTATGCAAGTGTGCGACTTCTCTTTGCTGCTTCTCAAACATGCTTTGTTGCAATGCGAGTTGCGCCGCGCGTTGGCGTTCAAAGGCGCTGTAGGTGCCGGTATACAGCTTCATGCCGTTTTGCTCTATGTGCAAAATCTGGCCTACTACTGCGTCTAAGAAATCGCGGTCATGCGAAATCATGAGCAAGGTGCCACGATAGCTGCGCAGCCAAGCTTCAAGCCAAAGCACTGCGTCTAAATCAAGGTGGTTGGTCGGCTCATCGAGTAGGAGCAAATCGGATCGACACATCAAAGCACGTGCCAAATTTAGGCGAACGCGCCAACCACCAGAAAACGCGGCGACTGGCTTGGCAAAATCGCTATTGGTAAAGCCCAGGCCGTGCAATAGCTCGGCTGCCCGTGCTTGGGCGGAATAGCCTTCTATATCGCCTAAACGTGCGTGTAAGGTACCGATTGCCTCGCCGTCGTTGGCGGCCTCCGCAGCGACTAAAGCACGTTCTATTTGCCGCAGCTCAGCGTCTCCATCAAGCACAAAAGCGAGTGCTGGGTCGGGCAAGGCGGGCGTATCTTGCGCAACGTGAGCGATTGTCCAAGAGGCTGGCCAATCAAGATCACCAGACTCCGCGTGCAAGGAAGGCGTTGCGGAGAGCAGCGCGCTGCGATTTTTTTCATTTTCTTGAAATAGCGCAAAGAAAGAAGATTTGCCGCAACCATTAGCCCCGGTTAGCCCGACTTTCCAGCCCGGGCCAATTTGCAAGGAAGCGTTAGAAACCAGCGCCTCGCCGGCGCGTGCAAAAGTCAGTTTGCGTAATACGATCATTGGGTTATCCAGTACATTATTTCTAAGCGTGCTTTGCTATCCATGCAGTTCAAAGCGCTGTTCATGAGGGTGATAGAGCAATGCAAAGCGCGACAGGCGAGCGACTTTGCACGGCACAAATTGATACGCTAAACAACGCAAAGTAAGAACACAAAAAGCTTTACGGCGTTTATTTTTGAGCACTACCTTGTCCGCTCAACAAAGCTTTGCACGTCTTGCCTGCCTTGTAGGCTGTGTGCAGTTTGTATTTTTGGCGATTGAAAGCTGGGTTTGTTTCTGGATAGTTTCTCGTTGGCACTGCGGCTATTTGTGATACAAGCGGCCGCTAAACTGTGTATTTTACGGCCTAATTTTATTTTTAGATTCTATTTTCCAGCGATTGTTCAAGATGTCGATCAGGCAAAACGGCAACCTTGCCCACGCCGACGCGTTTTACGCGCATAAATTTTTAATTCGAATCTCATGTTTAGAGAGGACAGCGTGTTTTGCATCCCTAACAAAATCAGTAAAACCGGCTTCAGCCTAACTCAGTCTCCAATGATGTTTTTCATCCGAATGACGCTTAGCTTGATGCTGCTTGTCTGTGTATCAGCCAGCAGGGCGCAAGCCGAGCAGTCTGATCTCTCTACTGACGCGCTGCTCGCGACGGCTCAGCAGCAACGCGCACGTGCTGAAACAATGCGCAGCGAAATGCAAAAAAGTTATACGCAGAACGAAGCACAGTGCTATCAAAAAATGCTCGTCAATCGTTGTTTGGAAGAAAACGCCAAGCAACGTACCGAAACTTTGCTCGCGGCACGTAAGCTTGATGAGCAGGCTAGTGAAGTCGAACGCCTGGTGCGTAAACGGGTAGTCCAAGCTAACGTGGAGCAGCTTGCGACAAAGCGCGAACAGCGTGCACAAGAAGCATCTGCCCAGGAGCGAGACTATCAAGCAGCAGAGAAGCTCAGAAGCGAAGAAAGAGCGCGGAAACTAGCTGAAAAAGCACAGCAAGCAGAGCAGGGTCAGCGTAAAAATGAGGCTGAACAGGCTGAGCGACAACGGCGTTTAGCTGAACGGCGACAAAAAGCGATGGAAAATTGACCTGCTGCCCGAGGCTGTTTGCCTACAAGCAATAGCCTTCAAGCAATAGCCTACAAGCACGCAGCCTGCATAGGGTTGCTGCGTGCTGTGATACCTTAGCTCGACGCACTTGCGCTGTCTTGTTTCAGTTGTCGCAACGCTCGCTTTTGTCATTACGCCCTTTACGGGCGAATTGACAAAAAAATATGCGCTGTGCAGAAAAAAACGATAAAACCTGGCTTATTTTGATTCCGATTCAATATTCAATACTTCGATTCACCAAAGGAGAAGCAATGAAGACCTTAATCCCCTGTTTTGCCCTCATGTTTGGCCTTGTCACCGGCAGTGCCCTAGCTGATCCGGTCATCAATATCAAATTCAGCCATGTCGTGGCAATCGATACGCCCAAAGGGCTGGCTGCTGAGTTTTTTAAAAAACGGGCAGAGGAATTGAGTAAGGGGAAGGTCAAAGTTGAAGTATTTGCCAATTCCACACTGTACAAAGACAAAGAAGAAATGGAAGCGCTACAGCTGGGCGCGGTGCAAATGCTGGCGCCGTCATTGGCCAAATTTGGTCCGCTCGGCGTCAAAGAGTTTGAGGCGTTCGATCTGCCTTATATGTTCGACAGTTACGCCGATCTGCACAAAGTCACCCAAGGCCCGCTTGGCAAAAATCTACTCAAAAAATTAGAGTCTAGAGGCATCATGGGTTTGGCTTTTTGGGATAACGGCTTTAAGTCGTTTTCAGCCAACAGCCCGATTAGAACTCCTGCCGACCTGAAAGGAAAGAAGATGCGGATTCAATCGTCCAAAGTGCTTGAAGAAGAGATCCGCAGTCTCGGCGGGCTACCACAAGTCATGGCGTTTTCTGAGGTTTATCAAGCCTTGCAAACCGGCGTTGTGGATGGCACAGAAAATCCGATCTCAAACCTATACACGCAAAAAATGCACGAGGTGCAGAAGCATCTGACGCTGACCGAGCATGGCTATTTGGGCTATGCCGTCATCGTGAACAAAAAATTCTGGGAAGACTTGCCCGCTGATGTACGCGCTTCTTTAGAAGTAGCGGTGCGCGATGCGACGGTGTACGCCAACAAAATTGCCCAAGAGCAAAATGAGAAAGACTTGGAAGCGGTGAAAAAAAGCGGAAAAACCCAAGTTTATACGCCCAGCCCAGCCGAGCGTTTAGCCTTCAAAAAAGCCCTGCTTCCGGTACATCAAAAAATGGAATCACGCATCGGCAAAGAATTGATCGAGTCTTTCTATAAAGAAACAGCGTTCGATCCCAACAAGCTATAGCAAAGCTCCCTCCGCTTTGCGCTTAACGCACAGCGGAGGGACGTATCTTGTACATTTCACTGCACATTAAGACACGCGCATCAGCGAATTTGCCACTATCTTGGCTGCGCTTTACCCGTGCTGCTGCACACTCTGCAGCGCACGGCCAGAAAGTCTGCGCACAATTCGGCATCACCTGCTTAGCGCGCTGTGATGAGCCTTAGACCAGTTAGACCAGTTAGATCAGTGAGTTTGAACATGTCTTTTACCTTAAGGAATACGGCGTGAAATTATTCATGAAGCTATTAGATCGCTTAGAGGAATGCTTGATTACCCTCCTGATCGCCCTGGCGACGCTGATTATCTTTGCTGCCGTTGTGCACCGTTATCTCGCAGGCTTCGCCATTCCCGGCATGCAGGATTGGTTGTTGTCGCTGAATTTTAGTTGGGCGCAAGAGCTGTGCATCATTCTCTTTGTTTGGATGGCGAAGTTTGGTGCAGCTTATGGTGTGCGCACCGGCATCCACGTTGGCGTCGACGTGCTGATCAAGCAGCTCAGTGAACGCTGGCGCAACAAGTTGATCATTTTTGGTCTGCTCTCCGGCGCTCTTTTTACCGGCATCGTCGGTACCCTGGGCGGCTTTTTTGTCTGGGACAACGGCTTGCATTACAGCTTGTTGCACACGCTGGAGATAGACCCCGGTGCCTTACCGCAAGGCCCTACTACCCCTGACCTGGAATGGCCAACCTGGTTGGTTTATAGCGCGAGTCCACTCGGCTCTTCGTTGATGTGTTTCCGCTTTTTGCAAGTCGCCTTCAATTTCATTAAAAGCGGCGTTTTGCCGCATCACGATCATGCCGCCGTGGCTGGCTTAGAAGAAGATCAACTTGAGCGGAGTCACGCACAATGA
>JAZKFR010000005.1:2190-3501 GCA_040386295.1 Pseudomonadota bacterium | reverse complement strand
ATCGTGAAGGTATCGCGGGCGCTGTGTCCGAGCGCCAAAACCAGTTGCGCGCAGTCAATTTCCTCACCGCTGGCCAAGCGCACACCACACACTTTGTGCGTTTGCGCCGGATCGTTCGCTTCTTTTTTCGCGTGCGCCTTCAGCCGTAAACCCGTCACGCGCTGTTCAAAACGAATCTCACCTCCCAGCGCCTCAATCTGACGACGCATGTTTTCGACAACGCCGACCAGGCGAAAGGTGCCGATATGCGGCTTGGCCACATACAAAATCTCTTCGGGTGCACCGGCACGGACAAACTCGTGCAAAACCTTTCGTCCATAGTGTTTGGGGTCTTTGATCTGGCTATACAGTTTGCCGTCAGAGAAAGTACCAGCACCGCCCTCACCAAACTGCACGTTCGACTCTGGATTCAGCTGCTTCTTCCGCCACAAACGCCAAGTATCTTGCGTCCGCTCACGCACCGCTTTGCCGCGCTCTAAAACGAGAGGACGGAACCCCATTTGCGCCAAAACTAAAGCGGCAAAAATACCGCAGGGGCCAAAACCAACGACCACCGGACGTTGCTCCAGCTGCACTGGCGCCTGAGCGACAAAGTGATAACGCGTATCGGGTGCCGGCCTGATCTGAGTATTACCGGCTGCTGCCGCGCGCTCAAGCAAGGCCGCCTCTTGCGCTGCATCGAGCGCAATATCTATGGTGTAGCTCAGCATCAAACGGCTGTTTTTGCGCGCATCGTGGCTACGCTTGAACACGGTAAAAACCGGTAAAGATTCGGGCGAGATGCCCAGGCGTTGAGCAATCGCCACGCTCAGCGCTGCCGGCAAAGGGTCTATAGCATGCTCTATCGGCAGACGAATCTCAGTCAGTCTTAACATAGGCAATCAAAGTCATCGGGGGTGGAACGATTATTAAATTCTGGGCAGCACCGCTGGGAGAACCCTGGGACAGCTGGAGCAGTCAAGCGCTGCACGCCGAATCAACTGTCCCAGTAGTTACAAGCTTATTTTTTATCGAACTGCTTACGCCCGACAATGGCTTGTTTTTCGTCCTCACGATAGGCGTAAGTCACCTGCGCATTTTGCACTTCGCCGGTAATCACTAGATTCTCCGAAATCGCTTCGTGATCACCTTTACTGAAGGGACGGTTATAGGTCGTCACCACGCCATACACTTTTTGTTGCAAGTTTTCGAGCGCCGAACGAATCGCCTGGCCGGGGTCATCGCGCATGAGATCCTCGAGCGCATCGAGGATCGGCAGGTACGCCTCCGCTCCAGCAAGGCGCTCAGAGCAACGTCCCCGAGCCACGAGAT
>JAZKFR010000005.1:0-2180 GCA_040386295.1 Pseudomonadota bacterium | reverse complement strand
GCTTGTGCGATGGCCGCAGCGATCAATAGCAAGGAGTCATAGCCCTGCGCCGCCGACACCGCCGAAGGAATCTGCTCAACCTGATAAGTACTCAAATAACTTGAAATAAAAGTGGTGTGGCGCGAAGTCGTTGGCTCGGCGATAAAGGTTTGTGGCATGCGCACGCCATTGCCATTGACACCGGCGTTCTCGATAAAGCTGCTCATCGAGAAAGTCCACCCCCCCACCATCGGCACACGCCAACCCAAACGCGCACGCCCGTTAGCCAAAGCCGCCAGCTCTGGGCCTACACCCCAACAAACGAGGACTTCGGCGTTGGCTTTGCGCGCACGCTCCAACTGCGCACGCATATCGCTGGCGCCAATGTCGAATTGTTCAACGGCAACCGGCGTGATGCCGCGCTTGCTCAAGGCAGCTAGCAACAATTCTTTACCTTGTTGACCATAGGGTGTGCTGTCGACCAACAAGGCTACCCGTTTGAAACGACGACGCTCAAGCGCCTCGCGCACGACCATTTCGGACTGGATCGTATCGCTCGCCGCGTTACGAAAAATATAGTTTTCCGGGTACTTCGGCGGCACAAATTGTTTGGTCAGAACCGCCCCAGCCGAGACATTGGTCAGAACAGGAATGCGCGCTTCCTGCAAAGTTTTTTGTGCAGCCAAAGCAACGCCTGTGTTAACAAAACCCAGAACTGCGACGGGTTTTTCGACGGCAGCAAACTCCTCAGCTATTTTGGCGCCCACCGTCGGCGTTGCCTGATCGTCACGCTCGATCAATTGAATAGGCCGGCCTAAAACACCGCCCTTAAAGTTAATTTCTTTCGCTGCCAAACGCACACCGTTGAGCATAGATAATCCCATCGAGCTGGAACCGCCCGTAAACGGACCGATCACGCCAATCCGAATCGGATGCACAGCATTGTTTGGCTTGCCTGGCTCAGCAGAGAAGGCCAAGCTGCTGAACAAAGAGAGCGCGATGCAGCAGGCAGCATGAGGCAAAAGGTTCAGAATTTTCATAGCGGCTCCAGAGGGTGAATGCTGCGCTCGAATAACAAACATGCGAAACGTGCGAAACGTGCGAAACATGCGGACAAATGCAGCGGTGCGGCAACAGTGCGCGCACTCAGCACAGACGCTTGACGGCGACTGCCTGAACAAAACATCTTAAGGCTTAGGCGGAACGTATCCTTGAATCTGATCAGCACCATCGCCAAAAAAGTGTTTCTCCAGCTGTTCGGAAAGGTATTTACGGTGCGCTGCGTCAGCCAAATTAAGACGGTTTTCGTTGATGATCATCGTCTGCATACGCACCCAGGCTTGCCACGCCTCTTTTGAAACCGTCTCATAAATGCGTTTACCGATTTCGCCAGGACAGGGTGGAAAATCCAAGCCCTCTGCTTCGCGGTCCAATTTGCTGCAATGAATCAATCTGCTCATATTCTTTCTCTTCCTTGCTCAAAGCGTTCTTTCGGGGGAAGCATTATACGTCCGAGCGACCAGACGAGAGAAAAAGAGCACCAAGAAAACCAAGCGCAATATCAAGCACAAGGCTGGAATCAACGCTGTCGCTGGAAGAAAAACGCACAAGAAAAAACAAGTTTAGCGCCCGAGCATGGGCGTATTGGCAACACGTGCACTCAGCCCGCACTCAGCCTCATAAGCGCCTTGTCAACCATTTTCTCTTGTCCTCGTTATTGCAAAGGTAGGTTGTTTAAAACCTAAACGATAACGGAGAGCAAAATGGGCAGCTTGAGTACTGAGTCTTTTGATGAATTTCTCGCCTCTTTGAAGCAAGCTGGCGTGTCGATTAGCAACGAAGTCGAATTGCGTGAGCGGCTGGCAGAGGCGCAGCGCTGGCGTTTTGCTTTTAAGACTTTGGCGTCAAACGGTCGTCCGCTGGGGATTCGTTTTCAAAGTGCCAAAACGGGAAATGACTCAACTACCGGCGTCAATTCTGCTGATTTACATCGTGCTTTCGCGCAATTTAAATTACCTGAGAGTTTAGAGCGCGCTTTTGCCGCCAGTCTTAGCGCCGATCATTGATCACTACTTGGAATTTCTCAATTTGAGCAAGCACAACACTCAAAACCGATTAAAACAAGCGCAACAAATCAAAAGACCCGCTTTGCAAAGCCCGATTCTCAAGAGACGGGCTTTGCAAAGCGGGCTTTTTTTGCG
>JAZKFR010000004.1:0-5827 GCA_040386295.1 Pseudomonadota bacterium | reverse complement strand
CGCACGCCTTTTGCGCTTAACCAGCTGACAGCTTGCGCTAAATCGTCCACCCACAGGCCAACATGATTGAGCGGTGTTTGATGCACCGCAGGTTTTTTTTGCGGATCCAAAGGCTGCATCAAATCGACTTCAATTTTGAACGGGCCGTCGCCAATCACCGCAATATCTTCATCGACATTTTCGCGTTCGCTGATGAAGGTTCCGCTCAGTGATAAACCGAGCATCTCAACCCAAAGCAAACGCAATTTCATTTTGTCCAGCCCGCCAATCGCGATTTGCTGAACCCCAAGTACTTTAAACGGACGATTCATGAGCGCTCCTGAGAACAAGGTCGGTAAATAAAAAACAGCATCAGCAAGCCCAGTACGATCATGGGCAAAGAAAGCCACTGCCCCATACTCATGACGTAGGAAAAACCAAAAATCCCGTCGTCTGGGCTGCGGAAGTATTCCGCGATAAAACGAAAACTACCGTAGCCGAGCAGAAAAACGGCTGAAACGGCGCCGCGTGGACGCGCTCGGCGCGCGTAGCACCATAAAATCAGAAACAAAATGATGCCCTCTAAAGCCGCTTGATAAAGCTGCGAAGGGTGGCGTGGCAAGCTGTCGACCTGCGGAAAAATCATCGCCCAAGGCAGGCTAGGGTCGGCCACACGTCCCCATAGTTCGCCGTTGATGAAGTTGCCTAGTCGTCCGGCAGCCAAGCCGAGCGGCACTAGCGGCGCGATAAAATCGGTGAGGGCTAGCCACGGGCGCTTGAGCCGTCGCGCGTAAAGAGCGAGGGCGAGCAGAACCCCAATGAAGCCGCCATGAAACGACATGCCGCCTTTCCAAAGGGCAAAAATCTCCAGCGGATGTTGCAAATAAAACATCGGCTCGTAAAACAAGACTTGGCCAAGGCGACCGCCGACGATGACGCCGAGCATGCCGTAGAAAAGGAGGTCGTCGAGCTGCTGTATCGTCCAATTATGTGACTGGCTAGCGTTTTCTGACGCTGCCGGGGTGATCGCTGGCGTTGGCTGACGGCGAAGAATCTGATAACGCCCTAGCCACCAAAATTGCGCAAAAGCGAGCAGGTACATCAAGCCATACCAGTGCACAGCGAGCGGGCCGATGGCAATTGCCACTGGATTAAATTGCGGATGAATCAACATAAACCCCCCAATATCAGCAGCAACCCCTAAAATTCCGAACGGCGCAAATAATTTAAGCGTGCTCGCTGCCTTGCCCATGCGTTGTCCTTTGGCGGCATCGAAGCTGTGGCCAAAAAGACGCTGAATTATGCCCAACACGCGCAGCTCAAGGAGCGCTGAGACGAGTCCTAAACGCAGTTGGTTTTGGCGGCAGCAAACGAAATTTGCTTCGTCTCTGTCAAGCAGAAAGTGGGCGTTAGCGTTCGCAGCAGAGCCGAGCAAAAGGTCGAGTTAGCTTGGCTGAGCAATAAGACGACAAGTATAACGCGTTGCCTTTCAGCCTATTTTTTCATTCTATTTTTTTGGAGAAAGAGATGCCCCACTATCGTTCACGCACGTCAACGCATGGCCGCAATATGGCGGGCGCGCGCGCCTTGTGGCGCGCAACAGGGATGCAGGACGGTGACTTTGGCAAACCGATCATTGCTGTCGTCAACTCGTTTACGCAATTTGTGCCTGGCCACGTACACCTCAAAGACATGGGGCAACTGGTCGCGCGCGAAATCGAAGCGGCAGGCGGTATCGCCAAAGAGTTCAATACCATTGCGGTAGATGACGGCATCGCCATGGGGCACGACGGGATGCTGTATTCGCTGCCCTCGCGCGACTTGATCGCCGACTCAGTCGAATACATGGTCAATGCGCATTGCGCCGATGCGATGGTGTGTATTTCCAATTGCGACAAGATTACGCCCGGCATGTTAATGGCAGCGATGCGCGTCAATATCCCGACGATTTTTGTGTCGGGCGGACCGATGGAAGCGGGCAAGGTGCAGTGGGGTGGCAAGACCATTGCGATTGATCTGGTCGATGCCATGGTCAAGGGCGGCGACAGCAATTGCTCGAACGAAGAAGTGGAGGCCTTTGAGCGCTCTGCCTGCCCGACCTGTGGCTCGTGTTCTGGCATGTTTACCGCCAATTCGATGAACTGCCTGACCGAAGCGCTCGGCTTTTCGCTGCCCGGTAACGGAACCTTGTTGGCTACGCACGCTGACCGCAAAGCGCTCTTTCTTCAAGCGGGGCGGCAAATCGTCGAACTCTGTCGCCGCTATTACTTGAGCGACGACGCAAGCGTGCTGCCGCGCGCCATCGGCAGCTTTAAAGCGTTTGAAAACGCGATGACGCTGGATGTGTCGATGGGCGGCTCGACCAACACCGTGCTGCATCTCTTGGCCGCAGCGCAAGAAGGCGGCGTGAATTTTACGATGGACGATATTGATCGTATCTCGCGCCAAGTGCCCTGTCTGGCCAAGGTCGCGCCGGCTTCGGCCGACTATCACATCGAGGATGTGCATCGTGCTGGCGGAGTTTTTGCGCTGTTGGGCGAATTGGATCGTGCCGGCCTGCTGCACCGCGATGTTCCGACGGTGCATCAAAACAGCCTCGGTGCTGCGATTGCGCAATGGGATATCAAACAAAACGCTGATTCGGCGCGCGTGGAATTCTTCAAGGCGGCACCGGGCGGGATCCCAACGCAAAGCGCTTTCTCGCAAAATCGGCGTTATCCCGAGTTAGACCTTGATCGCGCGCACGGCTGTATTCGTGACCAAGCGCACGCCTATTCGCAAGAGGGTGGGCTGGCGGTGCTCTACGGCAATATCGCGCGTGATGGTTGTATCGTCAAAACAGCGGGGGTGGATGAAAGTATTTGGCGCTTTAGCGGCAGAGCACGCGTTTTTGAAAGCCAAGATAGTGCTGTTGAAGCCATTCTCGGCGACGCGATTGTCGCTGGCGATGTTGTCGTTATTCGCTACGAAGGTCCTAAAGGCGGGCCGGGCATGCAGGAAATGTTGTACCCCACTTCCTACCTCAAATCGAAGGGGCTGGGCGCCGTCTGCGCGCTGCTGACCGATGGGCGTTTTTCCGGAGGTACCTCGGGCTTATCGATTGGACACGCCTCGCCAGAAGCGGCGGAAGGGGGCGCTATTGCGCTGATTGAAGAAGGCGACCTGATCGAAATCGACATCCCGCAACGTAAAATCCATCTCGCTGTCAGCGACGAACTGTTGGCGCAACGGCGTGCCGCGATGAATGCGCGCGGTGATCAGGCTTGGCAAGCGGGCACGCGCCAACGCGTTGTCTCGACTGCGCTACAGGCCTACGCGCTGATGGCCAGCTCGGCAGCCAGCGGGGCGGTGCGTGATTTAAAACAAATCAAGCGCAATACGCGCCATTTCTAAATCATTTGTCCTGCTGCGCGCGGTAAAATTGTCGCCCCGACGCGCCTGCGCTGTTGGCTACGGTAGAAGCGAGGCGGTTTCGCGTGCGGCAGCCTTGCCCTAATCCGCTAAAAAAACTTAAAGCGACAAACCCTTAAACACTGAATGCCAGTACCGATTGGAAAAACACCATGCCCTTGATTTCTCTACGTCAATTACTCGACCACGCCGCTGAGCACCGCTACGGCCTACCTGCTTTTAACGTCAATAATATGGAGCAGGTGTGGGCAATTATGGAAGCCGCTTCGGCCATTGATGCGCCCGTCGTCATGCAGGCCTCTGCCGGTGCGCGTAAATACGCTGGCGAAGCTTTTTTGCGCCACCAGATTCTCGCTGCGCTTGAGGCGTATCCCAACACGCCGATTGCGATGCATCAAGATCACGGCCAGTCGCCCGCTGTCTGTATGGCGGCGATTCGTTCCGGCTTCTCGTCGGTGATGATGGATGGTTCGCTGGCAGAAGACGGTAAAACTCCGGCCTCTTACGAATACAACGTTGCTGTCTCGAAAAAAGTGGTTGAGTTAGCGCACGCTATCGGTGTAACCGTTGAAGCAGAGCTCGGCGTGCTCGGTTCGCTCGAAACAATGCAGGCAGACAAAGAAGACGGGCACGGCGCCGACGGGCAAATGACGCGCGAACAGTTACTGACCGACCCCGACCAAGCTGCCGATTTTGTCCGCCAAACCGATTGCGACGCCTTAGCGATTGCGATTGGCACCTCGCACGGCGCGTACAAATTCACCAAAAAACCGAGCGGTGACATTCTGGCGATTGAGCGGATCAAAGCGATTCATGCGCGGATTCCCAACACGCATTTAGTCATGCACGGCTCCTCCTCGGTGCCGCAAGAGTTGCTCGCAGAAATCCGTCAGTTTGGCGGCGATATGAAAGAAACCTACGGCGTACCCATCGAAGAAATCGTCACCGGAATTCAGCACGGCGTCAGAAAAATCAACATCGACACCGACGTGCGCTTGGCCATGACCGGCGCCATTCGCCGCCATTTAAGCGAGAACCCTGGGCATTTCGATCCACGCGACTTCCTCAAACCGGCGCGCGAAGCCGCGCGTAAAATTTGCCTGGCGCGTTACGAAGCCTTTGGCTGCGCCGGACAAGCGAGCAAAATCAAGGTCATCGCCTTAGAAAAAATGGCCGAGCGCTACCAACGTGGCGAACTCAAACAGAAAGTGCTCTAGTACAAAGCTAAGCTCAAGGTACGCGGCCAGAACGTAGGAGGCCGCGCTCTGGACAAGCTGATTCTTGCGATACCTCTAGCTCATTGATTTTTTAACTTAATTACGCCTTGTGGACGCTCTAACGTGACCAACTCTCTTTTTTATAGCACGATCAAAAGCTTGCCCTTAATTGCGCGCGGCAA
This sequence comes from Pseudomonadota bacterium, assembly GCA_040386295.1. GTDB lineage: Bacteria > Pseudomonadota > Gammaproteobacteria > Burkholderiales > Rhodocyclaceae > JAZKFR01. Next base: position 1,038 of record JAZKFR010000004.1, on the reverse strand, counting down.
AGTGCGCGATCTCTACGCGGTAGACGCCGACCATCTGTTGATCGTCACCAGTGACCGACTCTCTGCATTCGACGTGGTGCTGCCCGACCCGATTCCCGGTAAGGGCAAAGTGCTGACCCAACTTGCTAGTTTCTGGTTCTCTAAGCTTGCCCACATTTTGCCGAATCAACTCACCGGTATTGCGCCCGAAACCGTTGTCGCGGCTGACGAGCGTGCTCAGGTGGCCGGGCGTGCGCTGGTCGTCAAGCGGCTCCAGCCGCTGCCGATTGAAGCGGTAGTGCGCGCTTACCTGATCGGCTCCGGCTGGAAGGACTATCAAGCCAGCGGCGCTGTCTGCGGGATCAAATTACCGCCGGGACTGAAGCTCGCTGCCCGGCTGCCCGAACCCATTTTCACCCCGGCCAGTAAAGCGGAAGTCGGCGCGCACGATGAAAACATTGCCTTCGCTACCGCGCAAAGTGATTGCGCTGCCGCCTTGAGCCAAGCGCTTTACGGCACCGGCAAAAACGGCGCCACGCTGGCTGACGAAGCACGGCAAGCCGCGCTGGCCTTGTACCAAAACGCTGCTGACTACGCAGCGCAAAGAGGCATCATCATCGCTGACACCAAATTTGAGTTCGGCATCGATCAGGCGGGCACACTGCATTTGATCGACGAAGCTCTAACCCCGGACTCCTCACGTTTTTGGCCAGCCGATGCTTACCGTGAAGGCAGCAATCCACCCTCCTACGACAAACAATACGTGCGCGATCACCTCGACACGCTAAGCTGGAATAAGCAAGCGCCTGGTCCAGAACTTCCGGCCAAGGTTATCGAGCAAACCCAAGCTAAATACGTCGAGGCTTACGAGCGTTTGACTGGGGAAAAATTTAGCGGCTAGGCGGTGACTGGGCAGGTTGCTGCGTGTTCAATTTGGTCTAGCAATACAAACTCATTGCGCCTGTTCAGCGTGTCGTTGGTTTGGCCAAGGTGAATTTGCTGAGGTGTACCGTTGTAAATAGAAACACCTTATGCCGTTCCCGGGATAAGGTGCTTAGG
>JAZKFR010000003.1:2398-5793 GCA_040386295.1 Pseudomonadota bacterium | reverse complement strand
CGTCAATAAGTCATTCATGAATCTATTGTTGGCTCTAGTCCGCATTTACCGCTACGTAATCAGTCCCTTGCTCGGCAGTCGTTGTCGTTATTTCCCAAGCTGTTCTGCTTACGCGATTGAGGCCATCGAGAAGTATGGTGCGCTCAAGGGAATGTACTTGGTTCTAAAACGTATTTTTCGCTGCCACCCTTTTTGTGCTGGTGGTTTTGATCCTGTACCCTAATTTATCCTTATAGGCTGTTTTATGGATAATCGACGTTCGATTCTATTGCTTGTTTTCTTTTTCTCCTTGTTCATGTTGTGGGACGCTTGGCAAAAATACAATCAGCCCAAACTGGACACGGTTGCTAACGCTCAAAGCCTGGAGCGTCCTGCTATTCCCCAACCCTTGTTTAATCTTAAGGGCAGTGGAGTGTTCGCGACCAAGGAGGTGCAATCAGTTGCGCCAGTACGCACATCAGCGGCGGTCGTTAACGTTAAAACTGATTTGTATTCGGTCGATATCTCAAGCTTAGGGGGCGATATTACTCAGCTTGAATTAAATGCTTATAAATCGATCGTCGATAAGACAAAAAACTTTTCGCTGTTTGAGGCGAAACATCATTATTTGGCCCAGAGTGGGTTTACCGATGCCGGTTTGCCGAACCATAAGACGGTTTTTTCTGTTGTGCCAGGTCAGCGTGACTTTTCGGAGCTCGATAAAGAGGCTAAAACTCTGGAGTTGCGGCTTATTGCGCCAGCCGTCGATGGCGTTCAAGTGGAGAAAATTTATACCTTTACCAGAGGGAGTTATTTGATTGATGTTGCTTACGAAATAAACAACGGGGGCGAAAAAACGCTGACGCCATACGCTTATTTCCAATTGCAGCGCGATGATAAAGCACCCGATGGTGAGAATATGTTGGTCAGTACTTTTACCGGGGCAGCGGTTTACACCGAACAAGATAAGTACAAAAAGATAAAATTAAGCGACTTTTCAGACAAAGAGAAAAACTGTACTGCAAATACCATTTTGCCTAATCCGGCTAAAGCAGAGAAAGTGGTTTTTTCCGCGCAGGCAGACAATGGTTTCTTAGCGATGGTGCAGCACTATTTTGTTGCTGCGTGGTTGCCGAAGCTGAAAACACCGCGTGAGTATTACGTTAGAACCGTCGATGACAGCCGTCTTTGTTCGCCTGAAGGAGAGCTCAGTTCGGTCTATAGCGCTGGCGTTATTGTGCCAACAGGCCAAATTGCTGCTGGCGCTAAAACTAAGTTTTCAATGCCGCTTTACGCCGGGCCTCAAATTCAGTCAGTTCTTGAGCATTTGGCTCAACCTTCGGCAGAAGGGGGGCTGGATGCGAAGGGCTTACCTTTGGTTGTGGATTATGGTTGGTTGACGATTGTGGCGGCACCGATTTTTTGGTGTTTAGAGGCGATTCATAAGCTGATTGGCAATTGGGGCTGGGCGATTGTGTTGCTGACGATTGCGATCAAAGCAATTTTTTATCCGCTCTCGGCTGCGAGTTACAAGTCTATGGCCAAAATGCGTCAGCTGACGCCTCGCTTGATTGCGCTGAAAGAGCGGCATGCAAACGATCGGCCAAAGCTGCATCAGGAAATGATGGAGATTTACAAGCGCGAGAAGATAAACCCCTTGGGCGGTTGCTTGCCTATGTTGGTTCAGATTCCAGTGTTTGTCGCGTTGTACTGGGCTTTGCTCGGGGCGGTCGAGATGCGTGACGCACCTTGGTTGCTTTGGATTAAAGATCTTTCATCGCCGGATCCTTTCTACGTGTTGCCTGTCTTGATGGTCATTACCATGCTGATTCAGACCAAGCTGAATCCAACGCCGCCCGATCCTATTCAAGCGAAAGTCATGATGATGATGCCTTTCATATTCGGCGGTATGTTCTTTTTCTTTCCTGCTGGCTTGGTTATCTACTGGGTGGTTAACAACATTCTTTCGATTGCCCAGCAATGGCAAATTACACGCGTGATCGAAGGCGCTGGCGCCAGTGGAAAAGCAGCGAACGACCCTAGACACTAAGTCTCGTTTGCCTGTTGTTGCTGAGACGATTGCGGCCATCGCGACGCCTGCCGGTCGTGGTGGCGTTGGCGTAATTCGCGTTTCTGGACACGCTTTACAGGCGTTCGCCCAAGCCTTAAGCGGCAAAATTCCTCGCCCGCGACTCGCTACCCTGGTTGATTTCAAGGCGGCTGATCAAGCGTCGATTGATCGTGGTTTGCTGCTGTACTTTCCCGCACCCCATTCTTTCACTGGCGAAGATGTGCTTGAAATCCAAGCGCATGGCGGTGCTTTGCTGATGCAGTTACTGTTGGCACGCTGTCTTGATCTCGGCGCTCGATTGGCAGAGCCGGGGGAGTTCTCTCGTCGCGCCTATGTGAACGGTAAGCTTGATCTGGCGCAGGCAGAGGCTGTGGTTGATCTGATTGATGCGGCAACAGTGGCGGCTGCGCGAGCGGCAATACGTTCTCTGCAAGGCGTGTTTTCCAAAGAAATTCACGCTTTTGTGGCGCAGTTGATTGAATTAAGAGCCTTGCTTGAGGCGACGCTCGATTTTCCTGAAGAAGAGATAGATTTTCTAGAAGCAGCCAAGGTGTTTCCCAGGCTGGATTCTTTACGTGAACGGCTAAGTCATGTTTTGGCGCGCGCGCAACAAGGAAGTCGTTTGCGTAGCGGGTTGAACGTGGTGCTTGTGGGTCAGCCCAATGTCGGTAAATCTAGCTTGCTGAATTGCCTCGCTGGTGATGCCTTGGCGATTGTGACGCCCTTTGCGGGAACAACGCGTGATGTTGTGCGCGCGCATCTACAGCTTGAGGGTATTCCCCTGAACGTGATAGACACCGCCGGTTTGCGTGAAACAGATGATGCAGTTGAGCGGCTCGGTATCGAGCGGACCTGGCGAGAAATTGAAGCGGCAGATGCCTTGGTTTTATTGCTCGATGCGCACGCCGGGAGTCCTCGGCCTGAGTCTGCAATCCTAGATAAATTTCCGCAGCACTTGCCGCGCATTACCGTGCATAACAAAATCGATTTGCTCGAGATGTCGGCGCAGTGTTGCAAAAAAGAAGGCGCTCACGATGAGGTGGAGATTTTTCTGTCTGCGATGACCGGCGATGGACTGGATTTGCTGCGCCAGGAATTGCTGCGTATTGCGGGCTGGGATTCTTCAGCAGAGGACGTGTTTGTTGCCAGAGAACGACATTTGCGCGCCTTGCGCAAAGCACAGGCGCATTTGTTGTCGGCTCGTTTGCAGTTGCCGCAGCTGGAGTTGTTTGCCGAGGAGCTGCGCTTGGCTCAACTGGCTTTAAGTACGATTACCGGAGAATTTAGCTCGGACGACCTTCTGGGGGAAATTTTTAGTCGATTTTGTATCGGAAAGTAATAAGCA
>JAZKFR010000003.1:0-2388 GCA_040386295.1 Pseudomonadota bacterium | reverse complement strand
TTGATAGCCCGCGTAATTGCGGGCTTTTTGCCTTACTTCACTGCAGTTGAGTCCTTAGGGAGTGTGCAACGTAGCCTTATGAGACTACGTTTCTTGCCCATGTTTTTGCGCTAAGCGCTGTGCGGGCTCGTGTCTACCTGCGATTCAGCCTCCTAATTAGTAAGAGCCTGGGTTTGCGAAGTTCTCGAAGCGCGTGTATTCACCCAAGAAGGTGAGACGGACGCTGCCAATGGGGCCATTCCGCTGTTTGCTGATGATGATTTCGGCGACCCCTTTGTCTGGGGTGTCTGGGTTATAGACTTCGTCTCTGTAGATGAACATGATCACATCAGCGTCTTGTTCGATCGCGCCGGATTCGCGTAAATCGGACATCACTGGGCGTTTATTTGGGCGCTGTTCTAGCGAGCGATTGAGCTGAGACAGAGCGATGACAGGCACGCTCAGCTCTTTGGCTAGGCTTTTTAAAGAGCGTGATATTTCTGATATTTCGGTTGCTCGGTTCTCGCCGTGGCTGCTAGAAGACATCAGCTGTAAGTAATCGATAATGATCAAGCCAAGCTGACCGCATTGGCGATGTAGGCGCCGCGCGCGCGCACGTAGGTCGATTGGGTTGAGTGCGGCGGTTTCGTCGATGTAGATCGGTGCTTCGTGCATTTTGCCGAGCGCAAAAGATAAGCGCGACCATTCGTCGTCGTCCAGGCGTCCGGTGCGGACTCGATTTGAGTCTAATCGGCCGACCGAAGAAAGCATCCGCATGGCCAGTTGTGTTCCCCCCATTTCCATTGAAAACACAGCGACGGGTAGGCCGACGTCGATGGCCACGTGTTCGGCGATGTTCAGTGCAAACGAGGTTTTTCCCATAGACGGGCGCCCCGCGACGATCAATAAATCGCCGTTCTGCAAGCCGGAGGTTTTGCTGTCGAGGTCGTGATAGCCGGTTGGAATGCCGGTGATGTCTGAGGGATTGTCCCTGTCATGCAATTCTTGAATTCGTTCAACGACTTGTGTGAGCAAGGGGTTGATGTGCTGAAAACCGGTTTGGGTACGAAAACCGCCCTCAGCGATGGCAAAAACGCGTGCCTCGGCTTCGTCTAAAAGCGTTTTGGCTTCGCGGCCTAGCGGGTTAAGCGCGCTGCCGGCAATTTCGTCGCCTGCGGTGACCAGTTGGCGCAGAATCGCGCGTTCGCGCACAATTTCCGCGTAGCGGCGGATGTTGGCGGCAGAGGGGGTGTTCGCAGCGAGTTCGCCGAGATAAGCGAGCCCGCCGGTGTCCTCGCTTTCGCCGGTGGCGTCTAGCCGCTCGGCAACGGTAATGACATCGACCGGTTTGCCGCGTTCAAGCAGGCTGCGCACTTGGCGAAAAATACGTTTGTGTTCATCGCGATAAAAGTCCCCCTCGCTGATCAAATCGGCAATTTTGTCGAAGGCGGCGTTATCCAATAGCAGTCCGCCGAGTACGGATTGTTCGGCTTCGATTGAATGCGGTGGAATGCGTAACTCGGCGAGCGCGGGATCGCTTTGCGTGTTCATGCCTGGTCGAGAGCTACGTGCGCTCGGTGAATTAAAGGGGGCGGGCGATTTAGCCATGGTGGTTCCAAGCAGTCAAAGAGAGGGTTTGTCGCATTTCTGTAGCGCATTGCTGGGTCAAGCGTGTTGAGCCGAAACCGAGACAGCGTGGCAAAAATAGGCAAGCTGCAATGAAAAAAGCCTTGCGCGGGGGCAAGGCTTTTTATTTCGCGCTAACTGCGTGACTGCGATACGTCGATCAACTATCGATCTAGTGTTCGCCGACGACAGCAACGGTGATGCTTGCCAGCACGTCGGTATGAACTAAAACCTCCAGGCTAGTTTCGCTGACTGTTTTGAGCGGTCCCATTGGCATGCGAATCGACGATTTCTCGATTTCAAAACCCTGAACTTTAAGCGCATCGGCTACGTCAAAATTAGTGACTGAGCCAAACAAACGGCCATCGACCCCAGCTTTACGGCTGATGCTCACCACCAGGCCGTTCAGTTTTTCGGCAAACGCTTGCGCTGCAGCGAGCTTCTCTGCAGCTGCTTTTTCGAGCTCTGCACGTTTAAGCGCAAACTCTTCCATCGCCTTAGGCGTGGCGCGTTTTGCTTTGCCTTTAGGAATTAAAAAATTACGCGCGTAACCATCTTTAACCTTGACCAGATCGCCGAGATTGCCGAGGTTGACGACCTTCTCCATCAAAATAATTTGCATCGTCTTCTCCTCAATTACTGGTGGTTATCGGTGTAAGGCAAGAGCGCCAAGAAACGAGCACGCTTTACCGCGAGCGACAACTGACGCTGATAGCCTGCTTTGGTGCCGGTCAAACGAGCCGGGATAAGTTTGGCGTTTTCGGCAATGTACTCTTTGAATAG
>JAZKFR010000002.1:16739-21104 GCA_040386295.1 Pseudomonadota bacterium | reverse complement strand
TGGCCAGTCGGCTGGCTGAAGCGGGTGCGATTCAAGCGAAGCGGACATTTCAATTTAGCCGAAACCCGGACCTCTGAATTTAGCCTTGACATCACAGCAAAATAGCAATCTCGTCCTTCCTGCATTGCGTTGAGCCTATTAACCCGGCTATCGAAACAGCGCTTGATAGCATTTCACTGGAATGGCATCTGTTGGCGAAACAGGCAAAAGACTACGGGAGTGCCGCAGTGAAGATCACGCGATTCTGGCCGCCCGACATCTCCTGTATGCCGCCGCTCGCGAACGTGCCTCGGCGCGTTGGTCTGGCAAAACACGAAACTGGACGCCCATTGGCGCGGTAACACTCAACCCCGAACGTGACGCCATCATCACAGCGCATTCGGATCGCAACCGTATTCAGCCGTTGGCTGCATGACTGAGGCGACAACTAGATTGACATGCGCCGCAATCCGGGGGGATGGTATAGCTATCCCCCCGGCTCTGCCAGAGCGTTTTCTTTTCGTGCGCCATCAGGGGCTTTCGCGGCATAAACGGTGCCCCCTACGGGCTTCCCCCATTTATTCCACGGTCCCCTTGACGGGTCAGAGGTCGTGAGGGAGCCAACCATCGGAAAGCACATCTTGCAAAGACCAAGGACAAGAATCGGGGAAAACATCGACATCTAGGCTGGTTTCGTTTTCAGCTTGTAGCTTTGCCTTAGACCAGACAAGATAAGACCATTCAGGGTCAGAAAATCTTGCTTTCAGACTGGGTGCTTCACGAAGCACAAACGCAACTTCTACGCGCTGTGTTTTGATGGTGTATTGCCAGCTTTTACTGCGGCGTGCTGGTTGGTATTGCCATTTGAGCAGGTGAGCTAGAAGAACAGCCATACGACTAACCAGTTCACGGTTTTCGCTTTTGCCCACGTCTTCTATCTCCTCGGCAATGTGTTCTAAATCAAGTTGATCAAAACAGCCAGAGCGGATAAGTCGTGCTTGCTCATTCGCCCATGCAACAACGTCAGTATCGTAATTTGTAGCCATTAATTGCTCCTTTTTAGTGCAGCAAGTTAATTTGAAAACCAATTTGCTCAAGAATTCCACGGTTCCCTTGACGGGGAAATGCCTTCGCTCATCTACGGGCTGGGGTGTTTGTTTGCCCAGGCACAGCTAATCACAAGCCGAGCTCGCTGTGAGAACCAAGGCGTACTAGCTGCAACACGGTGTCATCCGGCTTGCGATAAATCAACACCAGGTCAGGCTTTACGTGGCAATCCCTATGGTCTTTCCAATCGCCTGTTAGCGCGTGGTCACGGTATTTTTCGGCCAAAGGCTGATCGTTTGCTAAAGAAGCAACAATTGCAACGAAATCATTTTGCAGTGCCTGATGGTACGAGCCTTTGGCTTCACGTTTGAGGTCTCGCTTGAATTGGACAGACTGTTTAATCGTCCGTATCAAGCAAGGCTTGAAGTTGGCCAAGAGTCACCGTTTCCAGATTGCCACGACGCGCGTCTTTCATGGCTTTAATGGTCAGGGTGTTGGGCACCAAAGGTTCAAAAGGTAGTGCTTTTTCACGAGCAACACGCGTGAGCATGATGCGAAAAGCATCCGATACGGTAAGCCCCATGGCAGCAAGTACAACACTCGCTTCTTCTTTGATGTGCTCGTCGATGCGAGCACGGACAACAGCATTGGCAGACATGATTTTTTATCCAAAAGATTAGATGGGCTACATTGTAGCTCGAATATATGGAAATTTTTTCAAATAGCGCCGAGTCGTTCGGTAATCCCCCCGTGCATTAGCGGCAGTCAAAAGTAGAATTTTCTCCACAGCAACCCGAGGAAGTTTTACATGAAGACGTCACGCTTTTCAGACAGCCAGATCATCGCGATACTCAAGCAAGCCGAGGCTGGCAGCCAGGTTCCGGCATTGTGTCGGGAGCACGGCATCAGTTCGGCCACGTTCTACAAATGGCGCAGCAAGTTTGGGGGGATGGATGCCTCGCTGATGGCTCGGCTCAAGAAGATGTACGCCGAAGAGCGCCTCAAGGCAGAGATCGTCCAGGAGGCGCTGCAAAAAAAGTGGTGAAGCCATCTTGCCGACGCGAGATGGCACAACGGATCGTAGAACACCAAGGCATCAGTGTCCGGCTAGCCTGCCTGGCGTTTGGCATTAGCCAGACCTGTTACCACTACCAGGCCAAGCAGTCAGCAGAGAATGTTGGAATCGCCGATCCCCTAATCCGCCTGACCACAGAAAATAAAGCACGCTAAGCCGGATCAGCAGATTCGTGCCGAAACCGCGTCAATGCCGAATCCACCATACCTTCTACGCTCCCACGCTCCACATATTCGCGCCGCAAGTAGCTCGCGTCGCTGCCTTCGTGCACAGTATGGTAAATGTGCTCAAGAGCTGCAGCACAACCCAAAGCGTCTGCCTGAGGCTGGATGCGCCGTATAGTGGTCAAAATATCTTCACGCAGGGAAATTTGCCCATAGGATTTCGGGTGCACGACCGTGCCATCCAAACCAAAACGGCACGCCTGAAAACGGTTGTAGTTGTAGACGAGATAGTCATCTTCAGAAGGATCAGGCTCATTGCGCTCCAACAAATATTTGCAAAGTGCCTGCAGATAACACGCCAAGGCCGCAGCACGATCAACAGTTAGCGGTGTGTCGCAAACGCGCAACTCAATCGTTCCATACTCTGGTTTTGGCCTGATATCCCAATAGAAGTCCTTCATGCTCTTGACCACCCCGGTGTGCTCCATCTTGGCAAAATACTGGTGCTCAAAATCCTCCCAGCGAAGCAAAAACGGAGCCCGACCACTGAGTGGGAAAGCGAATACAGAATTTAGCCGCGCCGAGTTAAACAAGGTGTCATTGCCTTGTACAAAAGGGGATGATGCTGACAATGCAATGAAATGGGGAACATAGCGGTTCAGTGCGTGTAGAAGAAACAGAGCCTCATCTGCACTGACACAACCCACATGGACGTGCTGACCGAAAATGGTGAACTGTTTGCTGAGATAACCATAAAGCGCAGATACCTCTGCAAATCGTGGCTTTTTAGAAATCCGGCGTTCAGACCATTGTTGAAAGGGGTGAGTGCCGCCGCCACATATTCCTATATTCAGACGATCTCCTGCACGGACAAGCGTATCGCGAATTTCAAGAAGTTGCGCCCGCAGCGTTGAATATTCTGTATGGACATCGGTCGCGATCTCGATCATGCTTTCTGTGATTTCAGGTGTCACCACACCCGGAAACGGCTTGCGTCTGAGTAACTCGAACATGTCCGGACTGGCGGCGGCCAGATCGAAATCGCTCAGACCGACCAGTTGCAATTCCAGTTCTACCCCAAGGCTAAGTGCCTGCGAGGTTTTAAATGGTTCAAGCGGCATATCAGAACCCCTTGGTTTCTGGTACTTCATGTGCCCAGATCAATGCGCGCTGGATAAATATCGGGCCGAAGACTTCTAATGCCAGTGCAGCCGCCGCCAGTGGAGCAAGCTGGTCAACCAGATTGATACCGAGATAGCGCGTTTGCTCCAATACCAAAATCACAAAGGAGGAAATCGGTGCTGTTGCTATTCCTATGAGCGCACCCTTGCGCCATGAAATACCGCTGAAATGTGCGAAGAGAGTAATCCCGGCGATTTTGGCGATTTGACGTACTGCAATGATGGCCAGTCCCAGACCGATTCCTGCGATTACTTGCCGCCATTCCAGCGTTGCAGCGATGAACACAAATAAAAATACGGATAAAAGATCGCCCAACGCGCCAAAGCCGCGCTGGGACGAGTTCAAAACCATACGACGATGGCGCGCAACCAGTCCAAAGGTCAGCGCGGCCAGCACGGGTGAAAGTTTCAGACTATGCGCCAACGCAACCAGGACAATGATGGCAATGGTGAACACGAGCGTGCTGTCGTGGCTGGCGCGCTTAGTCAATCGCAGCAAGGCAGGGATGAGAACGCCCGACGTTGCGCCCAAAAATACGGAGGACAACAGGATAATCAAACTGCTATAGCTTGCCTCCCATAGATTTCCAGAGGTTTTTAATACGACAAATCCGACAATGATCTTGAAAACAAGCACTGCGAGAACAGAGTTAATAGCGGAAAGATGCAGTACTCGCTCGGTGACTTGGCCAGAACTGCCCTGCTCTGTGATGACGCGAACAATCGTCGCTGGCGAAGTTGCCATTGACAAGGCCGCCAATAGCAGCGCGGTTGTGTGTGCTTGCTCAAACCATATTGCCAGGAAGTAAACCGCAGCAAAGGTAAAAGTTGCCTCAGTTAAACTGGTCGCGGCGATCCACGGATTGGTCCGTAGCCAGCGTAAATTGATGCGGTAGCCGCATTCAAACAAGAGAAGGCC
>JAZKFR010000002.1:13830-16701 GCA_040386295.1 Pseudomonadota bacterium | reverse complement strand
AGCAACAGCATCGCTGATTGCGTAGTTGGCAAAAGACCCGCCTGCGACGGTGCTAGAACAAAGCCGACGACCGCATAGGCACTGATGCGGGGCAGTCTCGCCCAGCGGTGCGCGAATTCACCAGAAAACCATGCGATTAGGATAGCGATGGGCCATGCCATATCACTCAATATGGTCGTTAAATCAATCATGTTTATGGACTTTAGAAAAGTCGAAATGCTAAAGCCGCGATGATGGTCGGTGGCAACGCTGCCAAAAGCAACCCCAGAGGATGCACCGCTTCATCGTCGAAGTGCCCGCGCAAGATGGCGATGCCTGCCGGATTCGGCGCGTTGGCGATGATGGTCAAACCGCCACCGGTCACAGCACCGGCAACCAGCGCGTACTTGAAGTCGTTGGGCAGTCCTTCGACCAATGAGCCGAGGTAGGTCAACGCCGCGTTGTCGGTGAACGCCGTCAAGATGGCCGCCCCGAAGAACACCTGGTCGCTGCTCATGCTCATCAGCACGGGTTGCAGCCACCATCGCTGCTGGCCACCCAACACCACCAGTCCAGCCAGAAAGAACGCAACCAAAAGCCCTTCGCGCAGAATCAGACGGTCTTGATGACGTTGGTAAGCATGGGCCACACCCAGAAAAAAGAGGAACAGGCCCATGAACATCGCCGGGTGGTGGGCGAAGACCACGACGCCCGCGAGAAAAGCCAAATGAACCAACACCAGGGCAGCCGGCACCGGATTACCACCACTACTGTCTGCTGAGGACAGTTGGCCCAATTCCTTGCGGAACAGCAGCGTAGCGCCCAAGGCGTTCACAACGACTGCGATGGCAGCTTTCCAGCCGAACGCCGACATCATGAAGGCGATGTCCCAGTTCCATTTCCCGGCGACCATTAGCACAGGCGGTGCGGCATACGGAGTCAGCGTGCCGCCGATAGAAATGTTTACGAACAGCACACCCAGCGTGGCGTACTTCAAGCGCGATGAAATGCCCCGCCCGAAAAAGCTGTCAGCCAAGATCAGGGCGGCCAGTGTCATGGCCGCAGGCTCGGTGATGAACGACCCCAGCAAGGGCACCAGTGACAGCACGGTGAAATAGAACCCCATGCTGCCCGGCAACGGAATGATGCGGGCGATGAGGCGCACACCAGTCAGAGCTGTTTGCAGAACCGGGCGGGTGCCTGCGATCACCATGATGGCAAAGACGAACATCGGCTCGGTGAAATTGCGCGAATCGACGTACTGCGTCGCCACTTTTGCACCGTCGGTCGCAAACATCGCCACGACCAGCACCAAAGCCCAGAAGCCAAACACCACTTCCACTTCGCCGAGCAGGTGCCACAGCCCTGCATGGGTCGGACGGGTGTGCGCCAAGTGCTCAAAAAACTTGGTCGAAAAGGTGTGAAGCACTGCCAGCGCGAACAGGCTGGCACCAATAATCTGAATTGTTGTGGGTGTCGTCATGGTCGCAGTCTTCCCGCGTGGCGGCCCGACCAACGCATGACCTGTGACGTTGCAATAGCGCAAGTCACACCCTAGTTTGCATTTTACCACTCGTTCTTCACCGTAGTCAGCAGCTGCAGCGGAATAGTCTTTGAAACATCAGTCGCCTCCGCTACAGGAATTGCCAACCACAACCGACCGCCTCTAAACCTGCGTCAGCAAAGGAAGTGTCCTCGAGAACGCTCGCGTGACCACCAGAGAAAACGGAGAACAGAGAGGCCATGCCCGGAAAGCGCGCCAACACAGACGCTGCTGGCAAAAAAATCCCAACCGATAAGAGTTGGGATTTAGGGTAATGGGGCGAGGGCTATCGAACTAATCGCTGAATGCACTGTAAAAAAACGATTTTATTTTCCAAGAATTCAGACATACCCCCAAAAATACCCCCATTGAGTTAACGCTGCTCTCAAAATCGCTCTTCGTCGTCGTTTTGCTAACACTAGCAAGAGCCACAACCTAAAGTGCTTGAGTGATTCGGTATGCAACGAACTAAACGTTGAACGGGAAGAGCACGCTACAGGCCACGAAACTGCTTATTGTGCGTGCTGCGTGCTGAATTTCCTATTCCGTACCCACTTTTGAAAATCCATCAGACCACCGCCAGACGATCCACCGTGTCGGGGAACTTCTCGACCAAGCGAATCAGCAAGGCGGCCTGGGCGTTGGGCTTAGCTCGACCCTGCTCCCAGTTTTCCAGTGTGCGGGGGTTGGTGCGCAAGTAACGGGCAAACACCGGGCGCGACAAGTGCAGTCGTTCACGCAGGGCGAGCAATTCGTCGGCAGTAACATCTGGCACTGGGTTGATTTCGACCTCGTGCGTACGCAGCGTCTGCTTGCCGGCACGCGCGTTCGACAGTGCATTGAAGCCCTCGCTAATCTCTGCAAACAGATTCCGTTTTTTCATCGTCTCGCCTCCAGCTCCGCTTTCAACATCGCTTTGAGCACCTTCTTCTCGTCGAAACTCAAATCAGCCATTTCGTTCTTGTCGTACAGAGTAAACAGCCAAAATTGCGAGCCGCCATCCCACCAGTAGTAAATCACCCGCAAACCGCCGCTTGCCCTTTCCACGGCGCGGGTCGCCGTGTCGCAGCTTGCGCAGCCCGCCCGTTCCTTCGATCACGTCACCGACTTCGGGGTTTCTCATCATGGCTTCTTGCAAGCCACGAAAACCTTCGTCGCCCAGATAGTCGGCTCGGTAACGGGCAAAGGCAGGTAATTCGACGAAGACAGCTTTCATCGCTAAATTATACGTAAGTTGCGTATGTTCGCAAGGGTGCTTGCGGCATAGAGCGGACGGGCATAAGGTCACGGTCGTTTTGCATCAGCAATGCTTTGATCACAATCCGCCGCATATTGCATGTCGAGTAAGG
>JAZKFR010000002.1:7234-13730 GCA_040386295.1 Pseudomonadota bacterium | reverse complement strand
AAGCCATGCCGCCAGCCTTACGGACTGACGAACCCGCCCATTGAGAGACAAACAACAGACGCAAAAAAACCACGCTTCGGGGTGGATTTCCGCTTGTTACTTGGTGTGTTCAGCACCGTACTCCGAGTATCAACGAATGACGGTCAAAGGGTCAAGCTCGCTGTTTCGCCGCTGTTCTCCGCGCTGTTATCAGCTCAGCCAGACAGTGCGCAGCTGATGCTCGCCGGGTAAAGACTTTGCCCACAGCTTAACGCGGGCGCAAAAATCCTCTTTTGATTCATCTTGATTGCGTAACAGCTCGTTTTTGCAACAAGCGGCCTGCGTTATTTCTCCTTCAATCAGCCAGCTAAAAAGCATTACCTGAACGCCCCGTTTTTGCTTATTGAGTTGCTCTAAACGCTCGATACGCCGTAATAAATTGCTCATGATTCATTCCTCTTGTTTTCTGTGAGTTGTAGGGCTTCCAGTTTTTGAAGTCTGTTTTCTATTGCGCCGGTTTCAATCAGTTTGCCAATCCCTGTGAGGATGTAGGCGAGCCGTCCAGCGTCGCCAATATCAATTTTCCCCGCTCGTGCCTCACGATAAACAGTAGCCATCTCGCGGCGCACGTCCTCAATCGCGTTCAGTTTGATTTTTGCGGGGGTGGGGTCTGGCTTGCCGGTAGCCGCATCAATCACTAGCGATGAATTTTTTTCTCTCGTCATGGCATTTTCTGCCTCACGCCAGCCATCGCACGCCCGAGAAAATAACGCCGCGCATCACTGTCTGTCTTGCAACGATTCAAGACTTCAGCAATCGTTACTGGGTCAATTTCGCCGATATGCCTTAGCCATCCGTGAATGGCTTGCACTTCGTCGGCAGTCATCGGTGCGGGGGTGAGCAAGGCGACAAGCGAGGGCTTGTGTTGCCGGATGAGCGGAAGCCACACTGCGACTTTGCTTTTGTCTCCGGCGGCTTTGATTGTGTCGGACGTGACAAGCGTCAACAGCACGCCATCGGCCATTGCTTTTTGAATGATCGTTTCCGGGGTCACAGTTCAACCTCGACTATTTCGCTATCTTGGCTTTCCCCGAATTTATCCGTAACAGCGTCACAACCTAGTATTGGCAGGACTTGTAGCGTGTCGGATAGTTTTTCGCTGCCGTAACGTTGCGGATAATCCGTCACACTGTAAGCATTGCTACTGCTGGCTTGTGACGGTGTTACCGATAAAACGGCATTTTCAGAGGGGGGTGACAGATAGCGTGCAAAGGCCTCCTTAAATTGCTCAGCCTCGAATCCTTTGGCTGTCTCGTGTCCGATGCGAATGGTTTTACTGGCGATGCCGTACTCTTTTAACTTCCGAGCGACTTGGCGCGGGGCGATTGGTTTGCCTCGGTTGTAGGTTGCCCACGCTTTTTCATCGTCACTGCATAAGCTCTCGATCAACTCCGCTGTGCTGATTTTGAGCAGTTTTTTCGTCTCGAATATCTCTTGGATGTCGGCCAGTAGTTCGTTGCCTACTGTGCCACCTTCTTCGCCACCACCTGACAATTTGAGCGCAGCACGACGTGCAAGGTCTGCCCATTGCTTCCCCGCCAGTTCGGCGATGGCGAGCAGTGGTTCCCAGTTGTCTTGCGCCCTGTCATTGAGTGATTCGGGCAGGCTAGGACGGCTTCGACGCAGTGCGTCGCGGCTATCCTGAGCAAAGCGGGCGAGCTGTGAGGCTAGGCGCTCAAATAGTTCTGGCTCAGCGTAGCGCAATCGTTGTACTTGCTCATGCGGCAGCTTGCGGCGTAGTTCAAGGACAACGGCTCTGTCCATGAGCGTGTCGGCAAGCTGACCTATACCCGCCAGCGCCTTCGCGCCCCAGACGTTGAAGCGCTTGGGTGTGTGATCGTCGCCAACGACGCGGACGATGTAGGCTGATTCGCGCGTGTGTCCGCAGTTGAGCAAGCCGCGCAATTCTTCGTTGTCTTTCATGAAGGCGTCTGCTTCGTCGACCAACAAGGTCGGCTTCCAGGCATCTACCGCACGAAACAATGCCGCCGGGGTGATGTTGCTCGCTGCCAGTGGTCGATATACAAGGCGACCGAGTAAGAAGAGCAATTGTGATTTGCCGCAGCGCTTCTCTGGCGCGGTGATCACTGCCAGCGGGGCAATTTGAACGACATCCATAAACCAGGTCATCGCAATCCATAAAGCCGCTGCGTGCGCAGTTTCTTCCGGGCAAATGATGAATCGCTTAATGGTTTCGTACAGTTCAGAAAGTAGGGTGTCGGCATCAACTGGCTGTGGCCATGGTTCTATTTCGTCAAAGTCCATACCATCGGTGCTGGTCTTTTCTTGCCTGGCTGCTTTCACCATTTTGTCGAGCGTGGCTGATTGAATGCCGAGTGCTTTGGCTTGCGTTTTGCGTTGTCTGTCGTATTCGATTAGGGGCAGGTTCGCTAGATATTCGATGCGCTCGTTATCGCTGCTTGTTGAGCTATTCAACTCCTCCGCGGGGGAAGGCTTGGTTTGTATCGCTTCAGATTCCTGCTCAAGCGCTGTGCCATTAAGCGCAGCATTGATGCAACAGGCCACCGCTTCGAGTCCTTGTGCTTTGTGCAGGTCGTTAAAGTCGGTTGCGCCTTCGGGTCGAGAATCGCCGAATTGCGGGATAGCCAGTAGCCCACTAACAGCTTGCGCGGCTTCTTTGGCCTTGCTCATGCCGGGGTTACCGTCTGTGCGATAGTCATCATCAGCGCACAGAATCAGCCGAAATTCGGGGAATTTCTCCCGCAGCGCGTTTGCCGCAGCTTGCAAGTTGCCAGCGTCGAAGGCCACCGCTACCGCGTAGCCCGTCGCCTCATGGATACTCGCGCCGGTAGCAAAACCCTCGGCGATGCACAGCACGCCATCAGGCTTACCGATACCAAAGTAACAGCCGCGAATGCGCCCACAGGTCAGGTAGCGCTTCCCGCCATCCTCGCCGATGAATTGCAGTGAATGCAGCACCCCAGCCGTGTCCCTGATTGGCAGCACAATGCTTTCACGGTGTAATCGTGCGCCGTTGGCGGCAACGCCTTTGCGTGTCAGGTAAGGGTGTGCCGTACAAGGCAGTATTTCAGCCCACAGCAAACAGGCTTTTTCTCTTGCCTCACGCTTGCGTTCAGCTTCTTCAGATTCACGTTCGCGCCGTGCGGCATCGATTTTTGCGCGGTGCTCAGCTTCTTCGGCAGTGCTTAGCCTACGCCCTATGTCGGCGCGCCAATTCTGCCAGCCCAGGCCATCGCGCCAGTTTTCAAAGCCCCCGGCAGGGATGCCATCTAGGTGCAACAGATAGGCGGCATCGCCTTTACCGCCACGGCCTTCGGCATCGCAACGATGAATGACGCCATCAGCCAAAATATCAGCTGGTGGAACAATGCCGCGCACGGCCAAAGCATCACGGAATTGCTGGGTAGGCTCACTCATCACGCTCCCCTTTTCCACCAAAAAATCCTGGGCGTGGCCATTCAGGATTACCTAACGAATACAGGGCAGCATTGCGCCGAATGATTCCTCGAAAATTCGTCTCTGGCTTAATCGTGGTCAGGATATTGAAACCCAGCGCTCGCAAGTCGTGAATGCGTGCAGCGGCTTCTGGTATCGCATAGTCGGCGGTCAGCACAAAGGAGAGTAGCGGCTGATGCTGACGAATTAGGCTCAACACCTCTGCGCGTTGCCCGCTAACGATAGGCTGAGTATGATTGCGGCTGTCTTGTGCAATGTTTGAAGCCGTCTCGGTGCCAGCCGATGCGGCTTTTTTAATGGTTGTCATGAATGCCCCTTAAAACGAGGCAATCAAGGCGCGGATGTCCTCGACCTTCCAGGCTGTCGTTCTTGTGCCGAGCTTGACCGGCTTAGGAAATTTTCCTGACCGGACTCCAGCCCACCATGACGACTTCTTAATTGGTATTAGCGAGGGAATTGGCGGTTTCGCTTTAGGATCGCCAATAATTTGTGGCAATCGAAGAAAGCCGGTTTCAGGTAGTTGGTTCATACGATGCGCTCCAAGTGTGTCCGTTGCCGGACGTTGGGCGCACCTTATTTTTTTCTCTTGTTTTTCTCGAATTTACTCAATAGATTTTTGGGGCTCGAGTTATACAGACTGGCGTATAACTCCCGCGTTACTTTCTGCCCGAGTTTTCCAGATACTCCACGCTTCACTTAACAAAAACCTGCCGCACGTCATTATAGGTAACGTCAACGTCGGGCAGGTTGATCACCACGTTCGCCACGATTGCGATTGCTTTTTTGATTGGTGTTGTCAGTGTGAAGCGATGAACATCTGTCAGCAGATTCCCGAAAGCCCGCAGGTATTCCGTTTTCAAGCTTCGCTGCCGCGATTCAATCGCTGCCCCGATCATCCCCGATTCGCTCGGCTTAAAGCTCCGCCCCGCTTTCGCCACCGTGTCAAGCAATGCAGGGAAGTCGGGGGCAGTTCCCCATGCGTAGCACAACATATTCCGCGCCGCTTCCCCTGGGGCGATTTCCGCTTTTTCCCCCGGCGCGAGAAACACCCTCACTATTTCCAGGGTTGGCGGCTCGCCGCTTTCCTCTATTGGCTTCGTTTCTGAGACAACCCGCCTCGGTAGGTCGCCTAGAACACGCTCGCGCATGGATCGCCACATATCCAGGTTATGCCCATGGCTTTCGTGATTATCAGTTTGCCGCAGTAGCTCGGGAATCGAATAAAACTCGTCCGGACAGTTGATGCCGGTTTCGGAAAGCTGACGGATTAACTTCGCCAATGTTTCCGCCGCGTCGGCTATGGCATTTTTCAGTTCCGCTGCTCGTTTCAATCGGTCACGGTACTTCGCAAAATCTACCCGCGCCGCCCATGCGGCATAGATGAAGCCCTGCCACTGCCTATCGTCAGTAAATTCGCGAGTCAGCAATGAGAAAGCTTTGGCCATCCGCGCATCGTTCGCCAACCGCCGAAGGCAGTCCACCTCGTTTCTCAGACTATTCCGATGCCCTTCCGCCTCGGTCATTTGCTTCCGCAAGCTATCCAGATTTTCGACTTCACCGCGCTGTTTTTTGGTTTCTATATCACTTTTGATTTTGGCTAGCTGGCGCTCAGCGCTGGCTAGGGATTCTTGCCAACCCATAGGCTCCCAAGAATCACCCTCGATCATTGTTGCAATGTGCGCCCGGACTGCCGCCGGAACATATGCAGGAAAATTCATTGCTGCGCCCTTTCGCGCCGCCCTCAAATTAGGAGCCGCGCCAGCCGGGTAAGGGTGCCCGGTTTTCCCTCCGTCGAGGTAGGCGCAGCTTTAACCATCTATATAGACAACAAGTTAAGGCTCTCTCGCTACCAGCACCCTGTCGATTTCCGAAACCGGAATTCGCCCGCACTTGTTAAGTCTGATTGCTCCTGAAGATATGAGCTTGCGTAACGTAGGGCGGCACATATCGAGCATCTCGGCTGCTTGATCTTGATTTACTTGAGACGGCCTCGGATGCTGCTCAGCGTAGAGGCTCACCGCTTTCATGGCGATTTCTAACGACTCTTTATTCATTTGGCACCTCTCATCACGTTAAATTTGTGGTGCTCAAGCAGCATTGCTTCGCAACTGAATTACATCCGCACCAGCTTTGAGTTTGTCCAGATAATCAGCCCAGATTTGCATCATCGCCTTGCGCTCTTTGATGAACTTTGTGCGGTTGTACGCCGTACCCAAAGTGTCAGACACAGCGTGTGCTAATTGATGTTCGATGGCCTCCGGTTTTTGGTTTAGTTCCTCATGCAGGATCGTTCGCGCCATTGCTCTAAAGCCATGCCCGGTGATTTCTGTTTTTGTGTCGTAACCCATGCGCCGTAGGGCAGCATTGACGGCGGCTTCGCTCATTGCTTTTTGCGGATCACGACCTGGAAACACGTATCGGCCGCGCCCAGTAAGCGCGTGCAGTTCGCGCAGGATCGCTACCGCTTGGGTGGCAAGGGGCACCAAGTGATCAGACTTTGTTTTGCTCACAAAGTAGCGCCACTCCGCTTTGTCCAAGTCAAAGCCTGCCCACTCTGCCCGCCGTAATTCGCCGGGGCGAACAAATAGCAGCGGCGAAAGTAGAAGCGCTGATTTGACGACGAAGGTGCCGCTGAACGCATCCATGGCTCTGAGCAATTCAGCAACTCTCACCGGTTCGGTCATGCTGGCGAAGTTTTTCTCTCGCACGGGAGGTAGCGCACCGCGCAGGTCTGGGCATGGGTCACGTTCGGCTCTACCGGTTGCAATGGCGTAGCGCATCACCTGCGAAATGTTGCCCTTGGCTCGGTGTGCCGTGTCCAAGGTGCCGCGATTCTCTATTCTGCGCAGCACCTCAAGCACACAGGGGGCGTTGACTTCGGTAATTGCCTTACTACCCAGCCACGGGAACACATCGTTTTCAAGTCGAGTGATGATCTTTTCGGCGTGGCTTTCCGCCCATGTGGTGCGGTTTTTCTCAAACCACTCACGGGCGATTACCTCAAACGAATTGGCGGCTC
>JAZKFR010000002.1:0-7224 GCA_040386295.1 Pseudomonadota bacterium | reverse complement strand
GCTCGTCCAATTTTTGCCGCGTCCTGCGCTTTTTTGTGTTCGCTAGGGTCAATGTCGTTGGCGAGTAGCTTGCGCGCCTCATCCCGCTTTGCTCTGGCTTCTTTTAGGCTCACATCAGGGTAGACGCCGAATGAAAGCACTTTCTCCTTGCCGTTGAACCGGTATTTTTGCCGCCAGTATTTTGAGCCGTTGGGGGTGACCAGCAGGAATAAGCCTTTTTCATCCGATAGCTTGTATGGCTTTGCGTCTGGCTTGGCTGTTCTTACGGTTGAATCAGACAGGGGCATTGGGGGTATCTCGCGTGGGGGTATGTCGATATACCCCCGTTTATACCCCCAGACACTCCCGGATTGCAACAAACATTACTGGACAACCATGGACGAAAAAAAGGCCAGAAACCTTGCTACTTCTTTGGTTTCTGGCCTTCTTCGTATTGCTTTGGAGCTGTTAATGGTGGAGGCGGGGGGGATCGAACCCCCGTCCGCAAGTCCTCTACAGGCAGTTCTACATACTTAGTCCGGTTAATTGGATTTAGCCCTGGCACGCCAGCCGAACAGGCTTGCTTCAGGCGAGTTACCTTAGTTTAGCCTTTGCCAAAGTAACCCTGACAAAGGCGATTCTCTGTAAATGACGTTGCTGTGAGTTACCTCACCTGACCCAGAGACAGATCAGTGCAACGGTTAAACCGCCTGCGCGGTTTAAGCTGCGAGCCGTACTGGCTCGAACGAAGCGTCGTTTGCGTTTAAAGTTTTTCAGATGGATTTACGAGGTGACTGATCCTCGGTATGCCCTACTCTGCTTTGCAACCCACGTCGAAGCCAGGTCGCCCCCAATGAATCAATCGGCATTTTACAGGCTTTTACTGGCGCAGAAACGCTAAGGAGAAAACTTCTTATTTTTCACGCCCATGCCGGCCTGCGTTCTCGATACTGCGCTCAACGGCGTCGAGAACGCCACGCAAAATATTAAGTTCGTCGCTTTCCAATTCAGCGCGCCCAAACAAACGTCGCAGTTTAGGTAGCAAACGTTTAGGTTGTTTTGGATCCAAAAAGCGGGTGCTAATCATGACCTGCTCTAAATGCGCGTAAAAACGCTCAATGTTCTCGTGCGTGGCCTGGGGGGAGGCAAAGGGAACGGTCTTGCTAGGCATCGGCGGTGCACCCGAGAATGCAGCTAGGCGCAACTCGTAGCAGAGGAGTTGGACAGCAGCGCCAAGATTGAGCGAGCTGTATTCTGGATTCGCGGGGATAAACACTGTGCGCTGACAACGCTGCACCTCGTCGTTTGAAAGGCCAGCGGTTTCATTGCCAAAGACCAGCGCCACCTCACCGCTAAGTCCTTGCGCTATCAATAACGGTGCCGCTTCACGCGCAGTCTGGGGTGGTGGCCCCAGACTGCGCTGACGTGCCGAAACAGCAACCGAGAAAACGCTACCAGCCAAAGCCTGATCTAGGCTCTCACAGCATATTGCCTGCTGCAAAATATCATCGGCTCCGACGGCTCTCGTCTCGGCTTCGGGGTCAGGAAAGCGCTTTGGGTTGACTAGGAATAAACGTGACAACCCCATGGTTTTCATGGCTCTCGCGGCCGCACCAATGTTGCCTGGATGACTGGTATGCGAGAGGACAATGCGAATTTTTGCCAGAGATTGATCGGCCAAAAATTGAAGAGATTGAGACCTATTGGGCTGGTTCATATTAAAATGGGAAATTCAACTCAAGAACGGAAAAGGAACCAACTTGGCAAAGCCTGGAGTGTGAGGCGTTGAGGTGTGAAGTGACTTCGCAATAGAAGCTATGCAATAAACAAGAGAGTATGGGCCACAACGCTGGCCATACTGTTGACGTTTTTCTTCACGCAAACTTTAAAAACCCTCTCCAGCAAAACCAAACGCTGCGTTCTTAAAAAAACATGCATCCAGCACTGAACATCATGATCAAAGCGGCACGCCGTGCCAGCCAAGTCATTAACCGCGCTGCCAACGACCTTGATCACTTGGCGATCACGGCTAAACAGCAAAACGATTTTGTCACCGAGGTTGATCGCGCTGCCGAAGTGGCGATTATTGAAACACTGCAAGACGCCTACCCCGAATACGGAATTTTAGCAGAAGAGTCCGGCACGACCCCAGGGCGTGGCGCAGGCAGCGATTACCAATGGAGTATTGATCCGCTTGATGGAACGACCAATTTCATCCACGGTTTTCCGCAATACGCAGTGTCGATTGCACTGGCTTACAAGGAGCAAGTGACTCAGGCAGTCGTCTACGACACCGTACGCAATGAATTGTTCACAGCCGATAAAGGCGGTGGTGCTTTTTTAAACGAACGGCGGATTCGCGTTAGAAAATGCCTCAAGCTGGAAGATGCCCTGATCGGTACGGGTTTCCCGTACCGATCTTTTGAGCACATAGATGCCTACCTCGCCATGTTCAAAGAGCTAACACAAAAAACCTCAGGCATTCGTCGCCCGGGCGCCGCAGCACTCGATTTAGCCTACGTAGCCTGTGGTCGTCTAGATGGTTTTTGGGAGTTTGGCTTGTCGCCTTGGGATATCGCCGGCGGTGCTTTACTGATTTCAGAGGCGGGCGGCTTGATCTCCGACTTGGCCGGAGAGCAAAGCCATCTCGAAAGCGGCAACGTTATTGCTGGATCGCCGAAGGTCTTTGCTCAACTGCTCCAAATTATGGATAGCCATCGTACCGGGCAGCTGAGTTTTTAAGCATCTCGACAGCGACAATCAAGCCAATCCTCACTCGCACATTCGCCTCCAGGAGAAAAAAATGAAGACCCCAGAACACCTGAAATACACCAAAAGCCACGAATGGGTACGCAGCGAAGCGGACGGAAGTATTACGGTTGGCATTACCGACCATGCGCAAGACTTGCTGGGAGACTTGGTATTCATTGAATTGCCCAAGTTAGCGCAGTCTTTGCTAGCCGAGCAAGAAGCTGCCGTGGTCGAATCAGTCAAAGCCGCCGCCGATGTCTACGCACCGCTATCAGGCACCGTCATCGCGGTTAACGAGACGATCTTAGACGCACCAGAAAAACTAAATCAAGACGCTTATGGCAACTGGTTATTCAAAATGCAACCAAGCAATGCTGCCGATTTGGCAAAGCTGCTTGATGCCGGCGCTTATCAGAAAACGATTGACGCCGCAGCATAAACCCAAAAACCCAGTCAGCCAGATAGCAGAACCCTGCCCTTCTGCTTCCCCGCCTGCGCCCGGAAAACGCTTAAATTAAGGCGCAACGCTCGGGCTGATTACCGGGCTGATTATTTCTCTACTGTTAACCGTTTGAAAGACAAACAGACATCATGGCGTGCGTTAAATCGTCGCCATGCGTCAGCGATTTTATGAATCCTTCAGCACACAATAACCAAGCTGTTACGCTCGATACCCTAGAACAACACGACGAATTCATTGCGCGCCATATTGGTCCGTCGCCAAGCGAAGTCGCCGCTATGCTGCAAAGCATGGGCTTGAGCTCTGTTGAACAGCTGATCGAGCAAACGATACCGGCAAGCATTCGCCTAACAGAGCCATTGAGCTTAGCCGCCGCACGCACCGAGCAAGAAGCGCTTAGCGTATTGAAAAAAATGGCGCTGAAGAATCAGCTCAAGCACAGCCTGATTGGCATGGGGTACGCAGAGGCGCTCACCCCTACAGTGATTCTGCGCAATGTTTTTGAAAATCCAGGTTGGTACACCGCCTATACCCCCTATCAAGCGGAAATTGCTCAGGGTCGTCTCGAAGCTTTGCTCAACTACCAGCAGATGATTATCGACTTGACCGGCCTCGAATTGGCCAACGCCTCATTACTCGACGAGGCCACTGCGGCGGCCGAAGCGATGAGCATGGCAAGGCGTATTAGCTCGTCTCAATCCAATGTTTTTTTCGTCGACGCAGGCTGTTTTCCGCAAACGATTGATGTCATCAAAACACGCGCCGCCTTGTTTGGTTTTGAGCTACGCATTGCTGCAGCGAGCGAAGCGGCAACACAAGATGTCTTTGGTGCGCTCTTTCAATACCCCAACGACAGCGGTGAAATCACCGATTTGCGCGTACCGATTGCAGCAGTTAAGGCGCAGGGCGGCATCGTCGCTTTAGCCTCAGACCTAATGGCGCTCGTGCTGCTCAAATCGCCCGGCGAACTCGGTGCGGATATCGCGCTAGGTTCGACCCAGCGCTTTGGTATTCCCCTTGGCTTTGGCGGCCCACACGCCGCATTCTTTGCAACACGCGACGAATACAAACGCTCAATCCCGGGGCGAATCATCGGCGTCTCTATCGATAGTCGTGGCAAGCAAGCCTTGCGCATGGCCTTACAAACGCGCGAGCAACACATACGCCGCGAGAAAGCCAACTCCAACATCTGCACTTCTCAAGTACTCCTTGCCAATATGGCGGGTCTATACGCGATTTACCACGGCCCGCAAGGACTACGCCTAATCGCTCAACGCATTCACAGGCTGAGCGCCATCTTGGCAAGCGCACTTAGGCAAGTCGGTAGGCAGGTGGGTATCGTCGTACGTACAAAAACCTTCTTTGATACCGTACATATCGAGCTAGGCCAAGCTGCCGCGCAAATTTACCAAGCTGCGCTCGACGCTGGTTACAACTTGCGTCAGGTCGACCTGGCAGAAGGCATCCTCGGCGTTTCGATCAACGAAAGAACTCGTCGAGAAGACATACACACCCTGATTCAACTCATCACCGGTCAAGAAATAGACCTTGCTCTCATTGACACCCTCGACAAACAACTACAACAAAGTGACAGCAGCCTGCCAAACGACTTGCTGCGTACCGACCCGATCCTGCAACACCCAGTGTTCAACACGCACCACAGCGAACACCAACTGCTGCGCTATCTAAAAAAATTACAAAACAAAGACCTTGCGCTCGATCATTCAATGATTGCACTCGGCTCCTGCACCATGAAGCTCAACGCTAGCAGCGAGATGATTCCAGTCAGTTGGCCAGAATTCGCCAACATGCACCCTTTCGCCCCGATCGATCAAGCCCAGGGCTACTTAGAGATGATCAACAGCCTAGAAGATTGGCTCAAAATCATCACCGGCTTTGACGCCATCTGCATGCAGCCAAACTCCGGCGCACAAGGTGAATATGCCGGCTTGCTTGCAATCACCCGCTATCACGCGAGTCGCGGCGACACGCAGCGAAAAATTTGCCTAATCCCCAAATCAGCCCATGGCACCAACCCAGCCACGGCGCAAATGTGCGGACTACAGGTCGTCGCCATTCATTGTGATGAGCAAGGCAACATCGACCTTACCGACCTACGCAGCAAAGCCGAACAATACGCAAGCCAGCTTGCCTGTCTGATGATCACCTACCCCTCAACACACGGCGTCTTTGAAAGCGAAGTCAAAGACATCTGTGCCGTGGTGCACCGTCATGGTGGCCAGGTCTATATGGACGGCGCCAACCTCAACGCCCAACTCGGCCTCACCTCACCCGCCATCATTGGCGCCGACGTCAGTCACATGAACCTGCACAAAACCTTCTGCATCCCGCACGGTGGTGGTGGCCCAGGCATGGGTCCGATTGGTCTCAAAGCACACCTCGCGCCATTCATGGCTAACCACTGCGTACAAGCAGTGGCAGGACCACACGCGGGACAAAGCGCTGTTTCCGCCGCCGCTTGGGGATCTGCTTCAATTTTACCCATCTCATGGATGTATATCGCCATGATGGGTGGGCAAGGACTGAAACGCGCAACCGAAATCGCCATCTTGAACGCAAATTACCTCGCGCATTGCCTAGAAGCCGACTACCCCGTGCTCTATACCGGCAAACAAGGTCGCGTAGCGCACGAATGCATTCTCGACATTCGCCCGATTAAAAGCAGCGTCGGCATTAGTGAAACCGACATTGCCAAGCGCCTCATGGATTACGGTTTTCACGCACCCACGATCAGCTTTCCGGTAGCGGGAACTATGATGCTTGAACCCACCGAATCAGAATGCAAAGCCGAACTCGACCGCTTTATCTCCGCCCTACGCACTATTCGCAACGAAATCCGCAAAGTCGAACAAGGGATTTGGCCAAAAGACAATAACCCCTTAAAGAACGCGCCACACACCCAAAGCGACTTAATCTCGACAGCATGGACATACCCCTACACGCGTCAGGAAGCCGTCTTTCCCCTGCACTACATTAGCGAAAACAAATTCTGGCCTAGCGTCAATCGTATCGACGACGTCTACGGTGATCGAAACCTGTTCTGTGCCTGCATGCCAAGCAATGAGGAATAAATCAACCTTCAACATATCGGCAAAAGCAACAATCCAACCTATAATCCGCCGCCACGCAAGCTAAAAAACGATCATTGACTCAACTACGGAATAAATTCATGGGATTTTTAACGAACAAACGCATCCTAATTACCGGTCTTTTATCCAAGCACTCGATTGCTTACGGCATAGCCAAGGCCTGTCATCGCGAGGGCGCACAATTGGCTTTTACCTATCAAAATGAACGCTTTGCAGAAAGAACCTTGCAATTCGCCAAAGAATTCAGCAACAGCGGAGAAGCGCTAGTCTATCCCTGCGACGTAGCAGAAGATGCGCAAATAGACGCCCTATTTGCGCAACTAGGAGCCTCCTGGGACGGGCTCGATGGTCTAGTCCATTCAATCGCCTACGCACCGCGTGAAGCCATTGAAGGGGATTTCTTAGACGGTTTATCGCGCGAATCCTTCCGTGTCGCGCACGACATTTCTGCCTACAGCTATCCAGCACTCGCCAAAGCAGCCCGTCCCTTGCTTCTGAAAGGCAATAATCCCTCTTTACTCGCCCTCTCCTACCTCGGCGCCGAGCGCACGATGCCCAACTACAACACCATGGGGCTGGCCAAAGCCAGCCTTGAAGCAGCCACCCGCTACCTAGCATTCTGCCTTGGACCACAAGGCATTCGCGCCAATGCAATCTCTGCCGGCCCGATCAAAACCTTGGCTGCGTCGGGTATTGGTAATTTCTCAAAACTTCTCGCCTACAACGCACACAACGCACCCCTACGACGCAACGTCACAATCCACGAAGTCGGCAATGCAGCGGCTTTTTTATTGTCAGATTTAGCGAGTGGCGTCAGTGCAGAAATTATGTACGTCGATGGTGGCTTAAACAGTACCGCGCTTGGCAATGCAGATCCTCTGCCATAGTTTGCACAGACACACACAAAAAGATACAAGCTGCACG
>JAZKFR010000001.1:15823-29860 GCA_040386295.1 Pseudomonadota bacterium | reverse complement strand
CATGTTCATCTGTGTCTCGACCAGCTTGTAGGGATTGGCCATGAGCTTGCTAGAGAGATCCATAAAGGCCTTAGCTACGCCCAACTCGTCGCTCGGGATAACGACCCCCTGTTGTGATTTTTGTTCGAGAAATTGGGTCAGCAGGCGTGAGGCGCGCTGCGCTACTTCGGCGTAGCTTTGTGCTACTTCGGCTGGGCTGGGTAGCGGTTTTGTTTCTTCGACTTTGGCAGCAAGCGACATGTGATTCCCCTTCGGCGTTAGCGGGTTACGAACTAAAAACAAAAAAACAGGCCAGTATCGACCCAGGATTTACGGCTTTTGGTAGCAGATCGGCGCCGCCTCAGACGGCGCCGATCCAGGATGCTGTTCTTGCCTCGGCACGATTTTGAGGCGGCCAAGGTGTTCAAGGTAGTTGAGATGAGCGATTGCTTCGCCCATAGCAAAGAAAGTTTGATGTGTGTCCAAGGTGCGGTTGTTGAACAGACTGGGTAATAAATCTGCCGCGCTGTGGGGTGTAGTACAACAGGCCTCAAGCACGTCCAAACGCTCGGCGTGGTGGGCGTGTTGCGCGTCAATACGCGCTGTCATGCCGTAAAAAGGCAGGCCGTGCGAGGGCAGCACGAAGGTGGTATCCGGCAGTTCACGGTAGTCATCGAGTGAGTCCAAGTAGTCAGCCAGAGAATTTGCTCTAGGTGTTGCGGCGAACACACTGATATTAGTTGATATTTTAGGCAAAAGCATGTCGCCGGAAATTAACACGCCAAGCTCGGCGCAGTAAAGCGCAGCGTGTTCAGGAGAATGTCCAAAACCGGCGCGTACCTGCCATTGATGCTGTCCAATCGTCAGTTCGTCTCGATCAAACAAACGACAGTAGCTGTTGGGCAAGTTGGGCGCCCCGCGTCGGTAGGCGCCGCGTCTTTCGGCTAGTGCAGCGCAGCGCGCTTGATCCAGTCCGTGTTGCTGAAACTGATTTACCGTGTGCTCGGTGCTGTGCCCGCCTATTTCGTGCCAGACCGCGTGCGCCGTTAAGTATTCGCCCTGCGTCATGTAAATCGGCGCCTTGGTTTTTTCTTGTAACCAGCTGGCGAGCCCGAAATGGTCGGGGTGAAAATGGGTCACGATGATGCGTTTGATCTTCGGTTCTGGCAAAGCTGCTTCTTGCGCTAGGCGAGCCAGAAGCGTTTCCCAGCATGTTTTGACGGCGTCTGAGGCAAAACCGGTATCGACGATAGTCCAACCGTCCCCGTCGGCCAATAACCAAAGATTGATGTGATCAAGGGCGAACGGCAGCGGCATGCGCAACCAACGCACGCCGGGGGCAACCTCTATGCTGTCGCCGCCAGGCGGCGGTTCTTTGAAGGGGTAGTTAGGCAAAGTAGACACAGAGCAAGAACCTCAAAAAGGCATCATGTTGATTGGGTGCGCATCTTTTATTGCAACGCAGCGGGGCAGAGCAAACGCATAAAGCGACATCTAACTATTTTGACCGCGACGCGCGCAAGCATCAAAACAGGAGCAAGCCACGGCGGACAAGTCAGGAGCAGGACAAAAACCGCTTGACCAAGCGTTCGTTCTAGGTGAAAGATTGCGCCTGAAACAGCGGTACTGACCCTCGGCACGGCGTTGCTTCCGCACTGGTGTTCAGGCGCCCATTCTCGCGAAGGATTCTCATGTTATTTGCCCTGTTCTATCTTGTTGCAATTACGGTTGTTGTACTTCATTTCACCGGTTTTCTGGCACGCAATAACTTGGAATGGGTCGTGCTTGCCTTGGCCGTAGCCGTTTTTCCTGCAGTGATTTACCTCTGAGCTATTCCAGCGGCAAGAAGTAGGGCCTGGCTCAGTCAAGGCTGTCTTGCAAAAACTGCTTCACCGCCGCAACGTCAGCATCCAGCGTTACTACCCGTTGCGGCAACTGTTCAATCCCGCGCAAAGCAGCAGGACACTCGGGTGGCCGTCCCAAGGCTTCGCGCAGGGTCGCTTCAAATTTAATCGGTAGCGCCGTTTCTAAAACCACCATCGGCAGCGCTGGATCACGCCACTCAGCAGCCACTTTTAGTCCATCAGCAGTATGCGGGTCATCCATGATTCCGTATTGCTTCAACGTGTCACGGATCGTCGCCAGCCGATCCGCATGTCGGCTTTTGCCAGAAACAAAAGCAAATTGGGATAGTTTGGCGAAGTAGGGTGTGGCGGACAAATCAAAGCCTTCGTCGCTGCCAGAATCGATTGCCGACCACAGCGTACGGACTACCTGCGGATCGCGTCCTACCAAGTCAAAAATAAAGCGTTCAAAATTAGACGCTTTGGAAATGTCCATCGATGGACTCGAGGTCATTTGCGTTTCCGCCGCGCTGCGTGGCCGATAAACGCCGCGCCGGAAGAACTCATCAAGCACATCATTTTCATTGGTCGCCATGACTAGGCGGCTTATGGGCAAACCCATCATGCGCGCGATATGGCCAGCGCAAATGTTGCCGAAGTTGCCCGAAGGCACGGCAAAGGCAACTTGCTGATCATTACTGCCCTGCACGCCTCCGCTCGCAGCGAAATAGCCTTTGAAGTAATAGACAATTTGCGCTAATACGCGCGCCCAGTTGATTGAATTAACCGCGCCGATTTTGTAACGTACTTTGAAGTGAAGGTCGTTCGAGACCGCTTTGACCACATCTTGCGCTTCGTCAAAAGTGCCTCGTACGGCGATGTTGTAGATGTTTTCGTCGGTCAAAGAATACATTTGCGCACGCTGAAACGCACTCATGCGCCCCTCCGGCGAGAGCATGAAGACACGCACCCCTTGTTTGCCGCGCAGGGCGTACTCGGCAGCGGAGCCAGTATCGCCAGAGGTCGCGCCCAAGATGTTGATTTCCGCCTGATCACGGTGCAAAACATATTCAAAGAGATTGCCTAACAGCTGCATCGCCATGTCTTTAAAGGCTAAAGTCGGGCCATTCGACAGTTCAAGCAAAGCTAAGCCGCCTTCTCCTTGCGCCGGATTGGGCGGGAGCAACCAACGCAATGGCGTGATGTCGCGCGCTTGATCGCCTGGCCGCGCATGGCAAAACACCTCTGCGCGGTAGGTCTTATCGACTAAGGCTTTGAGCTCGGCGGCGGGAATGTCGTCGATGAACTTAGCCAGAATGACGTAGGCGAGATCAGCGTAGGAGTCGGATAAAGCGCGCCATTGATCTAGCTCGGCGCGGCTAATCTGGGGATATGCTTCAGGCAGATATAAGCCCCCGTCTGGGGCAAGACCGGTGAGCAGAATTTCGGTAAAACTTTTACTTTCAGCAGTATGGGCAGACTGCGCGCTGCCCACAGCACTGCGGGTCGAACGATAACGCATGATGAAGAACCAAAATGAGGGTAAAAGAAATATCGGCTGCGAGCACGCCAGCGCAGCGGAACTTTAGCATGCGCCTAGGGGGAAACGCCCATTCCGTAAGCCATGCGCGCTAGGTTTGTGTTCTCCGGTACGTTTTTGTAGGCGCGCATTTGCTTTGTAAGCTAGCGTATTGCGCTACGCATGAGGCGCGAGATACGTGGCTAAACGTAGCGGGTAAGGCGCAGGCATTACGCCAATAGAAGCTGGTTTGATCGAGGCCGCACTGATTTTTAGCGGCTTTTCAATAAAAGGGAAATTGGACATCGGACGGGTCAGCAAATTTGACTGACGCCGCCACGCTCGTGGCGCGCCAATCAGGTATCGCGCAGTAGTTGACTAGGTGACTAGGTGACAAGCAGGGCGGCAAGCCGCGAGCGTGGGCGATCGCGAACAAGGGCGATCAGGCAAGTCGACTCAACTTGCCGTAATCGATCAAAGTTAGCCGGTAACGACGCAGTTTTTGCCTGCCCGTTTTGCTGCGTAGGTGGCTTGATCAGCGCGCTGTAGCGAGGCTTCTAGCGATTCACCTGTTTGCTGATGGACGACGCCTGCGCTAAACGTCAGCGCGATATTGCGTTGAGGGATTGGGCTTTTTGCTAAGCGCAACTGGAAGCGCGCTAAGACCGCTTCGGCGTCGGACAATGCCGTGTCGGGCAGCAGCAGAACGAATTCTTCGCCGCCAAAACGCGAAATTACATCGGAGGGGCGCATTTCAGCGCGCAGGATTTGTACGACATGGATCAGCGCTTGGTCGCCGGTGTGGTGACCGTAACGGTCGTTGACCAGCTTAAAGTCGTCCAAGTCGAGTAGCGCCAGAGCCAGGCCTGCGCTTTTGTGGTGTGTCCGGGCAAAACGCGAGCACTCACGCCGGAACGCTTTGTCGAAGCCACGACGATTAAGCGCGCCGGTTAAGGGGTCAATCGTTGCAGCGGCGCGCGCATCGGCCAGAGATTTTTCCAGCTCAGCGATACGTGTTTTAGCGGCCATTAGCTCGAGCATACCGGCTTTATGGACCGAGACTTCGGCCAGCGGCAGCAGCATCTGCGGCGCCTGCGTGGCGAAAGCTTCGTCTGCCGTACAAGTGCCCGGGATCGTCAATGTAGCCGCCGTTAGCCGTCGATGCAGACGACGCGAAGCACTACGATTCGAGTGGTGAACCGGGGACAATCGATCATGATTCATTGACGCACCTCCATCGTGCAAGCACCCTCGTTGGGCGCTGCTATAGCTGATAACGGCACAGACAAGGAAGTCTTGAGTTCATTTTGAAGACCACCCTGTAATTCGCTGATTAACTTGCGAATTCGCTGCCATCCTATATCGAGCTTAAAACTATAGTCAACAGAAAAACATAGAGCTAGATGATATTTTGAAAGTAAATCCTGCGTTAAGGCGTTTGTTCTCAGCAAATTTACCTGGAGTTGCGTCACATAAGATTTATATCTTACTGATTAAAATGTGTTTTTTATTGGAAAGCGCAAATTAAGGCGCAGATGCTGTAAGCAGCATGCCGAGCTTGGCTAAACCGAGCAGAACACAGGTGAAATCAGCCTCCAGTGACCTGAGGGTGTGCTTTTGTGCCAAATAACAACGCTTTTTTCTGTTGTGGGACGGTAAACTTTCCTCTGCTGCAATTCGCCCAATTTTGCTGGCCAAGACGCGCGTGCATCGCCTCGCCCCAAGTAGCAGAGGGAAGCCCTGTTGTTGCATCAAAGAAGTAACGTTGCAGGCATTGTTGCTGCGGGATGCGCTCATTAAATTCATGCACCGAGGCATACACTGGAACTTTGGTCCTTTTTGCCGCTAACAAACGTGTGTTATCCATGCTGGTTAAATTGCCGTCCGGCATGCGAACCACATCGATGCAGCACTTTTTATCAAAACCCTTTGTGCGCATGCTGGCCTCAATAGCCGCAAGTGAGTAAGTAGCAGTCCTTCTGATTTTTGTAGCACTCACTGTCGATTGTGAAAACCTGATTGTCGACGAATCAATCCATTCCGCTTCGATTTTGCTCGGAATCTCAGAAGCAGTGCTGTGCTGCGTCGTCGTCTTCTTTGTGCTTAAAGGATTGGCGTTGGCGATAGGCGGCGCCGTGCTAGCAGGCGTTGGAGCAAGGCATATGACGCTCGCTGCCAAATCAATGTGCGCTTTGGCAATCGCCGCGTAGCTGAGCGCAGGGGATACTGTCTTCCCTGCGGGCAATGCCTTATAGCCAGCGTCCGCGAGCAATTGCATCAACGCTGCGTCCTGAGAAATTTTGCCAAGATGGGTTTGAATGAACGCAAATTCATCTTGCTCAGGCGCGCACTGCGCCGAGCTTAAAATTTTGCATGCCAAGGCCAATTTAATCTCATCACAAACAAAGCTTGCTTCGTAGCAAAGATTAAGCAGCGAGATCAAGCTATTTCTAGGCAACTCAGCATCTTGAGTCGCTTGTGCGAATGCCTCTTGAAAATCATCGTGGCGATTTTCTTTGACGAGTTGCGCCAAGCTGTCAGCAGGCTCAAGCGGCTGCTTCTGAGTGACCACTTGAGCAGCCTCTAGGTAGCTACGGGGGAGGCGAATGTTTTCTATGTTTCCCATGATCATCAGGCTCGTCTGTTATGAACAAACTGCTCGATCGGGCATACAAGATAAGGAATGACGCCCTTATCTAATTAGTGGCAAGAACACGGTAGGAGTTCAATTTTGCTGTGAGGGAAATGCAAAGCAGCGAGGGTTAAACTATTTTTAGCCTGTCTACAGCGTGGGCGAAGCAGCTCAGTTTGGCGCGTAGCGCGCAAACCCTAAGTAAGGCAATTGGCCGCCATTACGCTGCTGACGAGCGCGCGGCCTGAGTTTTTTTTGAGTGTTGTTGCGCGCTGGCTAACTGGCCGCTTGAGAAGCGTGTGATTGATACGCTGTGGATTCTGCCTGCGCTGCTTCTAACCACGCTGAGAAGCTCTGATGCTCCGGCTGTGCCAGCGTTTGCTCAGCCTCTGCCGCGTAATCGTAGATAAAAACCACGGGCTCTTCTGCCTTGGCGTCAAAACAAGCGACGACAACAAAACCATCGTTGTAGACACCGCTTGTTTCTTGGGCGATGGCGAAAGGCACAAGATGCCGTTCAGGGCATCTCTCGCGCAAAGCATCGTAATACGTCTGCGCAATCTCCTCTCGCGCTCCCGGCTGTTGCTCTGTGAGCAGAAAGGACCATGGGCTAAGCTCAGGCAGAGGCTGCGTTTGCAGAAAAGTAAGGTAGTCGTTAGGGAAGCTGAAATTGGCGGGTAAAGATTCAAAATGAATAGGTTTGAGCTGCATGTTGGCGTCCTCGCCAGGTTTGGTTTCTGTTGGAGCAACGTCCGCTGACGGGCTCGGAGAGTAATGGGTATTTAGTGCAGAAATTCTCAAAATAAACTCCAACTATGTTGTTGTGGGGAGCCTCGACGATGGATTTAACCATGAGACCAGACAAGGCACCAAACACTTGCCCACAGTCCCTAAAATCCCCCTTATATTACGCAGGCAGGTGCTGCGGCGCGCCAACAAGCGCAAGACCCATTCGCCGATGTTTTTATTCATCCAAGGAGTCGCTATGAGTACGGGCTGGATCTGTTTTCTGTTGGTTTTGATAGCGCCTATTGTTTGGGCAATCGTGCTTTATAACCGGCTGGTTTCACTACGTAATCAATACAAAAACAGTTTCGCGCAAATTGATGTTCAGCTCAAACGGCGCTACGACTTGATCCCCAATTTGGTCGAGACAGCTAAGCACTATATGCAGCATGAACGCGAGAGTTTGACGGCGGTGATCGCGGCGCGTAACAGTGCAGCGCTTGCCAGTCAGCGCGCTGCTGCGAATCCAAGCGACGAGCAGGCCATACAGCAATTTGCCGTGGCGGAAGGCGCGTTGAATCATTCTCTCGGACAGTTTTTTGCCTTGGCGGAAGCTTACCCAGACCTCAAAGCCAATCAAAACATGATGCAGTTATCGGAAGAACTCACCAGCACCGAGAACCGCATTGCCTTTGCACGTCAAGCTTATAACGACAATGTGATGCTCTATCACAGCGCTATTGAAGCCTTTCCCGCCAATTTTCTGGCCAGCGCTTATTGCTTTCGTCATGGCGAATTACTTCAGGCCACGGAAAGCGCAGAAGAACGTCAAACTGTCTCGGTGAAGTTCTAGTTTTCGCGTAGGCAAAGCGGCGTGCTGCGTCACGCCGCTTTGCTTTGTCCCGTGCAAACGCATTGCTGGCGAAGTGCTATATCGCTGCGTCGTTGGATTGCCCTATTGTCCTGCCCTGGGGAGCCTAAGGCTGATGCTTAAAACGGGATTAAGCGCAAATAAAATCAATCACATATCCGTCGAAAATATGCGCTACTTGATGCCTGGACGCGGAGGACGAAGATGAACTTTTTTGCTGAGCAAGAGCGTGCACGCCGACAGTCACGCTATCTGTTGTGGTTGTTCTTGTTGTCCGTTGTGCTCATTGTGCTTGCTGTGAATGCGGTGCTTGTGGCGCTTTACCAAGCCAGTGATTACCTCCTATGGCATACCGGTCTGGACAATTTAAGCGTATTAAAGCGCTGTTTTTGGCCGACCACTTTGTGCGTTGTGGCTTTGATTGGCGGTGCCGCTTTGCTGCAAATATGGCGTTTGCGCGAGGGCGGTGATGCCGTCGCGCGCATGGCGGGCGGAACGCGCGTCCCGCCCAGTACAAGCGATCCAGCACAACGGCGCTTACTCAATGTGGTCGAAGAAATGGCCTTGGCTTCGGGCATTGCGGTACCCAATGTTTACGTGCTGCTTGAAGAAGGACAAATTAACGCGTTTGCGGCAGGATACAGCCCCAATCAAGCCATCATCGCCCTCACCCGAGGTGCGCTTGAACATCTCTCGCGCGACGAATTACAGGGCGTTGTAGGGCACGAGTTCAGCCATATCTTGCACGGTGATATGCGCCTCAACATCCAATTGTTGGCCGCCGTCTACGGCCTGCGCGTTTTAGCGGATTGTGGCGAAGAACTTCTCCCCGGCTCCACTTCTGGCGTCAGTAGTGTGCGCCGTATTGAGGTGGCTGGCCTGCTCTTTGTTCTAGGCTCTGCTTTATGGATTATTGGCCATATAGGCGCACTGTTTGCTCGCTTGATCTGCGCTTGCGTGGCGCAGCAACGCGAGTTTCTCGCCGATGCTAGCGCAGTTCGCTATACCCGAAACCGTGACGGCATAGGTCAAGCATTGCGCAAAATAGGGGGCTGGCATCGCCTACAGCCACAACAAGAGTTAGGTTCTGAAATCAAAAGCTTGCATGCAGCAAGCTTGTCGCATTTGTTTTTAGGTGCGGTGCGCCAGCAGTTTGCTCGCGGCTGGTTCGCGACCCATCCGCCGTTGAGCGAGCGTATCAAGCGGATCTACGGGCGGAGGCAGGACATGCTGACGCCCACGCGCATAGAAAACGACGCGCAAGTACAGCAAGACGACAGCCAGAGCCGCGCAAACAGCTCGGGCGAAATAAACGAAAGAGACGCGACCACTTTGAGCGCGCGCGCTGCGGCAACGGCCGACGGCGCGCCTAACTCAGAGCACTCTGTACGCCCGTCATTGCCCCAGGTCGACGCTGACGCCGTTTGGCTAGAATTGAGTCAGGCTGCGCATCAAACGGACGGCGCGCTGGCGCTGGTGTACGCCTTGTTGTTATCGGCTGAGCCAACAACCCGGGCGCAACAACGCGCATTACTCGGCAACGAGGCGTTCAGCATACAAACTGAAGGTTTATTTCTGCGCTTGGCGCAACTGCCGCCAAATCTACGTGTGCCTTTGTTGGATTTGTTGACGCCGAGCCTGCGTAGCCTAGCGCGCGAGGTGCAGCAGCGGTTACTAGAAAAAGCGCAAGAATTGATCATGGCCGATGGCAAAGTCGTGCTTGAGGAGTTTGTCCTGCATACCATTTTGACGCAAAGGCTCAAGTACAACGCACGCAGTGCAGCTACGATCCAATATCAACGCTGCGACCCGTTGCTAGCAGAA
This sequence comes from Pseudomonadota bacterium, assembly GCA_040386295.1. GTDB lineage: Bacteria > Pseudomonadota > Gammaproteobacteria > Burkholderiales > Rhodocyclaceae > JAZKFR01. The sequence continues at coordinate 20,465 of JAZKFR010000001.1, read as the reverse complement.
ATCGATACTGTGTTTTCACTGCTCGCGTGCAGCGCTGTGCGCGTAAAGGTGAATACAGAGCAAGCGCTAATGCAAGCGCGCACCCAGGCCATACGAGACGCTGCCCGAACGCTCAACATTGCTGCCTATACGGGGCGAATGCGCTCGTTCAACGTAGATTCAATCCAAACCGCCTTAGGCAAGCTCAACGCCTTGGCACCGCTTGAAAAACCCCGTTTGATTAAAAGCTTTGTGCACTGCGCGACGCGCGACGGTGTGCTGGCGCAGCCTAGTCAAAATTTACTACGCGCGATCTGCGCGGCGCTGGATTGCCCACTTCCCCCACAAGTCTTAACGACGATGGATTTTTCTGTGCTGTACGGGTGAGCGAGGCAGGCGAAGTGAACAACGCAGCCGAGCGCCAGCCTGAATGCGCATTTTGTGCATGGGAATTAGGCTGATGCAGCGGGCTGATGCAGCGGGCTGATAAAGCAGACCGATTCAAAGCAGACCGATTCGCCTAAATTCGCGCTAGACCGCAATCCAAGTCGTTTTGCAAATCGATCACGGCCTCTAGGCCCACGGCGACGCGCAGCAGCGACTCTTCAATGCCGGCAGCGGCTCTTTGTTCCGGGCTGATGCGGGCATGCGTCGTCGATGCGGGGTGTGTCAGCGTGGTTTTGGTGTCGCCTAGATTGGCGGTAATCGACAGGAGGCGGCAGTGGTCGACGACTTGCCAGGCTTCTTGGCGTCCGCCTTTGACCTCAAAAGAGACGATGGCACCCCCGCTGCTTTGCTGCGTTTGTGCCAGTGCGTATTGCGGATGCGAGGCCAGGCCTGGGTAAAAAACACGAGCGATTTTCGGGTGCGCTTCTAACCAGAGGGCTAGTTCGAGTGCGCTGGCCGCTTGAGCCTGCATGCGAATTTTCAGTGTTTCCATACCTTTGAGCAGAACCCAAGCGTTAAAAGCGGAGAGCGTAGGGCCTGCTGTGCGGAGGAATTTCAGCACTTCGTCGGTCAGCGTTTGAGCCCCGACGACGGCGCCGCCGAGTACACGGCCTTGGCCGTCTAGGTATTTGGTTGCGGAGTGCACGACCAAGTCGGCGCCTAATTCAAGCGGACGCTGCAAAATCGGGGTGCAGAAGCAGTTGTCGACAACGAGGAGCGCGCCTTTGCTGTGTGCCAGCGTAGCGAGGGCGCGCATGTCGGCGATCTCGGTCAGCGGGTTGGACGGCGTTTCGAGGAAAAAAAGCTTGGTTTTGGCTTCGCAGGCGGCTTCCCAGGCGCTCACGTCGGTTTGCGCAACGAAAGTAGTGCGCACGCCAAAACGCGCCATGATGTTGCCGAGCAGCTGTTGCGTTGCGCCAAATAAGGCAGTGGAGGCGACGATATGATCGCCCGCGCTGCATAAGGCCATGACCAGAGAAAGAATCGCTGACATGCCGGACGCCGTTGCGACGCAGGCTTCGGCGCCCTCTAGCGCGGCTAGACGTTGTTCAAAAACGCTGACCGTAGGGTTGGTAAAGCGCGCATAAACGTTGCCTGGCTCTTCGCCCGAGAAGCGCGCCGCCGCTTGCGCTGCGCTGGTAAAAACAAAGCTGGAAGTGAGGTATAGCGCTTCTGAATGCTCGTTGAATTGACTACGCTGCCCGCCTGCGCGTACAGCTAAAGTGTCAAGGCTATAGGGCGGGGGCGGCGTTTTCATGAGCGTTCCTTATGCGTTTTTTAGTTTGCCTGAGCGGCACAGCCTGTAGCGAGTCTTCCTGGCGCAAACCAAGGTCGATTTTAATGCGAGAAAAATTGAGAACTGCGCGTTGAAATGCGCGCGCGCAGAGCGGATAGGCTCGCCCTGCTTTGCTGCACCGCGTATCGATTAAACGATACGGCTATTCCCACTCATTGCGTCGTCGTTTATCTGCGTGCTTTTTTTGTCACGCGCCTGTTCTATGCCGTCGAGATAGCTGGCGCTCACATCCCCGGTGACGTAGATGCCGTCAAAGCACGAAGTATCGAACTGGGAGAGGCTAGGCTTCAGGCCGGAGATCGATTCTTTGAGCGTCGCCAAATCTTGATAAATCAGCGCATCGGCACCGATTTCGCGGGCAATTTCGGCGTCGCTACGACCGGTGGCGATCAGTTCGCTACGTGACGGCATGTCGATGCCATAAACATTGGGGTAGCGCACGGGCGGCGCAGCCGAGGCGAAGTAGACTTTGAGCGCACCCGCAGCGCGCGCCATTTCGACGATTTCGCGGCTGGTGGTGCCGCGCACGATGGAGTCGTCGACCAACAAAACACGTTTGCCTTTGAATTCTTGGCTGACAGTATTGAGTTTTTGCCGTACCGATTTACGCCGTGTTGCCTGACCCGGCATGATGAAGGTGCGGCCAATGTAGCGGTTCTTGACGAAGCCTTCACGGTAAGGCACGCCCAGGCGCTGTGCCAGCTGCATGGCGGCCGGACGGCCTGAATCGGGAATCGGAATCACCACATCAATGTCGGCAGCAGGAACGGTCTGGATGATTTTGTCGGCCAGATTCTCGCCCATGCGCAAACGGGTTTCGTAGACCGAGACGCCGTCGATAACCGAGTCTGGGCGCGCCAAATAGACGTATTCAAAAATGCAGGGCGAGTGCACCGGATTTTGTGCGCACTGTTGCTGATGCAGGTTGTGCTGGCGATCAATGAACACCGCTTCGCCTGGCGCAACATCGCGCAGCACTTGAAAACCCAGGGTGTCGAGCGCAACCGACTCGGAGGCGATCAGGTACTCGGTGCCGTGCTCAGTTTGGTTGTAACCAATCACCAGCGGACGAATGCCGTAGGGGTCGCGGAAAGCGAGCAGGCCATAGCCGGCGATCAGGGCGACGACCGCATAAGCGCCTTGGCAACGACGGTGTACGCCTGCCACAGCGGTGAAAATAGTGTCTAAATCAAGGCGGAAACCGTTCGCGGTGGCGTGCAGTTCGTGCGCTAGCACATTGAGCAGCACCTCGGAATCCGAGTTGGTATTGATGTGCCGCAAATCTTGCCGGAACATTTCTTCTTTGAGTTGTGCGGTATTCGTCAGATTGCCGTTGTGCCCGAGCACAATGCCAAACGGTGAATTGACATAGAAAGGTTGCGCTTCTGCCGAGTCCGACGAGGAGCCTGCGGTGGGATAACGACAGTGTGCAATCCCCATGTTGCCGGGCAGGGCGCGCATATTGCGCGTACGAAACACGTCGCGCACGAGGCCAGGCCCTTTGTGCATGAAAAAGGCATCGCCTTCTGCGGTCGCAATTCCAGCGGCGTCTTGGCCGCGATGCTGCAAGACCATCAGACCATCGTAGAGCAGTTGATTAACAGGCGTGGTGGCGACGACGCCGAGGATTCCGCACATCATTTTTTCCTAAAAATTAGGCAAGACTGCCCGGTTCAAATTCATCGTCCCCCAAGCTGCGAGACGACGCCCCTGTGTGTTTAGAAACGAATCCGTTTGGCGACTTCTGTCGGCAACCAGGGCTTACTCGCCAGCACTGCTGTTTCAAGCGGCGCCGTCAGTTGCGCCGCACGCCACCAGGCGCTTTCGTGCAATTTACTCATGCCGCCGACGGCGATCAGCAGCAACACGATCAGCAAGCCGCGCGCCAAGCCGAATAAGGCGCCGAGCAAACGATCAAGCAAGCTTAAGCCAAGCGCTTGCAGGACGCCGCGCAGAGCCAGCCTGAGCAATGCCATGAGCATTAAAACGACAATAAAAATGATCACCCAGCTGGCGACGATGCGTAAAGCGGGGTCGCCAATGCTGTGTAGCAAACTGCTTGCGAACTCAGCCGCCCATAACTTGGCGGCAAAAAAAGCGAGAACCCAGGCGGCTAAGGCGATCATTTCCCCGACAACGCCACGCCATAGACCGAGGCATAGCGAGAGCGCCAAAATCGCCAGCAAGACGTAGTCGAACAAGCTCATCAGGTCTTAGCGTTTCTGCTCATGCGGGCAGGGTTTGCCCTGCTGGATCGGTGCGGCCGAATCACTCGGTATGCTGTGTTGTTGCGGCAGCAGTAGGTGCGCCAGATCATCGCTACGGATTCTTGTGGCGCGTCCAAGTCAGCGCGCGGCGATTACGCCGTTGACGCCGAGACCCAAAATACGCGCCTGCGCTTTTTCAGCGGCATCACGACTGGCGAAAGGGCCTGCGCGCACGCGGGTTTTTTTGCCTTGCGGCGTGTCTAGCGGCTCGGTGAAGGTTTTAATCCCTAATCCGTTGATTTTGCTTTGGAGTTGCTTGACGTTGGCTGATTTAGAGAAAGCGCCGATCAGAATGACGTAGTCACCCGTCGAGCCGCTGGCCACGCTGCTTGCAGATTTTTCCTGCGTGCCAGGCTTGCCCGCCAGAATCGCCGCTGCGCGTTGCGTCTCATCGTTCGTTTGCGGCACCGCTGCGGCGACGGGCTGCGCTGCTCGTTCGACAGTCGGTTTTGCTGGTTTTTCAGGGGCAGGCACATTCTGCTTCTTCGCTGCTTCGTTTTTGGCCGTGCTCTGCGGCGGCATGGGGGCGGGCGGCGTCGGGGCAGGTGCTTTAGCCGCAGGACTCGCTGCTGAGGCGGCTGTGGGCGGTGTTTTTTCTGGCTCAGCGACAGGCAGGCGTGGCGGTGTTGCTTCGAGCAGCGAGACGTTGGTC
>JAZKFR010000001.1:0-15813 GCA_040386295.1 Pseudomonadota bacterium | reverse complement strand
TGCCGTCCGGGATTTTCGTAGCGAGGTTCGCATACGTCTTGCCCGGCTTGCCGTGGCGCTTCGTCCATGAGCATGGGCAAAACGACGGCAGCGAAGGCGGCAAACGCAATGGCTCCGAGCAGGCGACGCCGAGCACGCTTTTTGTGGGGCAGATGCGGATCTACAGGTTCGGCCATGGTGTTTTTGGCGATCAGAGGCGTTAAGTATCAAGAGGAAAACATGTGCGCTGGTCATGCTTTGCGTAAGGTAGTTTTTGTTGCTTGTTGGCTTGTTGTTTTGACTCGTCAGAGCTACTTCTGCCAGCACCTTGCCGTCTGCCTTAGGTTCAGCGCAAGAACTTTAGGTCGGCGGCGCGGTGGGGGTGTCGGTAGCTGGGTTGGCAAGTGGGTCAGCAGGTGGGTCAGCAGGTGGGTTATTGATCCTACGTAGCACCGCTGCCACCGTGTGAAACGAGCCAAAGACCAAGATTCTATCATTCTCACCCGCTTGTCTGACAGCGCTGTGAAAGGCCTCTTCTGGGTTGGCATAACATTCAACGCGTCCGCCGAGTTGCTCTTCTTGCACAATTTTTGCCAAGGTCGTGGCACTCGCCCCGCGCGCTACGTCTAGTGCGCTGAGCAACCACAACGCCACTTTGCCGGCCAAAGGTTTGAGTGTCCCGGCGATGTCTTTGTCGTGCAGCATGCCGACCACCGCTAGGTTTTGCGTAAAAAAGCCCATTTCGTCCAAATTGCTGGCCAAGGCCCGCCCCGCCTGTGGGTTGTGCGCCACGTCGAGTACGATCGCCGGACGACCCGCCAAAACTTGAAAGCGCCCTGCAATCTCGGGTTCGATTAGGCCGCGTCGAATTGCCTGCATGGGGACAGGCAAACGTGCTTTGAGGCTTTCAACGGCGAGCAATGCGGCGGCAGCATTTTGCAGCTGGCAGGCGCCACGCAAGCCAGGCGGTGCCAATCCGCTGCGTCGAACAAGACCCTGCGCTGGGTCTTGGTACCAAAATGTCCACTGCTGTTTATCGCCGAAATACCCAAAATCGCGCCCCAAGTAGCGCAAGTCGGCGCCGATGTTGTGCGCATGTTGTAGCAAGGAATCGGGCGGCTTCGGATCAGCGCAAATGGCGGGCGTGCCGGGGCGATAGATGCCGGCTTTTTCAAAGCCAATCGCGTCGCGCGTCGTGCCTAACCATTCGGTGTGGTCGAGATCAATGCTGCTGATGATGGCGCAATCGGGCGTATAAGCATTGACCGCGTCTAAGCGTCCGCCCAGACCGACTTCAAGGATGATCAGCTCGCATTGGCGGGCGGTGAAGACTTCCCAGGCGGCGAGGGTGCCAAATTCAAAGTAGGTGAGCGCGCTACTGGGCGGCGCTGGGGTAGGGCTGGGCGCACCGGCAGGCACCGGCGCACCTGCGTCTATTGGCAGAGCAAAACTGCCCGCGCGTGCGTGCTCAACCCGGGCGAAAGCAGCGCACAGCGTCTCTGCGTCGACGGGTGCTCCGTCGATGCGTATGCGTTCGCGATAATCAAGTAGATGCGGCGAGGTGTAACAGCCCACGCGGTAGCCGGCAAAGCGGTAAATTGCTTCGAGATAAGCGCAGGTCGAGCCCTTGCCGTTGGTGCCGCCGACGATGATCAGTGGGCAATGCTGTTGTTGCGCCAGCCTGTCTTTGACTGTGCGCACTTGATCCAAACCCAACTCGATGCCGTCTTGACCCTTCGGGTGCAGGTCTTCGAGGTGCTGCAACCAAAGCGCTAGTGAGGCGTCTGCTGAGCTGGTCGTGCGGCTCACAGCGCTGCCGTTAACGGGCGATTTTGCAATAGGGTCAATAAGGCTAAGAGCTTATCGCGTAGCTCGCGGCGGTCGACGATGAGGTCGATTGCACCTTTTTCGAGGAGGAATTCCGCGCGCTGGAAGCCAGCAGGTAAGGTTTCGCGCACGGTTTGCTCGATGACGCGAGGGCCGGCGAAACCAATCAATGCACCTGGCTCAGCGATCACCACGTCGCCCAAGAAGGCAAACGAGGCAGAAACACCGCCCATCGTTGGGTCGGTCAGAATCGAAATGAAGGGTAATTGCGCATTCGATAGCTGCGTCAAAGCGGCCGTTGTTTTCGCCATTTGCATCAGCGAGAACAGGCCTTCCTGCATGCGTGCGCCGCCTGAGGCCGTGATGCAAACGAAGGGCAGGCCTTGCTCGACGGCGCTGCGCACGCCGCGCGCAAAGCGTTCGCCGAGCACAGAGCCCATTGAGCCACCCATAAAGCCAAATTCAAAAACGGCGAGCACTACGGGGACGGTTTTGATTGCGCCCTGCATGACCACCAAGGCATCCGTTTCGCCCGTTGTCTCGCTCGCTTCTTGCAAGCGCTCTGGGTAACGTCGACTGTCTTTAAATTTAAGCGAATCGACCGGGAATACTTCGGCGCCAATTTCAAAGCGCGCTTCGGTGTCTAGCAGCAGATCGATACGTGTACGGGCAGAAATGCGGTTGTGGTGCGCGCATTTCGGGCAGACGTTGAGGTTGTTCTCCAGATCCGTGGTGTACAGCACGGCTTCGCACGCAGGGCATTTGCTCCACAGACCTTCGGGTAGTGAGGAACGGCGGTTGCTGCCGCTGACATTGCGTTTGATTTTGGGCGGTAATAATTTGTTTAGCCAGCTCATAAAGATCCTTGCTCAAGCGCCGCGTAGGCGTCGATGCCACGGCGCAAATCGGCGACGAGTTGATGCACCTTGGCGCACACAGTGGCGCTGTTTTGCGCCGTGTTGGCATGCTGGTCGATGTGGTCGGCGTGGTTGGTGTGGGCGACATCGCGCATCACGTCTTCAATCGTCTCAATGATTCGGCTGCCGACGACGACGGCGTCGGCAATTGCGGCGACCGCTTGTGCCGTCGCCGCATCGCGAATACCAAAGCCAACGCCGACCGGCACGCCGGTTTGTTTGCGAATTTCAGGGATACGCTCAGCCACAGCGGCAACATCAAGCGCGGCCGAACCCGTCACGCCTTTGAGCGAAACGTAATAAACGTAGCCGCTAGCCAAGGCAGCAACTTGCGCAATGCGTGCCGCAGACGAGGTTGGGGAGAGCAGAAAAATCGGGTCCATGGCGTGTGCTCGCAAGGCTTGCGCAAACAACACGCCTTCTTCTGGTGGGTAATCAACCACCAATACCCCATCGACTCCGGCCTCGGCTGCTTGCGCTGCGAAGTTCGTTAGTCCCATCGCTTCAAGCGGATTGGCGTAGCCCATCAAAACCACGGGGGTGCTTTGGTTTTGCAGACGAAACTCGGCCACCAGTTGAAGCACCTGACGCAAGCTCATGCCTTGCGCCAAAGCGCGTTCGGAGGCGCGTTGAATCGTCGGTCCATCGGCCATCGGGTCAGAAAACGGTACGCCCAGTTCGATAATATCGGCGCCTGCGCTGACCAAGGTGTGCATCAAAGGCAAGGTGAACTGCGGCTGTGGGTCGCCGGCGGTGATGAACGGAATCAGCGCCTTGCGTTGCGCCGCCTGCAGGTTTTGAAAAGTAGCTTGAATACGAGACATAACTAGAAAGTGATTCCTGATTTTTCGGCCACGGTGTGCATGTCTTTGTCGCCACGGCCTGAAAGATTAACGAGCAAAATTTTGTCTTGTCCCAGCGTCGGGGCTAATTGCGCGGCGTAGGCCAGGGCGTGGCTAGATTCCAGCGCAGGGATAATGCCTTCGAGACGACACAAATCATGAAAGGCTTGCAAGGCTTCGGCGTCGGTCACGGAGACGTATTCAGCGCGCCCAGAATCTTTGAGCCAAGCGTGTTCTGGTCCGACCCCGGGATAATCAAGCCCCGCCGAGATGGAATGCGTTTCGCTAATCTGGCCGTCTGCGTCTTGTAGCAAATAGGTGCGGTTGCCGTGCAATACGCCAGGACGACCCGCCGACAAAGCGGCAGCGTGACGTCCCGTCGCAATCCCCTCGCCGGCTGCCTCGACGCCGATTAGGCGTACGCCCGCGACTGGAATGTAGGGATAGAAAATCCCCATCGCGTTCGAGCCACCGCCGACGCAGGCGAGCACGGCATCAGGCTGGCGCCCCTGTAAAGCCTGCATTTGTACTATGGATTCGCGCCCCATGACGGCTTGAAAATCGCGCACCATCATGGGGTAAGGATGCGGGCCGGCGACCGTGCCAATGATGTAAAACGTGTCGGCAACGTGGGTCACCCAGTCGCGCATCGCCTCGTTGAGCGCGTCTTTCAGCGTTTTTGCGCCGCTCTCTACCGGCACCACCGTGGCACCGAGCAATTTCATGCGGTATACGTTGGCTGCCTGCCGCTTCATGTCTTCGGACCCCATGTACACGACGCAGCTCATCCCGTAGCGAGCCGCCACCGTGGCTGTGGCCACGCCGTGCTGGCCAGCGCCCGTTTCGGCGATGACGCGCGCTTTACCCATACGCCGCGCCAGCATGGCTTGGCCGATACAGTTGTTGATTTTGTGCGCGCCGGTGTGGTTCAGGTCTTCGCGCTTCAAATAAATTTGCGCGCCGCCCAGCTTTTCTGACCAACGTTTGGCGTGATAAATCGGGCTGGGTCTGCCGACGTAATGCTGCAAATCGTAGTCAAGTTCGGCCATAAATTGCGCGTCGCGTTGTGCCAGGGCATACGCTTCTTTCAGCGCGTCCAACGCAGCAATCAAGGTCTCAGAAACAAAAACGCCACCATAAACACCGAAGTGTCCGCTTGCGTCGGGTAAATCATACGCAGTAGGCGCAGAGGGCTTCATATGGTTCCTTACTTGTTTGAATTTTTTGAATTTTTTGAATTCGGTTTTAAATAATCACGTCTCGTGCTTTTAGCTCTATGGCTGCCCTGGCTGCGGCGAGGCAGTCATCGGCCTTATTTTTGCGGCGGCAGATGATGCTTTAGCCGAGTTAAGGCAAAGCGGAGCCAGGCTTAGCTCAGATCGGCGCTGCGTACGGCTGCGACAAAAGCGCGCATTTTTTCTGCGTCTTTAAGACCCTTGTGCCCACCTGTCTGTGCTGGATCCATTTCAACCCCGGAAGACACATCTACGGCAGCCGGGCGAACACGGCGAATCGCCGCCGCGACATTCTCTGCGTGCAAACCACCAGAAAGAATAATCGGTCGACTGAGCGTTGTTGGGATTAAAGACCAATCAAATACCGCACCCCCGCCGCCGAAGCCCGGCACAAAGGCGTCGAGCAAAATAGCTTGCGCTGACGGAAAGGCAGCCGCGTATTGTAGCAAATCTACCCCGGGTCTCACGCGCGCCGCCTTGATATAGGGACGTGCAAACTGCTGGCAGTAGGCTTCATCTTCGTCGCCATGAAATTGCAAAAGATGAATCGGCACTGCCGCCAAGGTCTTCCACACGAGTTCGGGTTGCGCATTGACAAACAGCCCGACAACACTGACTAGCGGCGGTACATGGCGCGCTAAATTGCTTGCCGTCGGCAAGTCTACGTAGCGCGCGCTGGGCGGATAGAAAACCAGGCCGAGTGCGTCGGCACCGGCGGCAACGGCGGCGTCGACGTCTTGAACGCGGGTTAAACCGCAAATTTTGCTGCGGGTGGCAATGGGCATATTAAGTGCGCTCCTACGTGTCTTGGGTCGGCTCGTTGGCCTTGCAGGCAAGGCCAATTTGCACAGGGGATGGGCGGCAAACGTGCGCTAACGCGCCGTAGATTTTGTTGTCGTAAGACCAGCTGAGGCGAATCAAGCAACACAGTGTTGGTCTGGCTTATTTAGGGCGACTGCGGCCCGGCTATCGGTTTGTCTGATTTGGCCGTGCTGTGGATCGCTGTCATCCGCGCAGTGTTTAAGCCTGACTTGCCAGGGGTAAAAAGGGCAAATCGGTCGGCATAAACTCAGGTAAACCCCAGCTCGCAGCGTATTTCACTTCGGACAAGTAAAGACCTGCAGCGGCAAAAGTGGGGGCAGCCAAGCGTCGCTCTTTCGCCGCTAATAAAGTGCTTATCCACTCTGGTGGGTGCTTGCCTTGACCAATGTACACCAGGGTGCCGACCAGATTACGCACCATATGATGCAAAAACGCATTGGCTGAAAAATCAAAAACAATGGTTTCGCCGTAACGCTGTAGCACGGCTTGATGCAGCACGCGAACCGGCGAATGTGCCTGACATTCGGCAGCGCGAAAGGCAGAAAAGTCCTGCTCGCCGAGGAGCAGGCCAGCTGCAATCTGCATGGGCTCAAGTTGCAAAGGAGGGTGGTACCAACCGGCACGGCCATGCCAAACGCCCAGACGCTGCGGGCGATTGATCAGGAGGTAACGATAACGCCGAGCGTAGGCTGAAAAGCGTGCGTGGAAATCGTCGGCTACTGGCTGCGCCCAACGCACCGCGATGCTGGGCGGGAGAAAAGTATTGCAGCCGCGCACCCAGGCGTTCAGGCTGCGTTCGCAGGGACAGTCAAAATGTACGATTTGTCCTGTGGCATGCACGCCGGCGTCGGTCCGTCCTGCGCACACCACCTCAACTGAGGTGCCGGCAACCTTGCTCAGCGCGGCTTCCAGCGTGCCTTGTACGGTGTCGCCCGTGGGCTGCTTTTGCCAGCCGCGAAAACGGCTGCCATCGTATTCAACGTTTAACGCCAGACGCATCGCGCTACGTCCTTGATCGCCAGTTGATTGCCCATGTGTTTTATTTACGCTAATTGACCCGAATGAGCCGCTTGGCTCTTCGTTTGCCGCATGCCAGCAGGCACGGGCTAGGCTTGTCTACAACAAGAGTGAAGCGAGTGCTTTACCCGCTCAGATGCGCAGCAGCCAAGCCGGCCTTGGCGCCGGCTCAATCCTGGCTCAAGCCAGGCCCGACAGGATCAGTTGAGCACTTTGCTTTTGTTCGGCGCTACCTTCGTTCAGTACTTCTGCCAGCAGCTCACGTGCGCCCTCGCTATCGCCCATTTCTTGGTAGGCCTTGGCTAGCTCGAGTTTGGTGTTGACCTCTTCGTCGGGCGAAATATCGAAATCGAGCACCGTCGGAGGGCCGCTGCTGTCCGGCGTATCGATGGCAGTTGCCATTTGCGCGCTGGCAAAATCTGTTTCGGGTGTGCGCGGTGCAGCTTCAGCGAATTTGGCTTCGGCTTCGATTTCAGCAGCCGGATGCAGCATCGTTGCTTCAAGGTTTAAATCAATCGAAGCCATGTCGAATGCGCTGTTTTTGGGCGTCGATGCAGATGCAGATGCGGGCGCGGGCGCAGATGCCAGCACGTCAGCCTCTGGTTCGGCCAGAGAAAAAGCGTCTGGCGAAAACTCGGTGAGCATAGGCTCGACTGGCGCCGGGCTTTGCGTGTGTTCCGGCGTCGTTAATTCAGCTTTGCTCGGAGTGTCTAGGTTGAAATCAAGGTCAGGGAAGGCCTCAGCCGCTTCTGCTGCGCCGCCGTTTCCGCTGGCCGCGCTTGCTGACGGCATCTCGAACTCAAGACCGGCGACAGTGCGCGCATGCGTTCCTTCCTGTTTATCCAAGCCGAGATCAAAATCAAGATTTTCCGCGACATAGGCTGTCGCTGAAGCGAAATCTGAACTGGCGTCAGCGTTGGCCTCCTGGGGGAGCTCCAGGCCGTTAAATACCGTGCTCGTGGCTTGTATTTCGGGCAAGAAATCTGGCTCTGCCGACGCTTTTTTGACGGCCTGAGCCGCACGGTTTGCGCCGGCAGCTCGATTGGCGTCTACGTCTTGTGTCGCTAATACGATGGTCGCACTAGGGTTGAAAGCAGGCGCTTCCGTCACCTCAGGCATGCCACCAAAAAGAGGGTTTTGCGGGTCTAGCTTGTTGCCCATGGCGAAGGCTTTTTGCCATTCTTCACCGACTCCGCCCGTTTTTTCGTGCAGCTCTAGCGCCACCGCCTCGAAAGGCGAAAGCGCTTTACGGTTGGCGTAAATCTCAAGCAATTTAAGGTGGATCGCGTGGCGCGTGGGGTCTTTTTGTTTGGCCTCGAGCAAAATTTCTTCTGCTTGTAAATCGCGACCATACGCCATGTAAACGTCGGCTTCCGCGACCGGGTCGACCTCGTCGGTATCAATGATGCCAGCGCCTTCCTGGCTGAAATCGGTCATCAGAACCGAGGTTCTTTCTGTATCGACGCTGCGACCACCGGCATCGTTAAAAATAGAATTACTCGTCAGTTCGACTAAGCCCGAGGTGTTTTCTTCGAGGGGCGTAGTCGTTGCTTTGTTGTCAGCGCGTTCCTGCCCCGTCGCAAGCTTGCGCCGACGGCGTTTGAACCAGAGCAGAGCCGCTGCCAATAAGCCAGCGCCCCCAGCCGCTGCGGCACCGTCAAGCAGCAGCGTTTTATCAGCGAGCATGTCTTGCACTATTGTCAATACGGTCAATTCGCTGCTGGCGTCATCGACTGCGACCGGCGGGGTGTCTACTTTCGGTGCGACGGGTTTAACCGCTGCCACGGGGGCAGGCGCAGGCGCAGGCGTGGCCGTAGGCTCAACGGGCGCTGCCGCTACGGCAGTGACCTTAGCTGGTTCAACCGGGGCCGTGGTGCTGACAGCTTCGTCTGGCGGTGGATTGCTCGGAGCGCTGACGTTGTTCGCTGCCGCCGCTGTTGCTGCTGCTGCGGCGACGGGAGCAGGGCTTGTGGCGGGGGCTTTCTCAGCTGCGCGTTTGGCTGCTTGCTTCTCTAATTCAGCGAGATTTTGGTTCTTCAGTGCCAGCAATTGCTGTAAATCAGCGACATTTTTTTCTAGACTGACAAGCCGTTCGTTGGCTTCTTTGATCGCCTTGTCTTTGGCGATCAAGTCTGCTTCGCCCGCTTTCCCGGCGGATTTGCTCTCACTCTTGGAGACTTTGACTTGGTCTTTGGGCGCCAGTGCAGGAGCTGCTTTATCTTCAACTTTGGCGGTGATTTTGCCTGTTGTGTTTTGTTGCCCGAGCTTGTCTTTCGCGACTGACCGCTCTGCTGCACCGGCTAATTTGCCCCGGTAGGCATTCCAATCGGCGGCTTGCGTCAGCACGGTTTTTTGTGCCGACTCAGGGCTGACGGCTTCAACGGCGCTGGGTTCTGGGATGCGCAAAATTTTGCCAGCCTTGAGCCGGTTCATATTGGCGCCGTCAAAAGCATCTTGATTGGCGCGCAGTACGGCAACCAACATTTGGTCTAGCGAGACGCTCTCTGTTTTGTGTGCGCTGGCGATCTGCGTTAGCGTTTCGCCTTTTTTCACGGTATGCGTTGTGCCTGCGGGTGTTTCTTGTTGACGCGCACCCTCTTCAGCCGCCGCTTCGGCAACGCGACGCTGACGCGGCGTTGGCTGGGGGCGTGCGCTTGTACGTCGTTCGCTTGCACGTCGTTCGTTAGTAAGCTTATTTGATTCGGCCAAACTTGGCGCTTGATCCAGCGTTGCCTCACGCGCCACTTCCGTCGCTAATTTGCTGGCGCTAGCGGCAGGCGTGGCGTTGCTTTGGTTGAGCGCAGGCGGCACGATGGCGCGCGCGCTTTGCCCGGAAAATTCAGGGGGGTCGAGTAAAAAAGTGTACTCGCGCACCAAGCGACCAGAGGGCCAGCTCAGTTCGAGCAACATATCAATAAACGGGTCGTTGACGGGCCGATCAGAGCTCAGCTTGATGATCGGCGAGCCCTGCGCATTTTTATCCAGGACAAATTTGATACCGAGCAGGGTGCTGGCGTATTCGATTCCGGCTTGGCGAAAGGCGTCCGCCGAAGCCAATTGCGCTTTCATCCCAGACAGCTCTTCACGCGTTGCAGAAATCGCCACTTCGGCACGCAGCGGTTGCCCCAGGGCGGACAGTACCGTCACCTTACCCAGCCCCGCCGCGCCTGCTGTTGGCGCCAGACAACATAGCGCTAAGCCGGCCACGATAGAGCGCGGTGTAAACCGTGTGTGCGCTGCGATCGATAAGGTTTTAGCAGCGGTCTTAGCGGCAGCGCGCGCACGGGTTAAGCGAGAATTCAGTTTGTGGGTTGCGTTTTTAGCCACGGCACCACCTTAAGCGTCAGGGTCTGGATTGTTAAAATAGATCATAAGCTTAGACGGTCAATCTAAACTTACTTATAAGATAGCATACGCGAGAAACAAAAGCCCGTGCAGAAAGCGCCCGGGATCAACCGGGCGCTCAGGCAACTCAGGCGCAAAGCAACGCTGCGAACAAGCGTGCTGCGTCTGAGCGGTGAATAATCATGCCTGTTCGAGCAGAATGCGTAGGATTCGACGCAAAGGTTCAGCTGCGCCCCAAAGCAACTGGTCGCCGACGGTGAACGCAGCCAAGTAAGTCGGCCCCATGGCCATTTTGTGCAGACGACCGACCGGTATGCTCAAGGTGCCGGTCACTGCTGCCGGGGTGAGCTGTTGCTCGGTTTGCTCGCGCTCGTTGGCAACCACTTTGACCCAGGGATTCGCTTGCCCGATCAAAGTGCTTAGCTCGTCGATACCGACGTCTTTTTTCAGCTTAATAGTCAAGCCCTGGGCGTGGCAGCGCATTGCACCGATGCGCACACACAGGCCATCAATCGGAATGCTGCCAGGACTACGGAAAGCCGGATTGCCGAGAATTTTGTTGCACTCTGCACCGCCTTTCCACTCTTCTTTCGACTGCCCGTGCTCTACCGCAACGTCGATCCACGGAATCAGGCTTCCGGCCAAGGGCGTATTGCGGAAATGCTGACTTGGGAAATCTGTATGGCGCAGGGTGTCGGCAATTTTGCGGTCAATCGCCAGAATGGCTGAGGCCGGATCGGCCAACTCGCTGGCGACAGACTGGTGCAAAGCACCCATTTGCGCTAATAGCTCGCGCATATTCTGCGCCCCCGCACCCGATGCCGCTTGATACGTCATCGCGCTGACCCACTCGACCAGACCGTGTTGAAACAAGCCACCCAGCCCCATCAACATGAGCGAAACCGTGCAATTACCGCCAATCCAATTCTTCCCGCCCTGACCTTGCGCGGCCTGAATCACCGGCAAATTCACCGGATCCAGCACGATCACTGCGTCTTTTTCCATACGCAGGGTAGAGGCCGCGTCAATCCAATGCCCTTGCCAACCGGCAGCGCGCAAACGCGGGAAGACCTCGCGCGTGTAGTCGCCGCCCTGACAGGTCAGCACGATGTCCATTTTTTTCAGTGCCTCGATCGACATCGCGTCTTGCAGCCGTTCCGCTTCTTTGCCGCCGAAGCGCGGCGCTTCACCGCCTACCGCAGAGGTTGAGAAATAAACTGGCTCAATCTGCGCAAAGTCTTGTTCTTCGACCATGCGTTGCATCAATACCGAGCCGACCATCCCGCGCCAACCAACAAACCCTACTCGTTTCATTTTTTCCGTCCGAACTTAAGTTGCAAAATTCAAATTGAGGCAGCTGAGGCAGCTGCACCAGCACACGCGCTACTTAAACGAGCGTGATACTGGGTTACAGCGCTGCCAGAACTGCGTCGCCCATTGCCCGGGTGCCGACTCGTTGGGCGCCCGGTTCGTCAATATCCAAGGTGCGATAGCCTTGTGCCAAAACTTTTTGCACTGCCGCTTCAATGCGTTGCGCCGCTGCTTCTTGGGTAAAGGTATGGCGCAGCATCATCGCCACTGAGAGGATCATCGCCAAGGGATTGGCAATGTTTTGCCCGGCGATATCCGGCGCTGAGCCGTGACTCGGTTCGTACAGGCCTTTGTTGTTCGCGTCGAGCGAAGCCGAGGGCAGCATGCCGATTGAGCCCGTGAGCATTGCTGCTTCGTCAGAAAGGATGTCACCGAACATATTGCCGGTGACGATGACGTCAAATTGTTTCGGCCTGCGCACCAGCTGCATCGCTGCGTTATCGACCAACATATGGCTGAGCGTGACATCCGGGTATTCGGCCGCCATTTCGCTGGCGATGTCGCGCCATAGTTGCGACGCTTCCAAGACGTTCATTTTATCGACCGAGCAGAGCTTTTTGCTGCGCTTGCGCGCGGTTTTAAAGGCTACGTGCAGAATTCGACGAATTTCGTCTTCGCTGTAATTCATCGTATTGAAGGCAAAACGTTTGCCATCGCGCTGCTCAATCCCACGTGGCTCGCCATGGTAAATATCGCCGGTCAATTCGCGGATGATCAGCAGGTCAAGCCCGGCAACCAGTTCAGGTTTGAGGCTAGAGGCGTTGGCCAATTCAGGATAAAGCACGGCGGGACGTAAATTGGCAAACAGATCCAGCTCTAGACGAATCGCCAACAAACCCCGTTCGGGACGCTGCGCACGTGGCAAAGCATCCCACTGCGGCCCACCGACCGCACCGAGCAAAACAGCATCAGCAGCATGCGCCAAAGCCCGACTGGCCTCAGGAAAAGGGTCGCCACACTGATCCACCGCGCACCCGCCGATCAGGCCGTGCGTCAGCGTCAGCGTGGGGGCACCAGGCGTCAACTGATGCACCGCCTCAAGAACGCGCAAGGCTTCGCTCATAATTTCTGGCCCGATTCCATCGCCAGCTAAGACACAAATTTTCATCGTACAAAAGCTCCTATAGTCCTATTGTTCTATTGCTCTATTGTTCATTGAACTGAGCAGAATCCAGTCGATTCAAGTTTGATCGCCAATACCCTCAAATGAGGCAGGCAGCTTAACGCCCAGCCGCCAATTTTCTCAGGGAAACCGTTCTTCGGCAGCAATAATTTATCGATTATTTGCGCAAACGCGTCTAAGCCAAACACCTACACCAAAGAATAGGGCGCCCAAGGGCGCCCTATTGAGCCAATAACGTCGGCAATGATTACGTCAGCATGAGGCGTGCTTTATTCATGATTGAGAGCGCTATAGCCTCCGGCACATAGCGCTCTAGGGAAGGACACCACCTTTGGTTTCCAGCTGTACCTTGTACGTTATGCAGCCCCGTTGCCTTAAAAGCCCGCTCTACTAGCGCGTGCTGCTCTGGCGTTCCTTCGGGCTGTAGGTGTCCAGAAGTATTGGTGATCGCTTTCACCTCACTCACATCACCTTCTTTTGCACCGCTGATCAAGTGAATATGCCCTGCCATCACAACATCTAAGCCCATTTTTTCAGCAATGGCGAGAAGCCCGGTATGCGCGCCAGAAACATTCTCTGTGACAAGCGTGCCTAATGCTTGCGTTCTGGGGTTTTGCGTGACGCAGTACTTAAAAGCACCGCTCATGTACAACAATTCTTCTCGGGGAATCAGCGTTACCGGGCATGCCGCTCCACCATAGACATTACGCAGCGGGGGGCTAACAGGCAGAAAGGGCGGAATAATCATGCTGTTGTGCCCACTGACGTTAAACGACTTGTTTGGTGGAAACTGCTGCCGCATTGCGTTCAACGTCAGACCATCATGGTGTATCACGATAGAGACTTTTGCTCCCAAGTGATTTATGTGTGACGCAGCAGAGATGCTGGGCGGTACTCCACGAGCGATAGTTGTGGTAGTTCTAAACATGTCATCCTCCTGATTAAATAATATTTTTTATTTTTTTCAGCTTCTGAGACGTGCGGTTAATCGCGATTTAATCGATCAAACACACCTCTCTATAAGTGTTAGTGGCTATTTTGTTTATTAAGTTCCAGTACCTCCCCTATTTGTAGCGATATCTAAGGTTTGAACGCGGCAAAATAAGAGCACTTAAGTTTTTCTCAGTTAAGCGTGTGATTTCCGTTGCCGCGCAGGGGCTGCCTAGTGACGTGCTTTCTAGGGGGTTTTTAAACGCGGGCAGTGACCAGGCGCAGCGATAAATCGATGGCGCAAAGGTGCTTGGTCAACTCGCCAATCGAGATTCGGTCTACACCGGTGTCGGCGATCGCGCGCAAGGTGGCTAGGTGTACGTTGCCTGAGGCCTCGAGCAAGGCGCGCCCTGCGTTGATGTTGACTGCTTGACGCAAACTATCGAGCCCCATGTTGTCGAGCAAAATCATGCTGGCGCCAGCGTTTAAAGCCTCGTCCAATTGCTCTAGGCTTTCGACTTCAACTTGGATAAAGCGGCAGCGGTCGGCACTTTCTGCCGCGATCTGTTGCGCTGCGGCTAAGGCAGCGGCAATGCCGCCAGCGGCCAGGATGTGATTTTCTTTGATCAAGATGGCGTCGTACAAACCGAGCCGGTGATTCTCGCCACCGCCGCATTTGACTGCGTATTTCTGCGCCAGACGCAAACCGGGAATGGTTTTTCGCGTGTCCACGACACGTGTTTTGCTGCCGCGCAGGGCGTCGACGTAGGTCTGCGTTTTACTGGCGACGCCAGAAAGTAATTGTAAAAAGTTCAGCCCACTGCGTTCGCCGCTGAGCAGGGCGCGGGCAGAGCCTTCTAGTGTGCACAGCAAGGCGCCTGCTGCGACTGCATCGCCATCTTGAGCCTGCCAACGCAAGCTGCACTCGGGGTCAAGCTCGGTAAAGCAGCGCGAGAACCAGGCTTGGCCGCACAAAATAGCCGGTTCGCGCGTGATCACTTGGGCGCTGGCACGCGCGCTGGCGGGGATCAAACCTGCGGTCAAATCACCCTTGCCGATATCTTCGGCAAGGGCAAATTCGACACTGCGTACAAGTTCGCCGTGCAAGGCGGCGTCGAGGCGGGCGCTCGGCTGTGGGCTGGACATGCGTGGGCTTCTTTCTGAAAAATCAAGATGACTGAAGTTTTTGCGCGGATTCCTCATACACTGGCGCGGAGGGCACAAAAAAGCTGGAAAATTTTAACATCTCGGAGGAGTTCTAATGCTTGACATGTTTAGCCTCAGTCTCACCGTGCTTCTGGTTTTATCGACCTTAGCTGCCTTGGTCGCAGCGGTTTTGTTTTTTTATGTGCGCGATATCACGCAGACAAAACATGCGGTATTACGAAACTTCCCTTTAATTGGCCATTTCCGTTATTTTTTTGAGCGTTTGGGTGAGTATTTTCGCCAATATTTTTTTCTGGGCGACCGCGAGGAAATGCCGTTCAACCGGGCGACGCGCAGCTGGGTTTATCGCCTGGCTAAAAATGAAGACACGACGATTGCTTTTGGCTCGACCTACCGCATCAACGAGCCGGGCGCGCTTATCTTTGTCAATGCGCCCTTCCCCGTGTTGGACAAAAACCGTCAGGCCACACCGCCTTTGATGATTGGCGAGGGCTATTGCCGCACGCCTTATTTGAGCCATTCCTTGCTCAACATCAGCGGCATGAGTTTTGGCGCCATTTCCAAACCGGCGGTACGCGCTTTGTCACGCGGGGCGGCGATTGCTGGGTGTTGGATGGATACCGGTGAAGGCGGTTTGTCGCCACACCATTTAGAAGGCGGCTGCGACATTATTTTTCAGATCGGCACGGCCAAATATGGGGTGCGCGATGACAACGGCCACCTCTCCGACGAACGTTTGCGCGAACTAGCGGCGCATGAAACGGTGCGCGCTTTTGAGATCAAGCTCTCGCAGGGCGCCAAGCCCGGTAAGGGCGGGGTTTTGCCGGGCGCTAAAGTCACCGCCGAAATTGCGCAAATTCGCGGTATTCCGGCTGGGCAAGATTCGCTCAGCCCAAATCGGCACGACGATATTGAGCATATTGACGCGCTGCTCGACGCGATTATTCACGTGCGCGAAGTGACCGGTAAACCGGTAGGGATTAAAACAGCCATTGGGGGTTGGCACTTTATGAACCAACTGACGACGGCGATTCACCAGCGTGGCTTGCAGTCAGCGCCGGATTTTTTGGTTATTGATGGTGGTGAAGGCGGGAGCGGCGCAGCGCCACAGGCCTTGGCCGATCATATGGCCTTATCGATCGACGAAGCCTTGCCTCGGGTGGTCGACGCCTTGATCGAAACCGGGCTCAAAGCGCGTATTCGCGTTATCGCTTCGGGCAAGTTGCTGACGCCAAGCC